>JAJFFZ010000076.1 GCA_021776395.1 Hyphococcus sp. | reverse complement strand
GCTGGACTGTGGAAAAGGCGCGCTTTGACTCGTGGGGCGGTCAGCGCGCTTTCCCACAATCCAGCGAGCATACCATAGAAGCTTCACTGGTACAGTTTTGCGGCGCCAACCCGGTACATTTTTAGACCGTCATTGACAGCTGGCTCATTGTCTCTGCTCGTTAAGCGCGCGACAAAGGCAGCAACGTCGATATAAGGAACAGCGGCGTGATGTTTTGGCCGCGCGGTCTGCCTCGGAAGCGCCTTGGCGACACCGTCAACGGGATTGTCTCCGACATACAGTCCCATAGCTTTCGCCCAGTCAAAGACGGCGCGGATGCGCTGGCGCAAGCGTCGCGCCGTCTCCGGTTTTGATAGCCAAATTGGAGATAGCGCCTTTAAGACATCGCTGGACGATACCTGGTTGACGGGGTGTTTGTCGAAGACCGGACAAACGTAGTCGCGCAGCGAATTGATCCATTGGGCCCGATGCTTTTCGTTTTTCCATGACGGTGCAAGCTCGCCATGAATCCTGGGAGCGCCCCAAAGTGGATTTTCCTTACTGATCCGACGGATCAGCTCTCGTAACTCAGCGTCAATCTTCGGCCGCCTGCCCTTTCGTCCAGACTTCCAGCGCCAATGGGCGCGGAAACCTTCTCTGTGCCAGCGCAACAAGGGTGCGGGCTATAAGATATGGAGAGCTTCAAGAACAGAAGGGCAAAGACGATAAAGCGTGACGAGAATGGCCCGATCCCAGAATCCAACCCGGATGCACGCAGACCTACGCAAACGAAGAATCCCAAGTTGCTGCCACAAAACCAGATTTTCGGCTTCAATCGATTGGCGTGACCGAAACTGCAGCCGCGTCCAGTGAATTATGATCGATAAAATCCTCAGCATCGCGCACCATCATGCGCCGATTCCCTCAAAACACACTTGGATAGAGTTTCTGGTAGGCACAGGTTTTATGCAGAATCTGCACAGCTGTAGTAACCGTGTAATCCATGTATCAGCTCTATAAACTCGCCAAAACTGACTGTCCTTACAAAAAACAAGATGCCGGCATGTTCATAGTGCAGGCCATCGAGGTGGGGGATGGATTTGATCCACCTCACAGGCTTATTCATATGTGGAATTGATATGCTCCTGTTCAGCGATGCAGATTATCTTGCACCCAATCTCGCATTTGAATCGTTCTCTTACCGTGCGGCGTTGTTGGTCGCATCTGATCCCTTGATTTGAGATATCCCTAAATAAAGGAGCTTACGAGTATGAGAATGAACCTGCTTGCCGCAGTCGCGGCAGCGGCCGCTTTGCCGGTTGCGGCGAACGCTTCAAGCCACATGGATGCGCCGTTGATTACTTTCGATGACGCTGCGAACACTACGGACGTTTATGCGTTTTTGAGCGAAGATGCGAAAGGCCAGCTTTATCTGACGACCGCCTTGTCCGTATTCCCGTTTGAGGAGCCCGGCATTGGGCCCAATACATACCGGTTTGATGACCGCGTTCGCTACGCTATTCACGTTTCGCTTGGCGATAATGTCGCTAAAGGACGTGCGGACCTTTCTTATGAGTTCGATTTTTCGACGGTTTACGCCAATCAAAACACTATTCTTCAGGCGTTCACAGGTATTGTGTCACCGAATGGCGACAATCAAAATCTTCGCCAAAGTTATCGCGTGACGAGAATTGATCGCCGCGAAAGCGAACGCAACGATGACGACCATCGTGGCGGCAAACGCCGCGGATATAAGCATCGCGGTTCTTACGGTAAAAGATACAAGCACAGATCACGCCGTGGTCGTATGGTGCTAGGAAGAGGCGTTGCTGATGGCCTCATCGTTCCGCCGAATAATCAAGGCCTTCTGACGCCGTTCTACAATGAAGATAACAATGGCGACAATCGCGCAAGGCAAGGCGTCAGCAAGACAAGCGATCTTGACGCCTATACGAAGGCGGGCGTTGTCGATCTTAAAGGCGGCTATCAGGTTTTCGCCGGACAGCGTGATGATGGCTTTTATGCCGACATTCAGTCGATCTTTGATCTTGATCTCTCCTTTGGCGCTGCTACAGGAACAGATACGAAACCGTTTGACAGCCAGGGCGGGTTCAATCTTCACACGATTGTGTTGAACATTCCGATTGAAGAACTGAACGGCGCGCAACTCGCTGGCGTTTACGCCACGACAAGCCGTCGTCGCGAAGATCATGACGATAAACCTTCGTCATACGAACGCTTTGGCAATGCACGTGGCGACTACCGTCAAGTTGGCCGTCAGGGCAACCCGTTATTTGTAGAAGCACTTCTGCCGATCGGCGAAAAAGACGCCTACAACCAGCGCAAGCCAAAGACTGATTTCGCATTGCGTCAGTTTGCGCAAACGCCGGAGCTTTCCGGTTTCGGTCCAGGGCCATTGCTCCCGGGTCTTTTGGAATCGATTTACATTCCTGACCTGATCAAAGTCGACCTCACCACTGGACCGTCGCGTCTTGCCGGCGAAGCAGAATTTGATCGCCTGGGCGTATTCGGCGGTGATATTTTGCAGAGCCAATTTCAAGACCCGTTTGGCAATGGCGGTTTCATTCCGGGCGGTTGGCCAAATGGCCGGCGGTTTGGCGATGATGTTGTCGATATCGCTGTGATTGCACTCGGCCTTGCCGGACGTCCGGGTCCAGATGATGCGATCACCGAGTTCTTCGCTGACGTTAATATTGACGGCATCGATGAAAACGACATCACTTTCAACCAAGTGTTTCCATATGCGGCGACGCCGCTGAATGGCCGTAACCACGGTCATCACGATGAAAGCACCACGCTGGACAACTAGTCCGGTCGAAGCGGGCGGGATTGTTCCCGCCCGCTTCATCTTTTTGACAGACGCACTTCATTATTCTTGCGGAGGAGACAAGTTATGGGACTGCACCCTACGAGATCCACAATACGACGCGGCGTGATTGTTTTGCTGGCCAGTTTTGCCATGCAGGCGGCGAGCGGCGTTATGGGAACCGCCTTTGCGCATCCACGCAGCCAACCGGCTACGCCGGACAGCCGCACAGTTTTTCCCGCGCTTTCAAGCGAAGAAACCGCCAAGCTTGAGGCCCTGCAACATGACAAAGCCGACAGCCCCGAAGACGCCGCCGTCAGCATCGCCCTTGCGCGCTATGCGGTAGGCCTGGCGCGTCGCGACGGCAATACAAACCTGTTGAAACTTGCCGGCAAAACGCTTGAGCCATGGGACCATGTGGACGAGCCGCCGACAGACATTCTCATCATCCGCGCCAATGTCAGGCAAATCGATCACCGCTTTGATACAGCGCTGGCCGACCTTGATAAGGTAATCGCGCGCGAGCCGAAGAATCCGCAAGCCCGCCTTTCGCGCGCGTTTGTATTGGCGACCACTGGCAAGGCGCGCGATGCGGCGCGTGATTGTGCGCGCATCCTGCCGAATGTCTCGCTGATCATCAGAGAGACATGCGCTGCACGCATGTTAAGCCTGAGCGGGCGCGCCAGAAAATCGCTGGAGCGCCTTGAGGCGTCTCTTCAGGTCATCCGGTCAAATTCGCCAGGTGAAAAAGCTTTCGCGCTGTCTGTCGCGGCTGAAATCGCGGCAAGGCTGGGCGAGGCTGAAAAAGCCGATGCGTTTCTTGCAGAGCTGGTGGCGGCTGACCCGCGTTCCGTTTATGCGCGCGCCGCCTATGCAGATTTTTTGATTGATCAAGGCCGCATCGCGCAAGCGCGCAAAATTCTCGGAGATGAACCGCATACAGAAGTGATGCTGCTGTTGAGGACGCTTGCGAGCGCCGGCGACGCTGACGACGCCGCACATCTCGCCGCCTCCAAAATCAACTCCCGCATGGCCGATGACATTGTCCGTGGTGATTATAGTCATGCGCGCGAATATGCGCGCTATGCATTGGCCATTCTTGAAGACCCGCAAACAGCGTTTGATTATGCGCAACGAAATTGGAGCGCGCAAAAAGAGCCGGTGGATGCGCGTATTCTTGTGGACGCCGCCGCGGCGCTCGGGAATATGGGCGTGGTTGAGGAGGTCGCCGCCTGGGCCAAGGCCGCAGGACTGGAAGATATGGCGCTGGACGCAAGGTTAATTGCCGCGCGACAGGAAACTTGAGGCCTGAGCCTGGATATATGCGCGTTCACGGTAGTGTGAACGCGCATCGCCCGCAGCAATGAACCTTTTGCGGCGCCCGTCGTAAACACACCCATAGACCATGATGGGAAGCGGACGGGCCATGAATGCGGTAGATCAAAAAGCTCAGCAAAAGCGCTATCTGGAAGCGCTGCTGGCGGCGACGGGCCGGCAAAATCGAGAGGCTTTCCGCGAGCTTTACCGGGAAACCTCGCCAAAACTTTTTGCGATTCTTATTCGCGTTCTACACAACAAAGAAGAAGCCGCCGACGTCTTGCAAGAGGTCTATCTCGCCATCTGGCGGCGCGCAGGTCAGTTTGATCCGGCAAAAGGCCACCCGATGACATGGCTGGGGGTGATTACCCGCAATGCCGGCATTGATGCGCTCCGCCGCCGCCGGCCAAATCACGTCAGTGATGAGTGCTGCGCTGAACTGAGCAGCAATGAACTGTCCGCCTATGAGGCGATGAAAAGAGAACACGCAGAACGCGCGATATCACGCCACCTTGATGGATTGCCTGAAAAGCAGCGTCATGCCGTCCGGCTATTCTACCTTGAAGAACGCCCCTTGCTGGAAGTTGCTGAAATCATGCAGGCGCCGCTCAACACCACCAAAAGCTGGATTCGGCGCGGCCTTAAAAATCTACAATCTGACTTTTCGGGCCAGGGCCTCACCGATTTTGTGTGATAAAAGCCAACGCCCCAACAAAGCCGCCAACAAAGGTTAAACCCTTTCCCCGCACACAAACCCATATCCGAACGCCACCCATGCAAGCACACCTTTATGTGATCGACACAATTGCAACACCAGGCATCTATTTGTGCGCTTCGCCCGTATTGTGGGATAGGAGAGCAAAGGGGATCGCGATGCAGATTGCGCCGGGTTTAGTGAATGCGCCGCATAAGCGCCAATCTGCGGGAGAGCTGCGCCCTACGAGGGAGCTGCAACGCGCCGACCCGCGCACGGTGTGGCTGGCGCAGGTGAAGGCCGGACGCTGCGAGCAGTCTTTTAACCGCCTCTATGAATATTATTCGCCGCGCTTGTGTGGGTTTTTGCGCCAAAAGGGCGTGCCAGACCGTATATCCCAAGAAATTACGCAGGAAGTCATGGCAAGCGTTTGGGAAAAGGCTCATCAGTTCGATCCGCGATGCGCCAATGCATCGACCTGGATTTTTACGATTGCACGCAACCGCTATGTCGATCTTGTGCGCAAAGAGCGCCGCAGCGTCGTTGATTTGGACGATCCGTTATTGGCCAGCAATGCGCCTGCGTTAGCGGATGCTGGATTAACCCGCGAGGATGAACAGCGCACTCTGAAGGCGGCGCTGGGCGAACTACCCGAAGCGCAGGCAAAAATTGTCTCGATGATCTATATAGACGGCATGAAACAAACCGACGTTGCGGAAAGACTGGACATTCCGTTAAACACCGTGAAATCTAGACTTCGCCTGGCGCTTCAAAAGCTGCGTAGCGCGATGGAGAGTATCTGATGGCGCGTTATCATCCGAGTGAAGACTGGCTGACCGCTTATGCAAGCGGCGCTGGTGATGAGGCGACCGGCGTCCTGATCGCAACGCATCTGACATTTTGTTCCGACTGCCGCAAGGCCGTGCGCGAGCTTGAAGCGATTGGCGGCGCGTTGCTTGACGGTATGAATATGGAAGAGCTGGAAGGCCTTCCGGATGCGCCGCACCCCCCCGTCGTAAGTCGGCCCGTTTTAAAAACGGAAGCAAACGGAACCGACCCCGCCGCGTACACGCAAGGAACCTTCAGCGACATAGCACCGCGCCCTTTGTTGCGTTACGTGTTTGACCAGCTTGGCGCCACAGACATTGATGCGTTGCCATGGAAGTTTTATGGTCCGGGGGTGAAGCGGGCGGTGCTCTTTCAAGGCCCTGATGGCGCCAGCATAAGGCTGTTGCGGTCGCGTCCGGGCGCGGCTTTCCCCGCCCACCGCCACGGGTCGGAAGAACTGACCCTCGTCCTCAAAGGCGCTTATCGCGATGGCGTAGACCGGTATCAGACCGGCGACGTTCAGTGCGTTGGTGAAACGGCGGCGCACCAGCCGATCGTCGAACAGGGCGGGGAATGTATCGCGCTGGTGGTTTCCGATAAACCAACAATTCCGCTTGGGATCGTTGCCCGCATCGTTCAGCGGATTATTGGCGCCTAAAGCTTTTTGACGCGCAGGTCCGCACGCGAAGACGCATTAACTAAAAACTAGACCATGTTTGCGGTTAGGTAAGAGTGAAACGCCAAGAGTGTTGTGTGCAGCCCAGTTTTTTCTTGTCACTCTGGGGGACGGGTCACAACCAAACCGGACCGCGTACTTTTACTTACTCCCGCTCTTCCCGGCGAAAGCCGGGATCCAGCACGTTTGAATTAGACTGGATCCCGGCTTTCGCCGGGAAGAGCGGGGGTTGTGTATCGTGGCTATTGGATTCGTGGCACACGCAGTGCTCTAAAAAAACCCGCCCAGCGATAAAGCCAGACGGATTTGCGAAACTTCGAAACCAATCAAAAATTATGGCGTTTCGTCTATCGGCGTTAGGGTTTTCAAAAATGCAATGATGGCTCTGCGGTCATATTCTTTCGAAAGTCTGTAGCCCATTTTTTGACCGGGGATAAATTCCTGGGGGTTGGTAAGCCATAAATCCAGCGTTTGCTCATTCCAGACGACGCTCGACTGGATGAGCGCGTCCGAATAATTATACGCCGCAACACTGCCCGCTACGCGCCCGTAAACACCGCGATGCATGGGACCGATACGATTGGCGTCAACCGAGTGGCACGCGCCGCAGCGCGACGCATAAAGTTTTTCGCCGGCGCGAATATCCTCAGTGAGCGTGTCTGTATTTTGTGTTGTGGGGCTGGGTTCAGCATTCACGGGCGAGGTTTGGCGCATGTGTGACGCTGGCCGGTCTTCGGCGGCGCTGCATGCGGTCATGGCCGCGGTAAAAAGAACCAATGATATGCGGGCTATCATCTCGCCCTCGGCTGGTAATGAAAAGGCGCGACCTCCGGATCGGGAAGGGGAGAGTTCAGATCCAGAGGCCGCAAGATCGGCGCTGGGGGGCTTATGCGCCGAAAGTAAGAGCGTCCGTCGGCAAAGATTGGCCGAGCGCTGACGTCAATGTTGTCCAATGCATGGTCTCGTCTGCTGCAAGACGCGCTGCGATTTGGGCAAGGTCATGGCTTTCAAAAGCCGGAATAACACCGAGATACGCATTGGCGGCGCCAAGCTCGAGGCGGGCCGCCAGCATCAACACGTCTGTTTGCGACATCAAAGACGCCGCGTTCAGATCTTTTGCATAGGCTTTGAGTTTTTTCGCTTCCACAGCCTCGCCGCCCATCGACCCAATCGCGCCCATCAGCGCATCGCGGTGGGCTTTGTGGTGCGATTGAAACTGAACAGCGACGCCCAATACGCCTTTTTCCAGCAGGCTGCTTTCCGCGCCGAGCTGATAGGCGGCAATGGCTTCATGCTCAAGGCCGAGCGCGACATTGAGGATAGCAACGTCTTGCGCGGTGTGGCCAGGAGAGGCGTGCGCCCGCGTTAATGCAGCGCCGGCGCCAGAAAGGGCGACGATAGCCGATGCAGAAAGAGCAGCCTTGCCGCCGCTACGCAAAAACGTACGGCGAGAGCTGATGCTGGGTGTTATGGTGTTTCCCGAAACCATAGAAGTATTCCTTTCGTTTCGACACGCGCGCTGGAAGCGCGGGCGTCAGAGTAGTTAATCACGATGAAAGGAATTACGGCGCAAACCGGCCGCAAGTTGCAGCGGTATTAATTATTTTACGCGGCGGCCTTAATAAACAGCCGGCAGCCATGCTCAGACCGGCTCGAATGGTGTTGCGAGGATGTGAATGCGGCGTG
The DNA here is from genome assembly GCA_021776395.1 of Hyphococcus sp. Classification (GTDB taxonomy): domain Bacteria; phylum Pseudomonadota; class Alphaproteobacteria; order Caulobacterales; family Parvularculaceae; genus Hyphococcus. The sequence continues at coordinate 99,006 of JAJFFZ010000076.1, read as the reverse complement.
AAAATCGCCAGCTTTTAAGTGAAGATCGCCAATCCAGAAATCGCCGGATATCACCAGGCAGTCTTCGGTTGCGTGATGGTCATGTTCCGGCAGGCTCGCCCCGGCATCAAAGTCGAGCAGATAGGCCTCTTTGCGGACAGCTTCGTCAAGATAGAGAATTTTCTTGCGTATGCCAGGTGCAATCGTGATCCAGGAGCCTTCATTGTCACGAATGGTGACGGAATTACGCGAACCGGACGCGGCTTGACGGTCTAGCGCTGCATCAAGACGCTCCAGCACATGCGCAGGGGGGGTGACTTCTTGTGTGCTGTCAAAAAGCGGTGCAAAGCGGTCTTGCCATTCCATAACAAGTTGCGCCATTGCCGGATTGGATGCGATCTCCGCCTCAACGCGCGCGTGCTCCTCGCCTGAAAGTGCGCCAAGAGAGTAATTTGCTGCGGCTTCTTCCATTTTGGTCGCGTTCTCGGTCATTACTGATCCATACATTCTTTAAGGGCGAACAGGCCCCGTTTAATTCTGCTCTTTATAGTTCCAAGGGGCGCCTTGTGTCGGGTTGATAGTTCTTCGTGCGTGTATCCCTGGAAATGCGCATCAAGAATGCACATACGCTGGTCGTCGGAAAGGCGGTCGATACAGCCCCATAAAGCCATCGCGCTTTCGGAACTACGGCTCTCGTTTGCGCTATGCGCGGGGCGGTAATTGTCCAGATCATATCCATCCGTAACATGTTCAGACAATACGCGATCACGGCGCAGGGCGTCTATCGCGCGAAATCGAACAACACCAACCATCCAACCTTCCAACGTTCCTTTCTTCTTGTCGAACCGGTCAAGGTTTCGCCAGATCTGCAAATAGGCATCCTGAAGGACGTCCGAAGCTTTATCGGCATCCTTAACTATACGCATGGCGACGCCAAAAAGTTTCGCGCTGGACTGCAAATAAAGCTCGCGAAAGGCGTCCCGGTCCTGACGCGTAATTTTCTCAATCATATTCAGCGTGTTAGCGCTGCGTTCAGCATGGTTGTGTTGCGTCAAGTTCACTGTCCCCCAGTTACTCATAGCCTATCAGATATTATCGTATGCTTATATAACTAATTGATTTTATTAATAATAGTCTTTTTCCGGGTAGTCCCAACGGCTTACTGGAGACGGCGGGTGGTGATGTTCATCTGTGGTCACGGCGTGGTTGCTGGGCAGCGGGCGCGGTCGTTTAAATTTGGCGCCGGCATATCAATGCTGCTGCACCCTATCGCTTCACCGCCTCGTATTTCTTTCATTCGTCTGCGCAACACCTGTGAGCGGACGAGGTTAAGTCACAGCTGAGCGCTTTGGAGCGGCCACGGGGCCAGTGAGCGTATCCATCTTGACATAACATGAGGGAGGTTTTTGTGACGACGGTTGGCGGTGCGCATATTCAGCGAGTATGGGACAAGGTTTGTCTCAGCGCTGCGAAGTGTCGTCCATTCATGCGCGCCATGAAAACCGGCGCCGGGCGCAACCTGCCTGCGCCAAACCTTCCCGTGCCAAATCTTCCCATGGTTGCGGCAGAGTTGGCGTTGGCGATTATTATTGTGGTGACGGTTGGACGGCTTGCATGGTCATTCGCAGAACCGCTGCCTGCTGTGACAGAGCCGTCAATACCAATCCTTGAAGTAGCGACGCCGCCCGAAACAGCGCTGGCGGCCAATCCCTTCACTGCAAGGATATCATCGGCGTTGGCGGCTGAAAATTCTTCAACCGCGTTGATAACCCAAACGTCGCTTGATCTAACGCTTTATGGAACATGGACCGGGTCCGCCGGAGGCATTGCTTTCATCGGCCAGGATGCGCTTGAGCAGAAGCGATATCGCATTGGCGATAAAATCGCCGATGGCGTGACGCTTAAAGAGGTTCACAATAACTGGGTTGCGATTGTTCGAGACGGTTTTGTTGAATCGATCTGGATTAAGAATAAGAAGGCGCCGGCGAACCGTAAGGCCAGCACGTCAATTGAAAATAGCGCGATTGCGTCTGAAGTCGCCGCGAAATTGAAATCGTCGCCAGGCGATGCTGGCGCGAATAGCGCTAATTTTGCCCTCAAACCAGGCCAAAGCCCGCAGAAGTTAGCTGCAATGGGAGTGGCGCGTGGTGATGAGCGGGTATCGGGCGGGAAAATTCCCATACCGACGATTTACACAAACCGAAAAAAGAAAAAATCAGCCCGTTTTGGCGCCAACCCCAACGGCGCGCCAAATTCACCCGACTCTAATATTGGGACGCAACAGGCCGGCAAGGATATGGATGAAGATGACACTTAATAGAAACACCGTTTTGCCGTTTGTCGCAGCGCTATGTTGCTTCGTTGCGGGCCCCGTTATGGCGCAAGAAAGTTGCGGTCAGGCGCTGAATCTTGAAGATGTCGATATCCGTGAAGTGATCGACGAAATCGCGCTGCGCACCGGGCGTAAGTTTGTGCTTGACCAAACCGTGCAAGGGCGAGTGACCATTAAGTCCGGGCCCGATACGCAATTATGCGCAACCGAAGCCTGGGAGCTGTTTCAGGCGGCGTTGGGCACCATCGGTTATACTGCGGCGCCTATACGCGGCAATAATTATCGCATTATTCCGGTGCAAGAAGGCGCCCGCGTGGGCGGCCCTATCGGCGAGGGCAATCGCGGCGACTTCGTGACGCAAATCGTTCGTTTGCAATATGTCGATGCGCGCGAAGCAGCCGCAAACCTTGCTCAAATTGTCAGCGAGCGCGGCGTCGTCGCGCCGGTGCGAAGCGGCAACGCCGTTATTCTCGTTGATACGGCTGAAAATGTTATTCGCCTTCAAAAAGTGTTGCAGCGGATTGACCGCGATACATCCGTTTACCGAACGATACCGCTTGAATTTGCTTCCGCCGTTGAGGTGGCGCAGATTTTAACCGAACTTGCGCAAGAAATTTCCGAAGATGGCGGCAGCGCGTCAGAAGTCAGCATCGTTCCCGTCGGCGCCTCCAACAGCATCCTCATCAGAGGCGAGCCGGCAATACTGGACCGTCTTGCGGGCGTGGTGGCCGAGCTTGACCGGGTCGGCGAGACGAAATCTGACCTGCTGGTTATCTCTTTAAATCATTCAGACGCTGAGGAAATGGCGGTGCTGTTGCGCGAGGTGGCGAGTGCGCAGGAAAATGATGGCGAGGCCCGGCAAGGGCGCGCAGCCATCTCTTTCCACACGCCAACAAATTCCATCATCGTCAGCGGCGACGCCAATATTCAGCGAACGTTGAAGAATGTCGTTGCACAGCTCGATGTTCGCCGCGCGCAGGTTCTCGTGGAAGCGATTATCGTTGAAGTCTCGGACGACACCGCGCGCGAACTTGGGATTCAGTATTTCATTTCCGGCAGTGAAGGCAGTCAGGTTCCGTTTTCAACGACGAACTTTGCGAGTGCAAGACCGAATATTCTTGCCGCAGCGGGCGCGGCGATCCTCGACAATCGCGATGGCGATTCCGTCATCAACGACGCGGCCGGCTCGCTGGCTGATGCGGCGGTGGCCTCGCTTTTAGGCATAAACGGCTTTGCGTTGGGCGGCGCCGGCCAAACAAGAAACGGAACGCTGTTTGGCGCCATTCTAACGGCGATTAAGCAGGACAATACATCCAAGGTTTTATCAACGCCATCAGTAGTGACGTTGGACAACCAACTGGCGACGCTTTCGGTCGGGCAGGAAATTCCAATTACCACCGGCGAAGCGGTTGGCGATAATTTCTCCAATGCATTTCGCACCGTCTCTCGCGAGCAAGTCGGCGTCATTTTGGAGGTCACGCCGCAAATCAATGAAGGCGGCACGGTCAAGCTGGAAATTCGCCAGGAGACTTCAAGCATCAGCAGTCAGATCATTTCAACATCGACGGACCTCATCACCAACAAGCGCGAAATTTCGACGACAGCCCTTATTGATGATGGTGAAATTTTGGTGATTGGCGGTTTGATTGATGAGCAAAGCTTTAACAGTGAAGACAAAGTGCCCTTGCTGGGCGACATCCCCATTGCCGGAAATCTGTTCAAGACAAGCGCGAAAGGAAGCAATCGTCGCAACCTGATGGTGTTTATCCGGCCGACCATTTTGCGCGATCGCGACACTGCGAAAGCAGCGACACAAAAAAAGATGGACTATATCCGCGCCCGCGAAATCCTGTCGTCAGGCAATGCAACATCAGGGCTTGAGCGCCTCATTGAGCAAGCCACGGGCGCTGCCTCATCGGATGATATTCTGCAATGAGCGAAGCGGACGCGATATCGCCGCGGCTAACCTACGCGTTTGCCAAAGAGCGGGGGCTTGTGGTTCTCGATGCGGCGGTGCGTCCGGTGGTGATAGGCGCGCGGGGCGCGCCAAACCCCTGGGCGTTGCTTGAGGCGCGGCGTATCGTCGATGCGCCGATTACCATCGATGAGATGCCGCTCGATGCGTTTGAACGCCGGCTTTCAGAAATCTATGCGGTGGCGAGCATTGACGCGGACGCTTTTTTACAAGACGAGGCTGAGAGCGATCTTGCGTCCTTGGCGGAAGGTCTACCGCGTACGGAAGATATTCTTGAAGCCCAGGATGATGCGCCGGTTATCAAGCTAATCAACGCCATCATCGCCGAAGCGGTAAAACTGAAGGCGTCGGATATTCACATTGAGCCTTATGAGGCTGCATTATTGGTGCGTATTCGCATTGACGGTGTCCTGCGCGAGGTTCTTTCCTTGCCGGCGCGTATGACGCCGATGCTGACATCGCGCGTCAAGGTTATGGCGCGTCTTGATATTGCGGAAAAGCGCCTGCCGCAGGATGGGCGCATATCTCTGGCGCTCGGCGCCAAGTCAGTTGATGTGCGTGTTTCAACCTTGCCGGCGCGGTTTGGAGAGCGAATTGTCTTGCGCATTCTCGACAAGGAAGAAGCGCGGCTTGATTTGGATAGCCTCGGGATGCCGCAAAAAACCTCTCGGCGTTTTGATAAAGTGTTGCAACGGCCAAACGGTATTGTTCTGGTGACCGGCCCTACGGGGTCCGGCAAAACGACGACGCTTTATGGCGCCTTAAACCTTTTGAATGAACCGTCGCGAAACATTCTGACGGTTGAAGACCCGGTTGAATATGGCATTGACGGCGTCGGCCAGACGCAACTCAATCCAAAAGTCGGCATGACGTTTTCTTCCGGGCTGCGCGCGATTTTGCGGCAAGACCCAGACATCGTCATGGTCGGTGAAATTCGCGATAGCGAGACGGCTGAAATTGCCATTCAGGCGGCGCTTACCGGCCATTTGGTTCTATCAACCGTGCACACAAATTCCGCCGTCGGCGCCATGACCCGGCTGCGTGATATGGGCGTCGAACCTTTTTTGCTGTCGTCAACGGTTGTCGGCGTGCTGGCGCAGCGGCTTGTGCGTCGTTTGTGTCCAAGTTGCAAACAGCTCAATAAGGCGACGGCCGCGGAAAAGAAAATAATGGGTACGGACGAAAATGCGCCGCTGTTTGTGCATCGCCCAAAGGGTTGCGGGCGGTGCGGGCAAACCGGTTATGAGGGCCGCGTCGGGGTTTATGAGCTGATGGTGATTACCGACAAGCTCAAAGCGCTCATCCATGACAATGCCAGCGAGAGCGCCCTGGCCGAGGTTGCGTTTCGTGACGCCGACACGCTCATGACTTGCGGCTTTCGCCATGTCCATAACGGTTTGACGTCGATTGAAGAGGTGATGCGCGTGGTGCGTCAGGAGGATGAAGATGCCATCCTTTGAGTATGAAGCGCTTGAAGCGTCCGGGCGCACGCGGCGCGGAATGGTGACGGCCGACACCGCGCGCCTGGCAAGACAGGAGCTGCGCCGGTTGTCGATGACGCCGGTCAACATTTCTTCTCCGCGTGAAGACAATATTGCGGCTGCACGCGGCAAGACCACAAAGAAAATCTCCAGCGGCGATCTGGTGGCCATCACCCGGCAGCTGGCTGCATTGGTTGGAGCCGCGCTGCCGCTTGAGGAAGCTTTGAGCATTGTCGCGCTCCAGGCGGAAAAACCGCATACGCGCAAACGCATGCTGGCGGTGCGCGAGCGGGTGATGGAAGGCTGGCGCATCGCTGATGCGTTGAGCGAACATCCGCGGTCTTTTCCCGCGCTCTATCGCGCCGTCATTTCGGCTGGCGAGACCGCGGGCGATCTTGGCGGGGTGATGGACCGCCTCGCCACGATGTTGGAAAAAGACCGGTCGATGCGCGGCAAAGCGCTTGGGGCGATTATCTATCCGGCAGCGCTAATCGTGATTGCGGGCGCGGTTGTGACTGCGTTGATGACGCAGGTTGTGCCGAAAATCGTCGAGCAATTTGACACCTTCGGCGCGACGTTGCCAGCGATTACGCAGGCGGTGATGGCGGTCTCAAATTTTCTGAGCACATATGGGCTGATTATTTTGGTAAGCGGCGTTGCTGCCGGGTTTGGCCTTTGGCGAGGCCTAAAGGCGCCCGCGTTCAAGCTCCAGTTCGACCGGCGCTTGCTCAAGTTTCCGATTATCGGCCGGCTTGCAAGAGGGCTGGACGCGGCGCGTTTTGCCCGCACGCTGTCAACCCTGTTTGCGGGCGGCGCGCCCCTGCTTGACAGCCTCGATAGCGCTGCACGCACGGTTTCAAACAGCCATATACGCGAAAGTCTTTACACGGCGAATAACGCCGTGCGTGAAGGCGCGGCTTTGTCGTCTGCGTTAAGGCGCGTCAGCGGTCTGCCGCCGATGATGGCGCCGATGATTGCCGCTGGCGAGCACGCCGGCGCCATGCCGGCCATGCTCGACAAAGTAGCGCTTCAACTTGAAGAGGAATTTGACTCAGCCTCGGTGTTGGCGCTGCGATTGCTGGAACCTGCAATCATCGTCGCAATGGGCGGCGTCATACTGGTCATCGTTGTCTCGATCATGTTGCCAATATTGCGATTAAACAGCCTTGCGGCGGGCTAAATTTTGAACAGGACCATGGTGAAAGAGATGTTGAGGTTACGAAAAAACATAAAGAAAACGCAGAAGGGCGTAACGCTCGTTGAATTGCTTGTGGTGTTGGCGATTCTCGCCTTCATTTCTGCAATTGTTGTCGTCAATGTCTTACCCGAACGCGATCGCGCGGCGGTGCGCAAGGTGGAAATTGACATCAACGTCATTGACAGCGCGCTCGATCAGTACCGCCTCGATATGGTTGCCTACCCGACAACGGATCAAGGCCTTGACGCACTAGCGACGTTGCCGGCGGGCTCGGCCCGAGCCGAGCGATATCGCCCGGGCGGCTATCTGCGCGGCGGCGCGCCGCTAGACCCATGGGGTGCGCCTTACCAGTATCGCTATCCCGGAAAAATTGGTGTGGTTGATATTTTTTCATTCGGGGCCGACGGAGAAGTGGGCGGCGAAGGCTTAAACGCGGATATCAGCAATTGAAACTAAAGCCTTCCATAACAAGACGCGCCGCCTGTGCAGGGTTTTCGCTTATAGAGATGCTGCTGTCGCTGGCGATTCTTGCTTTCGGGGCGAGCATTGTCAGCCTCAATGCGCCGCAGCGCCGCAGCGAGGCGCTTGACGATGCGGAGCGGCTCGCTGCGCGCCTGCAAATGGCTGTGGAGAGCGCGACATTGTCAGGAAGGGCGTTACGGATGGATATTAATTCCGATGCGTATCAATTTTACCGCTATGAGAATGGGCGCTGGCAAGAAACAGACCCGCAGTCTTTGTCAGGCAGGCGGTTCACATCTTTGGCAAAGATAAATTTTGAGGCCGCGGATGCATTCAGTGAAAATGAACGCATACTGAACGGTGTTACTGCGGCGCGTTCAGACCTCTATCATGTCATCATCAACCCAATCGGCCCGATGACGCCAATTTCGGTGGCGTTTAGCGGCGGCGCGCCGGTCTCTGTCTCATTGGATGAGATTGGCAATGTCGCCATCGACAGGCGCGCAAAATGACCGGGCGCCGCCAAAAAGGCATGACGTTGGTTGAGGTCCTGGTTGCAATGGCGATCCTCGGAACGGTCGCCGGTTCGGTTCTTGTAATGACCGGGCAAAGCGCGCAATTTACCGTTGCGTCCGAAGAGCGTTTGCTGGCGCGCATTGTCGCCGATAACGCCATGGTTCTAGCGCTGGCCAGGCAAGTCGCGTTTGAGGAAGGTTTTGCGCAGGCTGAAGTCGAACTCGGTGGACGGGTCTGGAAAACTGAAAAGACAACAGCAAGGACTGGCGTTGATGATCTTTACCGGATCGAAATTGCTGTGTCCTTTGGCGAAAGCACGCAAATTCTCACGCGGGTTTCGACCTTGGCGGGCGGTGCGCGATGAAGCGCAATGCACAAAAAGGCTTTTCTCTTCCAGAGCTGCTGATCGCGCTGCTGATTTTTGCAACGCTATCCTCCGTCGCCGTTTATGTGCTGCGCCTCAGCATTGATGCGCGCGATCAGGTCGGCGCCGCGGATGCACGGTTGAGCGCAATGGAAACGGCGCGCGCAATCATACAGGATGACTTGGCGCAGGTTGCGATACGGTCAGTGCGCGATGAGTTTGGCGCGCCCATGGGGCCAGCCTTTCAAGGCGGCGATGCGTTAGCCAATAATGCCAGCACTGACGAAACACCGCTTATGGCGTTTGTTCGCCGGGGCTGGAAAAATCCGGGATGGGCGGCGCCGCGCTCGTCTTTGCAATATGTGGAATATGTCGTGACGGAGAACGCGCTCGTCCGACGTACGCGGCCTTATCTTGATGATGCGCGGGGCCAACCGGCCGCCAATCGAGTTTTGTTCTCTGAATTGATGGATGTCGATGCCGTATTTTTACTCGGCGAGACATCCGGCCGGCTGGAATGGGTACAGCTTTGGCCTGTCGATGGCGATGAAACGAGTATTCCTCGCGCCGTGGAAATTACGATGGAGACGGAGCGTTATGGCGCGCTGCGGCAATTATTCTGGATTGGCGATATTCAAAACGGCGGGCGAGACAATGGATAATCGCAAAGCCCATCGTGCGCGTCAAAAAGGAGCGGCGCTGGTTATTGTTTTGATGCTGATCGCAACGCTTTCCTTCATCGTCTTGTCGCTTGCCCAGCATACGGCGCTTGCCGCACAGCGTGGGCGCAATGCAAATATGCGGCACGAATTTTTATGGCTTGCTTTTGGTGCGGAAGCTTACGGCGTTGGCGCCATTGAGGCGGCGGTTGAGGCTGGCGATGGACGCATGACGCTGCAAAGCCCGCTATTGGCTGATATCTTTGATGTTCCTCTGGCAGAGGGCGTGAACGAAATCCGAATCTCGGACCATACAGGCTGTTTTAACGTCAATAGCCTGGCGCATGCGGGCGCCAATGGCGCAACTACATTGAACCGCGACGCCAAAGCAGAGTTCATGGCGCTCGCCGAAGCTTTGAATGTGAGTAAGGGCAAAGCCACAGAAATTGTCTCGGCAATGATAGATTGGATAGATACCAATCAGCAGACGGAGCTTGGCGGCGCCGAAGATGGTTTGTATACCGCTCTTCGCCTGCCATACAGAACCGGCGGCGTCCCGATCGCCGATATTAGTGAGATTCGGGCGATGAAGGGCGTTTCAAAAGAGACCTTTGGCCTGTTGCGGCCTTTTATTTGCGCCCTGCCGTCGGATGCGCCTTCGCGCATCAACGTTAATTTACTTACCACAGATCATGCGCCGTTATTGGTTTCCCTGTTGAGGGGGGGGATATCCACAATCGACGCGCTCAATATTATCGAAGCGCGGCCCGTCGATGGTTATAGAACGGAACAAAGTTTTTTGAACGCCGTGCAATCCGAAACGGGCGCCTCAATCAAAGATATCCGCGACCGGGTTTTGCTAACATCTGATATTTTTAACCTGCAAACAAAACTCAGCCTTGAAGGTGCGCAGTTTTACCTGTCGACGGTTGTTGCAATAGGCGATAATGGGCAAGCTAGCATCCTATCGCGCCAGTTTGGAGATTTTCTATGAGCGCGCGGATTATATTTCTTCTTGGGCAGACGCCGAGTGATGCAATTGGATGGGCCAAGCTCACCGGGCGCTCCACGATTAGCAGCGGACGGCTGGACAATGCCGGCCAGCTTTCGTTTTTGCGCAAAGACATAGCTGAAGCAGACCGCTTCATTGCGATATTGCCGGGCGAGCAATTGGCGGTGCGCACAATGTCTGCGCCGCCTCAAAACGCGGCGAAGCTGAAAGCGGCGATGGACTATCTCCTCGACGATGAGTTGGGCGAGGCGGTTCAGGATTTGCACATTATCGCCGCGATGATCGGCGGCGAACGCGTTGCGCTTGCGGTCAAGAAATCGCTGGTTCGCAATTGGCTAAGCGTGTTTCACGATGCAGAGATTGCCCTGGATTTTATGACCGCGGATTTTTTGTGTCTGCCGGTCGCAGAAGGCAAGGCTACAGTCTTTTTCGATGAGGACCGCGTCGTTGCCTCGATTGGAAGCCAGGGGTTCAGCACAAGTAACGATCTGGCTGTGTATCTCTTGCCGCCGCTATTGGGCGATGACGCCGATCTCAAAGTAGACGCTTTGGGCATATTTAACGAAGTCGCCGCCGCTAGCGGATTGGCGCCCGAAGATGTTTGCCCGCGCGATAGCGAAGAAGTCTTTGCACAATACGCGCGCGGTCTGGATGGACGCGCCTCTCCAAATTTCTTGTGCGGGGAGTTTAAAGATAAAAAGAGCTGGCGGGACAGCGTATTGGTTTGGCGGCGCGCGGCAAAGATGACGGCAGCAGCAGCGGCTTGTTCGCTCGCTCTGTTCGTTGCGCAAGGCGCGCGCGATATAAAAATCGCAAAAACTTATGAACAACGCGCAGCCGCCCTGCATGAGCAATATTTTCCGCAAGCGCAAGGCGGCGATATTCGAGCCCATGCGGCGGGAATTTTATCCAGAAGCAACGACATTAGCTTTTTGAGGCTATCGACAGTGTTTAACGATGCACTCGGCGAGACGTCGGAAGTTCAAGTTGATCGCCTGCGTTACGACGCCATGCGCGGTCAGTTGGTCGCCAGTCTTAAAAGCGCCGATGATTCCAATATCGAAGCGCTAGAGATAACGCTTTTGTCCCGCGGTGTTCGCGCCGAGGATGCCGGCGGGTATCGGCGCTCAGGCAATCTATGGGTCGGTGACATGACAGTGAGCGCACAATGAAAGAAATTTGGACAAGCCGTTCAAGACGCGAACGCATCTTATTGATTGTCGCCTGCGCGCTGTTTGCCGCTGGCGCAGTCTACACCCTTATTGTGTCGCCGCTTGGCCAGTGGCGCTCAGACGCCGGCCAACGGGTTTTATACGCAGAAGAAACCTACAATTTAGTCACGCAAGCGACAGCCAAAGCCGTAGGAACGACATCAAGCTCAGGCGACAGAGACGCGTTCGCGCCAATTCGCAGCACCTTGAATCAATCGGCGCGCGCCAATGGTGTTTCGCTGAATTTCGTCAATCAACGCAGCGATGGCAATGTCGAAGCGAGCGTTGATGCAATAGATCCCGGCGCTTTGTTTCAATGGCTGCAAGAGCTTGATGACCGTTATGCCATCACGATGCAAAGCGTAGATATAATTCGAGAGAACGCGAGCGGGCCGTTGGTTCGGGCTCAAATCGTGTTCGGCAGAAATTAACATCACACCAGCCTTGCAAGGCACGGTGTTTGTCAGGGAATAGAGTTATGAAATCTTATGGGGCCATCATTTTATCGGCGCTTACGCTTTGCGCCTGCGCGAGCAACCCTAACGTGGCGGCGCAAAGCAATTTACGCGCGGCCTCTGCGGTAGAAAAGACGGAACGCGGCGTTGCGTTGAGCGCGATAGGCAAGGCTCAGATACCGGCTGGAGAATGCGGGATGCTTTTGTGGACGCTTGATGAAGATAGGCCGCAGCCGATCTTTCAGTTCATTTCAGGCGGCAAGGCGGACATCATGCATTACGGGTCGCCTGAAAAAATTACGCTTGTTCGCGCATCAGGGCCGGGCGGCTTTGGCGTTCGTCAGAATCAGGAATTTCATACAGCTGATGGGTCAGTCATGAAAGTATCGGTGTCGTTCGGCCGGAGCTTTGATGGCGGCAGCTATCTTAAACAAGGATTGATTACGGTTGACAGCCCGGCCGGTACGCGCAGCGTAATACCAGCTGTAGGAATTGCAGGCTGCCGTGGCTAATCCTCTCCTTTTTGAATACCGCGCAGGCCAGGCCTCACAATTATGAATTGGTTCTTTCTTCTTCTCAGCGGTCTCGTTGGCGCGCTATTTGGTAGTTTTTTGAATGTCGTCATCTGGCGCGGTCCGGCAATGTGGGGGCTCATGGGGGAATCCACCGCACCGCGCGGCAATCTCTTCGCACCCCAATCTTACTGCCCCGCCTGTTATGCGCCGATCCGTATTCGCGACAATATTCCGTTGTTGAGCTTCGTTGTTTTACGCGGACGATGTACAAAGTGCGATGCAGTTATTCCGCTGCGTTATCTTTTGGTTGAGATGCTTGGCGCAAGCGCCGTATTCGCCACGGCCTGGGTTTGGGGTCCTAGCCTGACAGCAGTTCTTGCATCTGTCTTTCTGTTGGCGCTTATCACACTCGCTGCGATCGATTGGGAAACAGGCTTCCTCCCCGACATGCTGACCTTGCCATTAATCGCAATCGGTCTCGCTGCCAATGCGGCGGGATTGTTCGTTCCCCTAAGAGACGCCGTAATCGGCGCCGCGACTGGCTATTTCATGCTGTGGGCAATCTCCACAGTCTATAAGAATCTACGCGGCCACGAGGGTCTTGGACTTGGTGACGCGAAACTCCTTGCAGCGTTGGGGGCCTGGAGCGGCTGGGCAGGGCTGCCGGCAACGGTGATGATCGCCGCCATAACCGCACTCGCTGCTGTCGGTATTTTGCGCCAGCGCGGGGGCGATATCAGCGCTGAGACCGCCATATCCTTCGGCCCGGCGCTAACGGCGGCTGGGGCAATAGTATTTCTCTTGCATACGGCAATGCCAGCAAATGCAATACTTACTAGCTTCAGTTTTGAAATCTAACAAATATATGTGTTGAAAAATTAAGGGCCAAGAATCCACTAAGAAAATAGATTCTAGAATTTTTTTGCCTTCAATGGTCGGCGCCCCTTCGCTGATACCAACTTTTGGCTCCCTGATCCGTCGACACTATTCCCTGATGATTTGCTTAGGGAAATCGTGTCCAAGGCACTGAATTCACTAGAGCAAATCCGAGTTAAATTGAATCATGGATTTACTCTAGATTCTTTGTTTGCCGCATTTCTACCGGATAACCGCGTCACACTTATCCGGAAATGCTCTAATATCTTTGACCTAAAAATCCATACATTTGTCTAACAATGCATGCGTTCCCTGTAAATTCCCATTTATCAGGGCCTAGCGCAGAGACCGGTTCGATCACGCTCGCATCCACAGCCATTTTTTGCCTCGCGGCGAATTGCTGTGCAATCGCCTCCGGCGGGGCGGGCTGTTCGCCCGACGTGCAGTCGCACGTTTGAAGTGTTGAGTTTGAAATCTCTCCCCCTCTCTGTCCGGTAGTTTCCATAAAGGATCACCTCGGTTATGTCCGGCGCCAAATAGCCAAGCAGGAGCCCCTTCCACCGGTAGCGACAATCGGGACTATCATAGAACATGGGCGCCCATCGGGTGCAGGCACATCATAGTGGAGCTAACGCAATAATATCGAACCAATGGCTTTATGTTTGTAAAAACGGGAGGTCAGCTGACGAGGCGCATCTGGTTTCTAGGGCCGTTGAAGTAGGCTCGACAAAGAACATCTTGAAATAGCTCCGGGTTGCCGTGGATAGTCACACCACCCTCACGGGGGATGTCACAATATGCTGCTTTTTTTTTCAAAACTAGCTATAAACGCGATTATGTTAAATTGAAATTTGGGAATGAGGGATGTCCATGAGGCGCATAATATTATTTGCGGCGGCAGTGTTGGTTATTGGTTTTGTCGGCTGGAAGGGTTTTTCCTACGCAGTCGTAACGGGTATGTTGGGTCAGGAGAGAGACGCTGGCGTCATTTATGGCGACGCCGCGCCGGACCCGGTTATTATTGCGCGGCGTGATGCCGATCAGTCCTTTTCGCCTGACAACACGTCGAAGCAAGTTCTGTTCGGTGACCTTCATGTCCATTCGTCATATTCCACGGACGCGTTTTTATGGGCGCTGCCGCTAAATCACGGAAAAGGCGTTCATCCGGTTGCGGACGCATGTGATTATGCGCGCTATTGCTCGGCTATTGATTTCTGGTCGATTACGGATCACGCGGAAGCAATCACGCCGGAACGATGGACGCAGACAAAACAGTCTGTGCGACAGTGCCAGGCAAAATCAACCGATCAGACAAACCCGGATTTGGTCTCAATGATCGGCTTTGAATGGACGCAAGTGGGCGGCGTTCCTTCAGAGCATTTTGGCCATAAAAATGTAATTTTTCTTGGGCTCGATGACGATGAAATCGCCGCGCGTCCGATTGCAGCCCAAGGGGCGGCGACCCAAGCCCTGCGCACCAACGCAGCGGGCATACCGCCGATTGTCGCAATGGCGGATTTTAAAAACAGGGATGTCTATTATGACTTCAATACGTTTTTAAAAAACATCCGCGATGTTCCTGAGTGCGATCCTAACCTTCCTTCCAGCCAGCTGTCGCTCGAATGCTATGAGTCGGCAAAGTTGCCCGGCGATCTTATAGAACGGTTGAGTGATCAGGGGCTTGACCCATTGATCATACCACACGGTTCGTCATGGGGTTTTTATACGCCGCCAGGTACGAGCTGGGACAAACAGCTTGCACCCAAGAACCGACCTGAAAAGTTTCGTTTAATCGAAATCTATTCCGGTCACGGCAATGCAGAAGAGTACAGAGATTATAAAAACATCATTGAGATTGAGCCGGATGTTTCAGCTGCATGCCCGCCAAAGCAAGACGGGTTTACGCCGCCTTGCGTCCGGGCCGGTGAAATAATTGAACAGCGTTGCCTGAGTGAAGGAAATGGTGGTGAAATATGCGCCATCAAAGCGCAGGCGGCGCGAGACGCCGCAGCAAGTATGGGCGTGCCATATCATCTAGCAGTTGCTAGTGAAACTCCGGAAGATTGGCTTGATTCTGGTCAATGTACTGACTGTTACCTACCGCCCTTTCATCACCGCCCGAAAACCAGCGTGCAATATGGGCTGGCGATATCGAATTTCGACGATGTGGCCGAAGACGAAAACCCTATTCGGTTCAACTGGGGCTTCATTGCGTCTTCCGATAACCATCGGGCGCGCCCTGGCACGGGGTACAAAGAAATCGCTCGCCGTCTCAATACTGAATCGGGCGGTGTCGTCGATCCAAAGTTTCGAAAGATGTTCATCCGCGATGAGCCGGCGCCGGACTCCACAGTCTATCGCAAGACACGCGAAGAACTGACGGCGCTTACCGGCTTTCAGTTGACGGAGCTTGAGCGCCAATCGAGCTTCTGGCAAACCGGTGGGCTTGCGGCAGTGCATAGTGAGGGCCGCTCGCGTGAAGAAATCTGGGATGCGCTTCAACGGCGTGAAACATATGCGACCTCAGGGCCGCGCATGTTGTTATGGTTTGATCGCATTGGCGAGGATGGTGGAGAAGCGCCAATGGGCGCCACCGTCGATGCATCAACCTCCGGTACATTTAAGGTCACCGCTGTGGGCTCCTACAAACAAAAACCGGGTTGTCCGGACTTTGCAGTGGATGCTCTTGGCGGCGAGCGCATTGAGAGCCTTTGCGCCGGTGAATGCTACAACCCGAGCGATCAGCGTAATTTGATCGAGCGTATTGAGATCATCCGTATCCGGCCGCAAACTTCTCCAGAAGAACTAATTACCAATCTGATCGATGACCCGTTTCTTGTCCACCAGTGCACGCCCGATGAGACCGGTTGCTCGTTTGAGTTTGATGACCCCGATTTCGCCTCTGGTGCGCGCGATGTGCTTTATTATGCGCGCGCCATACAAGAAGCGCGTCCGACCATAAACGCTGAACCCATCCAGTGCGAACGCGATGAAGAGGGAAGCTGCATAAAAGCCACGCTTTGTTATGGTGATTGGCGCTCTGGCGATGCGGAATGCACAAGCATGAAGGATGTGCGCGCCTGGTCTTCACCGATATATTTGAGGTATTCAAAACAGGCGGAGACTTCTGTCGAAGCGTCCAATGAGCAATAGCCGAGACCCGAACCGAACGACGCTTGCTTACGCGATTGCGGCTTTTGTAGCGCTGGGCGCTGCACTATATTCCGCACTTGGGGTGTCAATTGGCAGGCGCGACACTGCCGCTGTGGCGTATGTTAATGGCGCGCCTATTCTTGATGCGGAATATGCGCGCGCGCGCGACGCTATGCAGTCTGGATTGGTGAGGGCGCGCACAGCGGAAGATAACGTGCGCGCCATGCAAATTTTGATTGATGAGGAATTGATTGTTCAAGAAGCCTTGCGACTTGATCTTGGGCGCGATGATCGTTTGGTTCGTAAAAATCTGATCCAGGCGCTTATCCGTTCCGTTACGTCTTTAAACCCGGCGGCCGAGCCAGATGAAGACGCGCTCAGAACTTTTTACGAAGCGGAAAAGTCACTCTTCTCTTCCCCTCGACTGGTGACAATTGATGTTGCGCGCGCAGACGGCGACAGTCAGTCGCAAGGGTTTGTGGATGCTTTGCAAGGGGGCGCTTCCTTTGAAGAGGCTCGTGCGACCTTCGATCTGGTGCACATCCCGGTTGCGCCCCGGGCGCCGCTTGGGAAGGTGAGTGACTACCTCGGCGGTTCGGCGCGCGATGCTATCGCCAAGATGGCGCAGGGTGAAATTACGGGGCCTATAGCGACTGGCAGCGGCGATCTTTTTATTTGGCTTCGCAAAGATGAAGGCGGCCCGCTTTCCTTTGAGCAAGCCAGAGATGGTGTTGAGACAGAATTGTCGCGTCGCCGCGACGAACAAGCGCTGGAAAAATATGTCACGCGATTGCGCCGTAATGCGCGGATCAAAATAATAATTGATCCCGAAACGGACCTTTAATGCGCCGCTTGTTTGCTATCGTTGCGCTAGGCTGCGTAGTTCTATCTGTCCCCGCTGAGGCGCATACCCGAAGTCAGTCCTTTTCAAGTTGGGCCATCGACGACCAGTCGCTCACGTTTGTGTTCGCTGTCGATGCGCGGCGCGTGACGCAGCTTTCCCAGATTTATACGGATGAGAAAGACCTGCAGACATTGTTGATTGCGCATTTGCGCGAAACCATACGCGTTGCTCAAGGCAAGGCGTCATGCAAACGCACTGACATAGAGCCGCTCGGCCAGAGCAGAAACACATTGCGTGTTTCGGGTCGCTTTGTCTGTCCTCGTCCAATCGCAGATGGAAATGTGAGTATTACGGTTGCTGCGTTTCAGATTGTGTCTGCAACACATATTCATATTGCGCGCGTCGATCATGAAGGCGAGTTTTCGGATACGGTGCTGCGTGAAGGGCGTTCCACCTTCACTCTGCGTACTGATAACTCTCCTCGCAGTCTCTGGGCGTTTATCGGCGTCGGTTTTTTTCACGTTCTGTCCGGCCTTGATCACATTGTCTTTCTCGCAGCATTGCTGATCGTCGCAACGACGCCGCGGACCGCGTTGCTTTGCATTACCGGCTTTACGCTCGGACACACAACATCGCTGGCGCTGGTGACTTTAGGAATAATCGCGCCAAACGCACAACTTGTTGAGGCCATGATCGGTTTTACAATTGCCGTAACGGCCCTAGAGGCTGGCGCGAAATACGGTCTTGATCGCCGTTCGGCGATGACCGGGTTTGCCGTCCTTTCGCTGATTGTTGTCACCCTGCCATTGGGCGGTGCGGCGCTGCTTTTCGGAACCGGGTTTATGCTCGCTGCTTTCGCTTTTTTCATGGCGCGCTTGTCAGGCGAGGCAGCGTTAAATTTGTTACCGGTAGTAACGGCTGCGTTTGGTCTGGTCCATGGCGCCGGTTTTGCTGGGGGCTTGTTGGCGTTTAGTTTTCTGAGGACAGAAATAGTCGCCCCATTGCTAGGGTTTAATATCGGCGTTGAGCTCGCTCAGCTTGCTGCGCTCGCCAGTTTTTATGGCCTCATGCTGGGGCTTCGACAAATTCATTCTATCCCGGCGGGCTTCGTTGAACGCGCCGCGAGCATTTCAATTTTTGCCTTAGGCTGTTTTTGGTTCGCCGAACGTATTTGGGTGTAGTCAAGTCAGGGATGGTCGTTCCGACAGATTGCTTACTTGGTGCATCTGCGCCAATAGTTGACAAAAGTCTTTACATGTCGCCGGAAAAGGTGGTGTCAGTTTCCTACGCAAGCCGCGAAGCTGAGCTCGTTTTCGCTATTCACACACTAAGGAAATCACCTTTTAAATTGATTGCACTTTTCGGTGCGATAGGCGACAATTTCCATTGCGTATTAGTGTTTGGCGGAACGTATGCGGCGGCGGGACGGTCACCTGCTTTGCGCCGCCGATCAGCGCCATTACGACGACGGTCGATGATCTTACGATCAATGCCGGCGATGCAACCACGCCGACGACTGTGAACAACACTGCTGGCGACGCGATCAGAATGTTCGGCGCCGGAGCGCAGACGCTGAATATCTCAAATTCCGGCTCAAGCGTCAGCGGTTCGGTCAGCGGTGTCAGTGTAACGGTCACTTCTGGCGTGGATGACATAACACTTGTCAGTGAGGGGACAATTTTTGGCCTCGTCGCCAACGGGCGGCGGGGCTTTCCGGACTTTCGGCAAAGAAGTTGATCGGCAAGTCGAGCTGGAAGCTGGTTTCGCCTACAGGCATCGTTCTGGTTTCAATTTCGGCGCCGGGCTGTTCGGAGAGTTTGGCGACATCAACAGCTATGGCGCCAATGTCACCGTCTCAAAGCCTTTTTGAGTAGAATTTTTGCAACAATTCGTACTGGTTTGGCAATTGAAGCCGGCATGGTGGGCGTCATACGGTCAGGCCTGGAAAAAGAAGGCGGTCGTCAGAGCGCCGAAGATTATCTTGAAACGAAATATCTTTGTCTTGAAGTCTAAAACTGCATAATTGGAACAATACGTGAAACGACCACTGGCAATTACCAGCAGGTTAAAGGAGGGAAAGGCTTTACCTTCAGCGATAACTCATTCTACCGCCGTCTGCACGCCAACGTCGAGCGGCCGCTCCAATGAATTCCAATCGATCTCAGCATCCGACGCGGCATTCTCATAATGAAGAACGCCAAGCGCCTCAAACTTCGGGCGGACGGCCTCCGTCAGCAGGCCAACGCGTTTTAAGTTTGGGATCATACGTTCGAACAGGAAATCACGGAACGCCTGCCCGCTCTGAGAGTCGATGGCGATCCGACGCGCCTCTGTCGCGTCAAAACCAAACTCTTCCTCGACAACTGTTGAGAACAATCGCTCCCGCATAATGGCGCAAGCTTCATAGGCGAACTGGGCGCGCTCTTCTATTTCATCGTCTGGCAGCGCTTTAATCCAGTCCTCCAGATAGTTGACGCCAAACGCAACGTGGCGGCCTTCATCGCGCATTACCAACGTCACAATCTGCCGCAGCAATGGGTCACGTGTTGTCACTGCGATTGTCTGGAAGGCTGCCAACGCAAGCCCTTCGATAAGCACCTGCATGCCGATGAACTTCAGATCCCAGCGCTCGTCGGTGAGGATCTTATCGAGCAGAAGCTTCAGGCTGGGGTTTATGGGGTATTCAATTTTGCATCGTTGGCGCAGGTATTTGTTAAACACCTCGACATGGCGTGCTTCATCAAATGTCTGAGATGCTGCATAGAGTTTGGCGTCATAGGTTGGCGCGCAGCTAACCAGCTGAGAGGCGACCATTAGCGCGCCCTGTTCGCCGTGTAGAAACTGTGAAAGGACTTGGGCAAGCGAGTGCCAGGCAAATTTGTTCTTTTGCTCATCGCTTAGCGCGAGATAGATCGGATGGTCGAAAAATGGATTTATGCCAGCCTGTGAAGGGCCTTTGCCGGGGTCGAAAAAGACGTCCCAGTCTACATCCATCTCAGCATCCCAGTTGAACTTCTTACCCAGTTCATAAAGCCGTTTAATCTTCACATTGGCGCTCTCGTAGTCCCAGTTGTACGAGCCGGCCAAAGGGGTGTTGAATATTTCACGAACAATTTCAACATCTTCCGATGATAGCTTGTCAGCGAGTTGCCCAGGGTCGCCAAATGTTCTCGGCGAGCTTGGCGGTTTTTCTACTAGTCGGACTTTCATGATCCGGGCTCCTTAGTTAACTCCGCACAGTGATTACACTATACGGTTTACCTGCGGGCCAGGTAGGACATAATCACCCATGCGTCATTGTTTCCAAACTGGCTGATGGTGCTCTTTTGCACCGAGTGATTTTTGAACTCATGCAGAGCTAAGCAAAAGCTACTGTACCCTGTCAGTTGTCCGTCATCAGAATAGATGAGATCCCTGCCATTTATCCGATTCTTGCATACACAGGGG
This sequence comes from Hyphococcus sp., assembly GCA_021776395.1. Classification (GTDB taxonomy): domain Bacteria; phylum Pseudomonadota; class Alphaproteobacteria; order Caulobacterales; family Parvularculaceae; genus Hyphococcus. Next base: position 78,527 of record JAJFFZ010000076.1, on the reverse strand, counting down.
CAATCCTCCGAGGCGGTAAGTGTGCGTGATCTCGCCAAACTTTGTTGCGGGTCGTAGATTCGGCGCATCACGCCAGCGGGGGTTTGCAATGCTTGGGGCTTGTCGTCGTATTTACGCAGGAAACTGCTCTCATAACAGCTGCGCAGCATATGTATTAACCGTGTGACGCCATGGGAAATCATCGTTAGGGTATCCCATAGGCTGATAGCCAGGCACAGGTGGAATACATGTCGGAAGATGCAAGCGGCGGCGTTGTCTATGCGCGTCCTGATGAGGGGTATTTCGAAAAGCGCGTCCTGAAGCGGTATGCGGGCGTATGGTCGCTTTGGGCGCTGGGCGTTGGCGCGGTTATTTCGGGGCATTTTTCGGGCTGGAATCTCGGGCTTGGCGTTGGCGGCTGGGGCGGTATGTTCGTCGCCACTATCATCATCATGACAATGTATCTGGGACTGACATTTTCGATTGCTGAAATGAGCCCGGCCCTACCGCATACGGGCGGCGCTTATTCTTTCGCCAGAACCGCCATGGGTCCCTGGGGCGGGTTTGTGACGGGGCTGGCGGAGAATGTCGAATTCATTTTGACGCCTGCGGTGATTGTGTTTTTCATTTCGTCTTATCTCTCCGGCATCTTTGAAACGCCGGACAGTATTTTGCCTGTCTATTGGTTTTTGGGCTACGCGGTGTTTGTGACGCTGAACATCGTCGGCGTTGAATTATCTTTTCGCGTGACCTTGCTGGTCACATTAGCGGCGCTGACCTGTCTGATCGTGTTTTGGTTTTCGGCAATACCGAATATCGATTTTAACGCATGGGCGCTTGATATTGGCGCGGACGGTGAAAAGCTGGAGGGCGGCGGCGGGCCGTTCCTGCCATTTGGGTTTTCCGGCGCGCTCGCGGCTTTGCCGTTTGCGGTTTGGTTGTTTCTGGCGATAGAACAATTGCCGCTGGCGGCGGAGGAATCGGTTGATCCAAAGCGCGATATGCCGCGCGGGATTATCGCAGGCATGGTGACGCTCATCATTTCTGCGTTCGCAATTTTATTTCTGAACGCCAGCGTCATCGGCGTTGGCTCTTATGCGCTCGGGCAATCTGGCGAACCGTTGCTGGACGGTTTTCGCGCCATCTATGGCGGCAGCACCGCCAAGCTGCTCGCCCTGGTGGCAGTCATCGGCCTGGTTGCATCGTTCCACACGATTATTTTCGCCAAAGGCCGGCAGATTTATTCTCTCTCGCGCGCCGGATATTTCCCGCAATTTTTATCGCTTACTCATGGTAAACGCAAAACGCCTTATGTGGCGATGATTTTTGGCTCGGCCGTCGGCCTTACCGTGATGATGACAGTGTGGCTTCTGGCGGGCGCGGCGCGCGGGGAAAGCATCATCGGCGGAACATTGTTAAACATGGCGGTTTTCGGCGCCATGTTTTCTTACGTATTGCAGGCGGCCTCGTTCCTGCTGCTGCGCAAAAACATGCCGTCAATTGAGCGGCCATTTCGCAGCCCGCTCGGGCCGCTCGGCGCATGGGCGACGATAGTCATCGCTCTGCTTACGTTATATTACCAGCTCAGCGATCCCACCTATCGCGCCGGCGTTTTTGCCGTCGCCGGGTGGTTCGCGGTTGGCATCGTCTATTTTGCCGCCCATGGCAGACGCCACCTTGTCTTGTCGCCGGAAGAACAATTCGCAATGGACCAGCGTACGATATCAAAACAATCAAACCACGGATAAATCTGATGAAGGGTCTGCTTTCCCTGGACGCGTTACGAGGCGAAGTTCGCAAAGAGCGTATCGATACGGTTCTTGTTTGCTTTCCGGATATGCAAGGCCGGCTTATGGGTAAGCGGTTTCATGCTGAATTTTTTATCGATGGCGGGCATGAGGAAACCCATGCATGCGATTATCTTCTCGCCAATGATATGGAAATGGAGCTTGTGCCCGGCTATGAGACGACAGGTTGGGATAAGGGCTATGGCGATTTTATTTTAAAGCCTGACCTTTCCACGTTGCGCATTACGCCCTGGCTTGAGGGAACGGCGCTGGTTCTGTGCGATATTCTGGACCACTCCGGCAAGCCGGCGCCGATCAGCCCGCGCGCAATACTCAAAAGCCAGCTTGCGCGGCTCGATGCGATGGGCATGACGGCGATGACCGCTTCTGAGCTTGAGTTTTATATGTTTCATGAAACTTATGGCTCCGCTGCGGAGAAACATTTCCAAGACATTAAACCCAGCGGCGCCTTCATTGAAGACTATCATATCCTGCAAACTTCAAAAGAAGAGCCCCTCCTGCGCGCGATGCGCAATGGCATGCAGGGCGCCGGCATTCCGGTTGAAAATTCCAAAGGCGAGTGGGGCCCCGGGCAACAAGAGTTGAATGTCCGCTATGCGGATGCGCTGACTATGGCTGACCGCCATGTTATCATGAAGAACGGCATGAAAGAAATCGCCCACAGTCATGAGCGGGCGATTACCTTTATGGCAAAGTGGAAGCATGAGCTTGCTGGCAACAGTTGCCACATTCATATGTCTCTGTGGGATAAGGCCGGCAAGAAGCCGTTGTTTTTTGACGAGCCCGCCGAATACGGAATGTCAGAGTTGATGCGGCAATTTATGGCGGGGTTGTTGGCCCATGGCGAGGCGATCACATATTTTCTGGCGCCGTTCATCAACTCCTATAAACGGTTTCAGGCCGGCACGTTTGCGCCAACCCGGCTGGTGTGGTCGCGTGACAATCGTACGGCTGGGTTTCGTTTATGCGGCGAAGCATCAAAAGCGATACGCTGTGAATGCCGGGTTGGCGGCGGTGATCTTAACCCATATCTGGCGAAAGCCGCGCTCCTCGCCGCCGGCATTGACGGCATTGAAAAGAAAATGACATTGGCGCCGGGCTTTGTCGGCGACGCCTATGGCGATGACAATCTGCGCGCCGTGCCCGCAACGTTGCGCGCCGCGACCGAGATGCTTGACCGGTCGGAAATGTTGCGCGCCGCGTTTGGAGACGGGGTGATTAATCACTATGTGCATGCAGCAAAATGGGAGCAGTCCGAGTATGATCGCTGCGTCACGGATTGGGAATTGAAGCGTGGATTTGAACGCTCATAACGGACGCACGCCATGACAGAGATGACACGGTGCATATCGCCGATTGACGGCTCGGTATATCTTGAACGCCCGGTTGCGACTGGTCAGGAGATAGAGGCGGCGCTATGTGCGGCGCGAGTTGCACATGCCGGTTGGTCCGCTCTTTCTATCGCCGAGCGCGCGCAATATTGCACAGCCATTGTTGATAATGTGCTGGCCATGGAAGCGGACATTACGCCCGAGCTTGCATGGCAGATGGGTCGCCCCGTTCGGTTTGGCGCCGGAGAATTGCGCGGCTTTGAGGAGCGCGCGCGCCACATGATCGCGATTGCCGAGGCGGCGCTGGCGCCGATTGAACCAGCGCCTGTGGACGGCGCCCGCCGTTTCATCGAGCGCGTACCCATGGGCGTGGTTTTTATTATCGCGCCGTGGAATTACCCCTATCTCACAGCGGTAAATTCGCTGATCCCGGCATTGATGGCGGGCAATACCGTCAGTTTAAAACACGCCGCGCAAACCCTTGGCGTGGGTGAGCGGTTGCAGGCGGCATGCGACAAGGCGGGCTTGCCGGCAGGCGTGTTTAAAAATCTTTGCCTCAGCCATAACCAATCCGCAGCGATGATCGCCAGCAACAAAATCGACCAGGTGAATTTTACCGGCTCGGTATCGGGCGGCAGGGCGGTTTCCATGGCGGCCGCTGCCACATTTATGGGGGTCGGGCTGGAGTTGGGCGGTAAAGACCCCGCTTATGTGCGGGAGGATGCAGACCTTGACCATGCGGTGGAAAATCTTGTCGACGGCGCCTATTTCAATTCAGGCCAAAGTTGTTGCGGGATTGAGCGCATCTATGTGCATGAAAAGATTTACCAGGATTTTATCGATGGATTTGCGCAACACGCGCGCGCATATATTTTGGGCGACCCGCTTGAAGAAGCGACAACGCTTGGACCGATGGTAAAGCCTGCGGCGGCTGATTTTGTACGCGGCCAAATCAGCTCGGCGGTGAATTCCGGCGCCCGCGCGCTGATTGATGCGAAGAATTTCAAGCTGGATGCGCCGGGTTCGGCCTATATGGCGCCGCAGGCGCTTATCGATGTCGATCATTCCATGACGGTGATGATGGAAGAATCCTTTGGCCCTGTGGTCGGCATTATGAAAGTGCGCGACGATGATGAAGCTGTTCGGTTGATGAACGACAGCGCCTATGGGTTGAGCGCTTCGATCTGGACGACGGATCTCGAACGCGCACAAAACCTTGGCGGCGAGATAGAAACCGGAACGGTTTTCATGAACCGCTGCGACTATCTCGACCCGGCGCTGGCCTGGACTGGCGTAAAAAATACCGGGCGCGGCGCGACGCTGTCATCAATTGGCTACAGCACATTGACGCGACCAAAATCATTTCACCTGAAACACCAAATCTAAAGGGCGCCTGATGCAGATGCGTGCTGACTGGAGTTATCCGACATTAATTCGCTTCGGTGCGGGCCGCATCAATGAGCTGGCGGATGTTTGCGCGAGTGCGGGTATGCGCCGGCCTTTGTTAGTCACGGACCCGGTGCTTGCAAAATTTCCAATGAGTGAGAACGCCTTGGCGCAATGTCGCGCGGCGGGTTTGGGTGTTGCGCTGTTCTCAGACCTAAAGCCAAACCCGACCGGAGCCAATATCGACGCCGGCGCTAAAATCTTCCGCGACGGCGGTCATGACGGCGTCATCGCCTTTGGCGGCGGCAGCGCGATTGATTGCGGCAAGGCGATAGCTTTTTTGCATGGCCAATCGCGAGTGCTGTGGGACTATGAAGACGTCGATGATTGGTGGCGACGCGCTGACAGCGATGCAATCGCGCCGGTGGTTGCCGTGCCGACGACGGCGGGAACGGGGTCGGAGGTTGGTCGCGCTTCAGTTATTGTCAGGGAAGAGACGCTTGAGAAGAAAATTATTTTTCACCCCCGGATGATGCCGGTATGCGTGATTTCCGATCCGCAACTGACCGTCGGGATGCCGCCGGTTCTGACGGCGGGGGTGGGGCTGGATGCGTTCGCCCATTGCCTGGAGGCCTATTGCGCGCCGACATTTCATCCGCAGTCGGAAGGGATTGCGTTAGAGGGCATGCGGCTGGTTAAAGATGCGCTTGGCGCTGCCGTGAAAGACGGCGCCAATATAGAAGCGCGCGCGAAGATGCTTGCAGCCGCGTCCATGGGCGCTGTCGCCTTTCAAAAAGGGCTGGGCGCCATTCATTCCCTGTCGCATCCTATCGGCGCCCTCTATGACACCCATCACGGTATGACCAACGCTGTGATCATGCCTTATGCGTTGGCTTTTAACCGTAAGGCGATTGAGGAGAAGATCGAGCGGCTATCAGCTTTCTTAGGCATTGATGGAAAATTTGACGGGTTGATGCAATGGTTGATTGACCTCAGGTACGAAATAAATGTTCCGCATACATTAAAAGACTTTGGCGTTGATGACGCGCAAGTGCAGAAAATTTCCGAAATGGCCGCCATTGACCCGACCGCTGCAACGAACCCGGTAAAGCTCGACGCAGCGTCCGCCCATGAAATCTTTGAAGCCGCCTATACGGGAAGGCTGTAGCGGTGGAGAGCTAAGCGCTGCTTTAGCGCCAGCTTTCAACCAGCGTATCATAGTCAATGGTTTCCGGCGCCGGGCGTTCATTGGCGAGCTTGGCTTTGGGCGCACCTTCTTTCGCCAGCCAATCAGCGGGATTGGTTTTCTTGTTGAGCTTCGGTCCGCATTCCCCGTGCACGCCAGCACGTTCCAGCCGCGACAAGATTTTATCTTGTGCGTCAGCGAGGGCGTCCATCGCCTGTTGTGCGGTCTTGGCGCCGGAGGAGGCGTCGCCGATATTTTGCCACCAAAGCTGGGCAAGTTTCGGGTAGTCCGGAACATTCGTGCCTGTGGGCGACCACTGAAGGCGAGCGGGCGAGCGATAAAACTCAACCAGCCCGCCAAGCTCGGTCATGCGGTCCGTGAACGATTGATCTTGAATGTCTGACTCCCGAATGAAGGTGAGGCCGACATGGCTCTTCTTTAACGATACGGTTTTGGAAACCACAAACTGCGCATAAAGCCACGCTGCTTTGCGTCGCTTGACCGGCGTTGACTTCATCAATGTCCACGACCCGGCGTCCTGATAGCCGAGCTTTTGACCCTCCTGCCAGTAGGCGCCGTGCGGCGAGGGGGCCATGCGCCATTTCGGCGTCCCGTCTTCGGCGACAACCGGCAGACCCGGTTTCACCATGTCGGCTGTGAACGCCGTGTACCAGAAGATTTGCTGGGCGATGGCGCCTTGTGCGGGGACGGGGCCGGCTTCGGAAAACACCATGCCGGCGGCTTGCGGTGGCGCGTAGGCTTTCAGCCAGTCGATATATTTTTGCACGGCATAAACGGCGGCAGGACCGTTGGTTGCGCCGCCGCGCGCGACCGATGAGCCGACCGGGCGGCAGCCGTCAACGCGAATGCCCCACTCATCCACAGGCAGACCGTTGGGGATGCCGGTGTCGCCTGCGCCAGCCATGGAGAGCCAGGCATCGGTAAACCGCCAGCCGAGCGAGGGGTCTTTTTTGCCGTAATCCATATGACCATAGACTCGCACGCCATCGATTTCGCGCACATCATTGGTGAAGAAGTCAGCAATATCTTCGTAGGCGGACCAGTTTACCGGAACGCCTAGCTCATATCCGTATTTGTTCTTGAAGCGGGCTTTGAGGTCGGGATCGGTAAACCAGTCATAGCGAAACCAATAGAGATTAGCGAATTGCTGGTCTGGGAGTTGGTAAAGTTTCCCGTCTGGCGCGGTGGTGAAAGATCGCCCGATAAAGTCATCAATATCTAGGCTCGGCAACGTAACGTCCTTGCCTTCGCCGGCCATCCAGTCGGACAGCGCGACAACCTGCTTGTAGCGATAATGCGTGCCGATCAAATCGGAATCATTGACATAAGCGTCGTAGATATTTCGTCCGGTCTGCATTTGAGTTTGCAGTTTTTCAATAACGTCGCCTTCACCGATGAGGTCGTGATTGACCTTGATGCCGGTGATTTCAAAAAATGCTTTGGCGAGTTTCTTGGATTCATATTCATGCGTCGCGATGGTCTCCGACACGACGTTGATTTCCATTCCCTTGAAGGGCTCGGCGGCCTTGATGAACCACGCCATCTCGGCTTGCTGTTCGTCCTGGCTTAAGGTCGAGGGTTGGAATTCTTCGCCTATCCATTTGCGTGCGGCATCCATATCAGCATGGGCTGAACCGGCGGCGATGGCCGAAATCGCTAAAACACTGGCGGCTTGTTTTATTGTCGACAGCAATCTCATGAAGACACTCCTCATAACGAAAACACCGGCGAGCCGGGTTGCAACGGTGAACATGCGGGTATGAAAATCAACAAGGTTATCCCCAGCGGAAAACGATTGCGGCGTAAACCAGCGAGATTGCCGCCGCCCATTTCAGATCATACCCGGTTGCGCCAAGCCATGCCAGATGGATAAAGGCGCTGCCCAGCAGAGAAATAAACAGCCGGTCGCCGCGTGTGGTGGCGAGCCGAAAAAACAGTCCCGGGCGCGGCTCGGCTCCACCTGGCCGCATGAAATACAAGGCCGCCATTAAGGCGAGAACGGTTCCGATGGAGCCAAAGAACAGAGCGGTGGGCGCCGTCCAGGCCATCCATGAAAGGTCCATTGCCGCCTCCTAATTCCTACACACGCCCAAGCGCAAAGCCGCGCGCGATGTGATGGCGCACAAACCAGATGACCAAGGCGCCGGGAAGGATAGTCAAAATACCCGCCGCCGCTAGAACGCCCCAGTCAAGCCCTGAGGCGGAAACCGTCCGTGTCATCACAGCAGCGATGGGTTTGGCCGCAACGGAGGTTAATGTTCGCGCGATCAGTAATTCGACCCACGAAAACATAAAACAGAAAAACGCCGCAACACCGATGCCGCTTGCAATTAGCGGCATGAATATTTTTACGAAGAACTTCGGGAAGGAATAGCCGTCAATATAGGCTGTTTCATCAATCTCGCGTGGTACGCCGGACATGAAGCCTTCTAAAATCCAGATTGCCAGCGGAATATTAAAAAGCGTATGCGCCAGGGCGACGGCGATATGGGTGTCGAAAAGGCCGATCGATGAATAAAGCTGGAAGAATGGCAGGGCGAACACCGCCGGCGGCGCCATTCTATTGGTCAGCAGCCAGAAGAAAATATGTTTATCGCCCAGGAACCGGTGCCGCGAGAACGCGTAAGCTGCTGGCAACGCCGCCAGCACGGAAATCACCGTATTCATTGAAACATAGATCATCGAATTGATGTACCCGGAATACCACGACGCATCGGTGAAGATGACAATGTAATTCGCCAGGGTCAGGTTTTCCGGCCAAAGGGAAAACGTTGACAGGATTTCCTGATTGGTTTTGAGGCTCATCGTCAACAACCAGTAGATCGGCGTCATCAGGAAAATGATATAGAGCGTTGGCGCAAAATATTTCGCGTGAAATTTCTTTCGTGAAGCGTTCATCGCGCGCCTCCGGAGGGTTCAAAATCTTCCCGCGTCATGATGGTGTAGAACGCCCATGAGACTAAAATGACGATGAGAAAATAAATCACCGACATCGCCGCCGCCGGGCCCAAGTCAAACTGGCCGATCGCCATTTTAACGAGATCGACGGAAAGAAACGTGGTGGCGTTGCCGGGGCCGCCGCCAGTGACGACAAATGGCTCGGTATAGATCATGAAGCTGTCCATGAACCGCAACAAAACCGCGATCAATAAGACGCGGCTCATTTTGGGAAGTTCAATATAACGAAAAACCGCCCAGCGCGATGCGCCATCAATACGCGCCGCCTGATAATAAGCCGGCGGGATGGCGACCAGCCCGGCATAACAAAGCAGCACCACCAGGCTTGTCCAGTGCCAGACATCCATGATGATGAGCGTCGCCCATGCGGCGCCGGCATTTTGCGTGTAGTTGAAATCTATACCAAGCCCGTTCAGCGTATGACCGAGAAGACCGATATCGACCCGCGCAAAAATTTGCCAGATCGTACCGACCACATTCCAGGGGATCAAAAGCGGCAGCGCCATCAACACGAGACAAACAGAAACGCCCAGGCCCTTCTTTGGCATGGAGAGCGCAATTGCGAGGCCGAGGGGAATTTCAATCGCCAAAATCGTGGCGGAAAATGCGATCTGCCGGAGGAAGGCGGCGTGAAATCGGTCCGAGCGTAGAATCTCCCGGTACCATTCCGCCCCGACCCAGAAAAACTGGTTATTTCCAAATGTATCCTGTACGGAATAATTCACCACGGTCATTAAAGGAATGACAGCGGTAAACGCCACCAGCAATAATGCGGGCGCGACGAGCCATAAGGCTTTATGATCGTGGGTTTTTTGCATGGGCGTTAGGCTCGCCTTTCCACGAGATGACCGTCGGCGTATATGTGCGTATTCTCCGTATCGAATATAACGCCAGTAGTCCCGGAAGGCAGCGCTGCACCATCGGGCAGGATCACGGCGAGCTGCAAGTCGTGCAATCGCAAACGCGCTATGCGATATCGTCCGGCGTCCTCAATCGCCTCAACCGTTGCCGGCAGGGCGTTCTCGTCAGTGCTAATTTTGACAAATTCCGGGCGCACGCCAAGCTCAATGCGTTCGGCGTCAGAGGGCAGAGTAACGTTACGGCCGATATTGATGGCGTGACCGGCAAGAATGACATTGGTGTTGTCGATTGCGCAGGGCAGGACATTCATCCCCGGTGAGCCGATAAACCGACCGACAAATGTGTGCGCCGGGCGTTCAAACAATTCTTGCGGCGAGGCGGTCTGCACGATCTCGCCTTCGGACATGACAATTACCTGATCGGCAAATGTCAGGGCTTCGGTCTGGTCGTGGGTGACATAAATCATGGTGTGATTGAATTCAGCATGAAGGCGTTTCAGCTGAGATCGGAGCGACCATTTCAGTTGCGGATCTATTACCGTAAGCGGTTCATCAAATAAAATCGCGGCGACATCCTCGCGGATAAGGCCGCGGCCAAGGGATATTTTTTGTTTTTCGTCGGCCGATAAATCGCGCGCTTTGCGTGACAAATATTTTGATAATTCCAGCATGTCAGCGAGGCGGCGCACGCGGACGTCAATTTGACGCTTAGGGACTTTACGATTTTGAAGCGGGAAGGCGAGATTTTGATAGACCGTCATCGTGTCGTAGATGACAGGAAACTGAAAAACCTGCGCGATGTTGCGTGCTTCGGGCGGTTTTGGCGTTATGTCGGCGCCGTCGAACAAAACCGCTCCTTGCGTTGGGTGCAGCAATCCGGAAATGATGTTGAGGAGGGTTGTCTTGCCGCATCCTGAGGGCCCTAAAAGCGCATAGGCGCCGCCGTCTTGCCAACTGACGTCAAGTTTTTTAAGCGCGAAGTCATCTTCTGATGATGGCGCGGCAGCGTAGGAATGAGCGATATTTTTTAAGTCTATCTGCGCCATTGCGTTCAACTCGCCGGAGTGGCGACAAGAGCGCCGGTTTCATCAAACACAAACAGCCTATCCGCGTCGGGATTGAGTGAAATTTTATCTCCCGCATTTAATGCGTGGACGCCATGCAGCAGCGATACCCAGCGCGTTCCCATAAATTCCGCATGCACCATTGTTTCCGAGCCGGTGACTTCAGTCGTCGCGACGACGGCCTCTATGCCGTTGCTAGCAGACGCGCTGATACCAAGATGATGCGCGCGCAGGCCGATTTCATAAGGCCCGTCTGCCAGGGTTTCCATGTGGGCGCCGATATGCAGGCGCCTGTCGCCGCCAAGTTCCAAAACGGCGCCTTTCTTCTCGATGCGTATCGTATTCAGCGGCGGATCGCTCATGATTTTCGCAGTGACCAGCGTGTTCGGGCGGTCGTAAAGCGCACGCGCGGTTCCGGTGCTGGCGATGCGGCCCTCATGCAAGCATGTGACGCTGTCGCCAATCAACATCGCCTCGCGGGGCTCGGAGGTTGCATAGACAATCACCGCGCCGGAGCCTTTAAAGATCCGGGGCAATTCTGTGCGCAACTCCTCGCGAAGTTTGTAGTCAAGATTTGCCAGCGGTTCATCAAGCAAGACAAGCGATGCTTCTTTGACCAGGGCGCGCGCCAATGCGACACGTTGCTGCTGGCCGCCGGAGAGCTCGCTCGGGCGGCGGCGAAAAAATTCTTTGATGCCGAGAACATCAGCGGCGCCTTCTACTTTTTTTCTGATGTATCGCCTGGCGGCGCCGCGAACCCGCAACGGCGAGGCGATGTTTTCATAAACGCTTAAAGACGGGTAGTTGACGAATTGCTGGTAGACCATTGCGACGTTGCGTTTGCGCACCGGAACGCCGGTGACGGCCTGACCATCCATAATGATCTCGCCGCTTGTGGGTCTATCGAGGCCCGCCATCAACCGCAACAAGGTTGTTTTTCCGGATAGCGTCGGGCCCAGCAATATATGCATCTTACCCGGCTCCAGTGAAAGGCTGACGCCCTCCACATGCGCTTGCCCATGTTCATGTTTGGTGATGGATTTCAGTTCCAGCATCCGGCCCCAAATTCAGTGCGCGTATTTCGATCGATTGTCATTGATGACAGTCGCCATATTTCAGGAGATTGGCGCCCATAGCAATACAAACGCTCACCTCTCGGCGTATTGTTCTGTTCGTGAAAGCGCCGCGAGGCTTTTGCCTGGACAGGTGTATAGGCGTGTGGAAATCTATTCTGCTAATGATATGCTCGTGAATATCCAGTCACGCCAAGGCGTGTAGCAACGGGGAGACCACATGTTAAAGAAGATTATTATGGTGCTGGCGGTGGTGGTTACGGCCGCCTTTATCGTTCCCTATGTGTGGATTGGGGTGGGCGACAAGCCGTTTGATGATGAAGCGCGTGGTCGTGCGCCGGGCCAATTTGCAGAACTGACCAGTGGCAAACTCCACTATGTCTGGGTTGAACCGGCGCCGGAAGTCGCCAATGGCGAGACTATCGTCATGCTGCACGGGCTTTATATTCCTCATTTTATGTTTGCCCAAAATGCGGAAGCCCTTGCTGGCGCAGGCTATCGCATTTTGTTGCCGGATCTGTTTGGGCACGGCTTTTCTGACCGCCCAACCGAGAAATATGACCAGGCTTTTTTTGAGCGCCAGATACGTGAATTGCTGGATGCGACAGACGTGGAGAAACCATTTTATCTCGCGGGCCAATCTACTGGCGCCATGGCTGCAACGCTTTACGCCAGCCAACATCCCGACCAGATTAAAGGATTGATGCTGATTGTTCCGGCAGGCCTTAGAATGCATGGTCGTGACGACGATTTGATATCGAACATTTTACGCGCGCCCATCGCCGGGGAATGGCTGTGGCGCGTTGTTGGGCGAGGCCAGTTGTTAGCGCCGTGGAAGCCGCCTTGCGATGAGTGCGGTGACGGCCCGTTGCTCGGTGATCCGCTTATCCAGGCGGAGTATCGCGGGTATTTTCCGGCGATGTTGAATATTCTTCGTCATTTTCCATTGCGCGGCCAAGACGATATTTTTAAAGCGGCCGGTGATGCAGGGTTTCCTATGTTGGCAATATTCGGCGACAAAGATGAAACCGTTCATATTGACAGTGCGGATGTATTTGCGGCGGCGGCGCCGAATGCGACGCTGGTGATTATCGAGAACGGCGACCATGCGATGAACTTTCGCAAATCCGAAGCGGTTAATCCGGTGTTGCTGTCGTTCCTTGCAGACCTCAACCCAGTCGCATCGAGTGACGAGACGGGCGCGAGCGAGGAAATGGCGAGCGAGTAATATTCGCTGTCACTTTTCTTGGGCGGCAACGCCCGCAAGCCGTGCGGCATAGGCCGCATCGGGAAAATCCGTGAACACGCCATCGACGCCAAGGTTGAAGAAGAATTCAAACTCGCCATGGGCGGTCTGAAACGCATCGGGCAGCTGGTCTGCTCTGAAGGTCCAGGGGTGAATTTTGAGGCCAGCGGCATGGGCGGCCTCGACAAATCCGTTCGACCGGCCTTCCGTATCGACCAGCAGTTCTTTGTAAGGCCCGATACCATCCGCAAACTGAGCAATTTCGGACATGGAGAGGTCGCTCATTGACTCGAGGAGATAGATGAGCGGCAATTGGGTTTTGCTCCTCAGCTCTTTTAATATTGGCGTTTCGAACGACTGAATAAACACCGGCGCGTCTTTTCCACCCCATCCGGCGCGTTTCAATGCGCTGAGAACTTCCGTTGCATAGTCAAACCCAAGGCCGGTGAAATAACCCGGTGATTTTGTTTCCGGATAAATACCGATTGTTCTGCCCAGTCTTTTTCCTTCAGACTGCGCAAGCGCGATCACCTCATCAAAGGTCGGGATTTCGAACATGCCATCCGCCGCATGGCTGCGGAACGCCATAGCCTGGCGCGCTCGCAGGGTCTTAAGTTCAGCGAGAGTAAAATCTTCCGTAAACCAATCAGCGCCGTCATGGCCAGGCTTTTCGGTTTTTCTGTTTACAAATTCTGGGTGATCAGCAATGTCGGTGGTAGTAGATAAATAATGATCATGGCGGGCGACCAAATATCCATCCTTTGTAAAGACGAGATCAGGTTCGATGTAATCGGCGCCTAGCGCAGCGGCTAAACGGTAACCAGCGAGCGTATGTTCCGGGAGATAGCCGGGGGCGCCGCGATGGCCGACGATTAAGGGGCTGGGAGTTGTTTCCGACATGATCGGTTCTTTCGCGTTGGGGGAGAATAATTTTAAATCCCGGATAGCGCAACTGCTCGCGGCGGAAGTCAGTATCGCGCCTGTTGCGGCTTGTAGTAAAGTTCGGCGCTGAAATCGCATGCCATGGTCCCTATGGAAGGGCCGAGTGTTGCAATTTTTTAAGCGTTTGGCGAGAGCTGATATTGTTGACAGAGGAGGCTTTAAGGCAAAAAATGTGAATGGACCTTGTGCATTCAAATATTTCGTCGGATGGCAATGTAGATATTATTATTATTTCGAAATTGCGACAGAAAAGTATGATCTTGCGAGCCATAAAAAAAGTTACCGCCGGCTTCGACGCGCAACTCACCCGATATTTTATAAGATGCATTGAAGCGAAGATAACCATCTTTGTCGGACGGCGCGTAAAAATTGAATGCGGATAGTTCTAAATTTTGTCGCAGCGCTAGTTTCGTGAGGCGTAGCGTCACTAAATGCTTGTCTTGATCATCCAGCGAGGCACCCGATGGCAGCGCGTTTAAATAACCATCATAGTCAAGTTTGCGCTCCAAATTGTACTGGATGCTCGCGGTCAATTCGGTTGCAATTTCTTTTTCGAACCCGGCGAGAAAGCGCAGTTCACTGTTGCGGATGAGGGGATCTAATGCGGCGCCATCTGCGCTGTCATAATAGCCGGCCTCGATCCAGGTGATGCCTCCGGCCAGCGGCCCTCTGAGGCTTGCTCCATAAACGCTTAATTTTGGAAAGCTCGCCCGCCCATCCAGGGCGTTTTGTCCGACCGGACTTTTCCAAAATCCGTTGTAATAATAAACAGCAGCTTCAACAGCGCCGATGGAACGATAGGCGCGCGCGGCGATCTCATCATCGTCAAACCAGTCATTTGGCCGGTCAAACAGGAGAGGGTTGTCTCGCCCGCGAAATTCATTCGTTGTGCGATCAAAGAACGAGATTCTGCGCCCATCGACGAACCGGTCGGCGCCAAATTTTGGAGTGTAGACGACATCGATGTTGAGCACGTCAAAGAAAAATGATGCTTTCGCGGCGTCAACAGGCGCTTTTAGATATTCTACGTCGCGCCCAAGAAAGAATGAATCCCAGTCTTTTGCGAATAAGTCATTGATGAAGACAAAATCGCCCGTGCCCCAGGTGAGGATTTGCCGGCCGATTTTCATGTCGATGAAATTTGCCGGACTAAATTCCACGTTAATCCGTCGAGGATCGATGGCGCCGTCGCCAGTAGCGAGATCGACGGCATATCGGTCTGCGACAGGGTCGAACAAAAAATCAGTAGCAAAATTGAATGTAAATATACTTACATACGGCCTGGTCTCAAGCTGCAACCGAACCTCGCCGAGGCTGATATTCTTGTCGCCGGCTATTTCGCTGCCGGTGCGAATCCCAACCCGTGTATCGATGAAGCCATAAATATCGATCAACGCATCTTTGTTATTGTCATATATATCGTCAGTTCTGTTCAGCGTGCTTGCGGCCTGCGTCATCTCCGCCGCTTGTGTAGCTTCGCCTGCGACCGCGGTCCCAACAAACGAAAAGCATGCGGCAGTCAATAAAAAATAGTCACGCATCGGTTATCTCAAATAATCTCGGGGCGGGCGGCGTAAAAATCGCTCGGAGAAAATATTCTCCCTGATGCCTATGGAGTATTTGACGGCGGAATAATGCAGGGCGGTTTTGCCGCCCATGGCTGTGTCTTCCATCTCGACATCAATGATCGTTGGGTGGTCTTGAATCACATCAACAGTTTGCACTGAAAACGTCCGGTATATTTCGCCGCGCTTGTTCGTATATTCCATGCGCATGGGCAGGTAGGCCGTCTTGTCCACCCAGCTCGTATAGTGGTTGAACTTTACGTCGCCCGGATCTTTCGGCGTGCTTTTGATGACATAGAATTCGTCGGTTTCTTCAATGAATTCGTGATTGTCTTCATCGATGTTGCGGCCAGAAACATCCTCATAGAAAAAGTGCGAGCCGACGAAACTTGTCCGCTCGTCGCTTGCGGCAATCCGCTTAACCAGATCGAGCGCTGGCAGGTAGAGCCAGCGGTCATCGGCGCGGTCGGTATTTTTCCACGCCATGAACACCATTTCTTTGACATCAGATGGTCGACTGAAAAACACATAATATTTCTGAGGACCGTATCCAGCTGTTTCGTTTCTACGCAGCATCGTCATCTGCCGAATACGTTCGCGGCCATGACTGTCGATGATGCGCATATCAATGCGCGCTTTGACATCACCACCGGCGTAATTCATCGCCTCAACGGTTTTGACGACAATATCCATCACGTCCGGCGTCTGCGCTCGGGTCGTAGAGATCGGGAAAGACAATAATACGACGGCAATAAGAAGATAATGTTTCATGAGCTTACTCCTGTGGGACGAAATTTGAACAGACGGCCTTCAAGCAGGCTCATCAATGCAGGGAGAATGATCAAGGTGGCGATACCGGCGAGAATAAGGATGCCGGAGAGCATCACGCCGACAACTTTGTAGGGAATGAGCGGAGCTATCAGCAGGGGCAAAAACCCTACGCCCAAGATGAGTACATTCCGGACGATGGCGCGCGCCGGTTCGCCAAACACATTGCGCGCTGTGTCGGGCCAGTTGTTCTGTTCTTTGGCGATGTCGCGGCTGCGCATCACAAAATGGATTGCGTAATCAACCGCAAGACCGAGACTGATGGCGCCAAGAATTGAAATGGGCGCATCAAGGCTTTTGCCGACCAATCCAATACCGCCATATAGCATCGCGATTGAAAAGCCGAGCGGGACAACAGCGAGGAGCCCCCACAAGATTGATCTGAATAGAACCATCAACAATAATGTGATGATGATAAAGGAGCCGACTAAGGCTTTTGCCGTGCCGACCGTAATATAGTCCTGCCAGACTACGTTGATGTAGTTTAACCCGAACCATTGGTGGGTAAGGTTTCGGGGCGGGGGATTATCGATGAAATATTGCGCAACCAGTGCGTCCACGCGGTTCATGTCTTGGTTATCGCCGCTTTTCATCTGTACCCAGATATTAGCTTCCTGGTAGTCCGGCGTGACATAGTGCCAGAGGTCATGCGGGCGGTGACTATTTTGGAAAGTAATCAACGTTTGCGCGACGCCAGCAGCGCTGTCCGGTATGCGATAATCAGCATCTTCGCCGGAAATTAGCTCGCGATAGACGGTCTTGATGATTTCAACCACAGAATTACTTTTTCCAACAGCGGCATCCTGTTCGATGAAAGCCTGTAGCTTGCTCATATAGCTGAGCACATCTGGGTCTTTAAAAATTTCTGTTTGCGCGCGCTCAATATCGAGAAAAGAGAGAGCGTCCTCCCATGCGGAAATCTCAATGTCAGATTTTGCGCTGTGTAACTGTGCTTCAACAGTAGCAAGGAGGGCGGAGAGTAGTTCCGTGCGTGACGTGACGGTTTTTGAAATATCTCTGACTAGAGAAGCCAACATCTCCCGCTTGGCCAATTCTCTCGTTAAAATGCGCGCTTCCAGTTCATCGGTATATAAATCTAGTGACTGCGCATTCTGGTCGGGTCCTAGCGCCAGATAGGCCATGTAACTGCCGCCAAAAGCGTTGTTTAAAACCGCGTCGGCTTGGCGAATATTATGTTCCTTGCCGAACCATTTGACCGGGTTGTCATTGGCGACAATCTGGCTTGCGCCATATAATGCTATCGCTGCGACGGGGATCATCAACAATAATATTGGGCGCGAATATTGAATGGCGCCGGCGCCAAGTGCGGGTAACGTGCGATGAAGGAATGACTTGGCTTCGCCACTGGCGCCTGTTTTGTTGATGCCGAAATTTTTGAATTTCCGTTCTGGCATCATGATAATATAGGCGGGGATCAAGGTGACGGTTAAGAACCAGGCGACGACCACGCCGATGCCGACAAACGTTCCAAACGCCTGCAAAGGCGGGATAGGCATGAAGTTTAACGACATGAAACCAATGCCCGTGGTGATTGATGTAAAGAACATCGGCAGCGCCAGTTTTGACATGACGTGTTTAATCGTCACGCGCCGGTCTTTAAATTCCGGATACCGATCATGGAACTCCGATAGAATGTGGATGGAATCCAAAACTGCGATAGGCATCACGAATATTGGGATCATCGAGGTCATGATGTGAATGCTGTGCCCGGTCGCGATTAAAAGGCAGACCGTGATGGTGACGGACAACATCGCAACCATAATTGGCGAGGCGACCAGCGTCAGGTTGCGAAAGAAAAACCACAACAAAAGGAACAACAGACCTGTCGCCAGCGGCGTTGTTATGCCCATCTGAATGAACATCTCGACGCCGAACTGGTCTTGCGCAACCGGCAGGCCGGTTATCCAATATTGATCGCCGCTGTTGTAACTGGCGATCCGCTCACGCAATTGTTGTGCTACCCGGTAGCTGACGCCTTTCGAGGTGATCGGGATATAAAGCGCGATCGAGCGACCATCTTCCGAGACTAAACTCCCGTATAATATCGGTTGGTTTAGCGCGCGATCACGCACCTCAAGTGCTTCGGCCTCAGATTGCGGCGGCCCGTCCATGAGCCAATTAAAATCGACCGCGCCGGGGCCGGCCTGGCGAACATCTTCCATCGTCGATGGTGTGATAAGGTCAATCGGTACGACGCCTTCAATCTCGCCCTGCTTGTTGGCCCACTGGATGTTCTTGGCAAATTCCGCCAGATCGTAGATGTCTGAAAGTGAGGCGATGGAAAAGACGCCACTTTCATGGCTGTCATTGACAACACCGATAACGATTAGATCGTATAGAGAGAAAGTATCTTTCCTCTCCCGATTAAACACTCGGACCGGCTCGTCATAGACGAGCATATTTTCAGGATCCGCATCGATTGATAAAGGCTGAAGAAATTGCGCGATCGTTGGTGACAATGTTGGCGCCGCGACTAACGCCATGAGTGAGAATGCAATAACCACGGCGCCCCAGATAAAGGCTCTTGGCGCGGCGAGGGCGAAATTAGTCAAAAAATTCATGAGGTGATCTCAACTGTTTTGGGAGGAGGGAAGAAAACTTTTCGGATGGGTTGTTGAGCGACAAGTGCAGTTAGCTCAGCCTCGCCAATGCGGAGGGCAGGCTTGGGTGTAGCCGGGCAGCGCCTCAATCTGCGCCGCCCAAGCGGCAAGGTTTGGAAAAGAACTCGCAAGCGATAAAAACGCATCGCCCAACAATTTTGCCGACGGCTTTCCAGTCGCTCTCAAAAAAGAATTGAGGTATGGGATAAGAACAACATCGGCCGCCGAAATTTCGTTTCCTGTGAGATATGGCGAGATGGATAAAATACCTTCCGCCCATGCCAGTGCGGTATGCGCTTTGACGGAGATTTCCCGAACTTCTGCCGGATTATCGGTGAAGCGGCCTTGAAATATTGGCCTTGCAGCGTCGTCAATTAGCGGCGCGCGCAAGTAATTCGTTATTTCAAAAATGTGTTGCCATATCAGGCCGGTTTGTTTGGGCGTGACGCCAAACAGGGAATCTTTTGGGCTTAGCTGATCGATATAGGCGAGGATCGCGATGGATTCATAAATGACCGCGTCATCATGCTTGAGGGTTGGAACCTTGCCATGCGGGTTGAGCGCAAAATACGCATCCGTTTTATGCTCCTTCTTGCTTGGATCGAGCCGGCGCACCGTATATTTTAGTCCCTTGGTTTCCATACCGAGCATTACGGCCCAGGCGTGTGGGCTGCCGCTAATGATATAAAGTTCGAGGGCCATTTTTCGTTCTCCAAATTGCTTGCAAATACCCGGCGCGGTCATGCGCCCAGGGGTGAAATGAGCGCCAAGCGAAAGAGCGCTTGCGCTCGACAAGATAGGAGAATTAAATTTGAGCAGAACTGGCTGTTTTTGAATCAACTATGTCCATTTATGGACATCTAACGATAAGCCCGGCGCGCCCCGCAGGTCGATTGACTTATGCCTTTGGTTTTTTGCCCTCAACGAGGGCGCGATGACGCAGTAATGCGTCCGCAATAAAGCTCGTGAACTTTCTGATACGCGCGGTATTGCGCATGTCCTGATGGGTTAAAACCCAAACATCGCTCTGCAACACAAGCGATCCTGGCGGCATCCGATAGACGCCCGTCGTTGGATCGCCCATGAAACATGGCAAGACCGCCATGCCTAAGCCTGCGCGAATGGCATTGAGGGTCGCATGCGGATCTTCAATGATCGAGCCAATCGGCGTATTGGGAAAATCGGTTTCTTTCATCCATTGTTGTGAAGATGGATCGTCCGACCAGCCGATCCAACTGAGTGCGGGCGCCTTTTTACGCCCGGATTGATCGCGTGGAAGATATTCTTTACTAACATAGGCTGCGCGCGCCATGGTTAAAATGCGGCGACCAATCAAATCTTGCGGCGGGTTGTTCGAAACGCGAATGGCGACATCGGCTTCGCGTTTTGCTAAATCCACCATTTCATAATTGGGTGCGATTTCCAGTTTAATGTTTGGGTTTGTACGGGCAAAATCTGTAAAGTCGGGCATCAGGAGATGGGTTGCGAGCACGCCGGGAATAGCGATGCGAATTTTGCCCGTCAGCTCCGCATCCCGGCCGGATATTCGGCGATCAATCGCATTCGCCTCTGTTTCGATGCGTTCGGCGGAATGCAGCATTTCATCGCCGGCCTCGGTGGTGAAATATCCCTCCGGCAGCCGCTCAAACAAACGCGCGCCAAGCTCTTCTTCTAATGCTGTTATCCGTCGCATGATTGTGGAACGGCTCAAGCCTAGCGTATCGGCCGCCTTTGAAAGTGAAGCAGCGCGTGCGACCGCGAGAAATATGCGGCGATTGTCCCAGCTGACCATATGTCCATTTATGAGTGGGCTGGAGCCAAAAATCAACAATTGACGTTCATTTTTGGGAATATAAGTTGAGGCGGGTATAAATGGAGGCATTGGATGAGCAGCGCGGTTAACACGGATATGAGTGAGTTCTGGAACGGCGAGGGCGGCGACAAATGGCTGCGTTTTCAGGAAACAATTGATGCAAGTCTTTTGCCCTTCGGTCGGGAGGTTATGGCGGCGGCGGGCATATTGCCTGGCGAGAGGGTGTTGGATATCGGCTGCGGATGCGCAGACACTTCGTTTGATATGGCGCGTCTTGTCGGGGCAAGCGGCCGCGTGTTGGGGGTTGATATTTCCGAACCAATCCTGGCGCACGCCAGAGCGCGAGCGATGTCTATTGCAGAGAAGAATGTAACATTCGAATGCGGTGACGCGCAGCTGCATGGCTTTGATGCAGCCGCTTTCGACTTGGTGTTCTCGCGCTTTGGCGTGATGTTTTTCGACGATCCGCGTGCCGCCTTCAACAACCTGCGAGCGGCATTACGTCCCGGCGGACGTGCAGCCTTTATCTGTTGGCGGCCGGCTAAGGACAATGAATGGGTTAGCAAATCCCTTGAAATTGTCTCGCGTCATGTGGCGCTGCTAGACCCTCCGGGCCCTGAAGATCCGGGGCCGATGTCGTTTGGCGATCCTGAGAGGGTAACGCGTATTTTGACCGCCTCGGGGTTTTCAAATATTGAAATCAACAGTTTCGACACGCCGTTTACGATTGGCAGAAACCTCGACGAGGCCGTCGCGTTCCTGACGCAGATGGGCCCGGCGAGCGGAGCGATTGCGCAATCCGGCGCTAACGACATGGTAAAGTCCACAATTGTCACGGACCTGTGCGAGGCGCTGGCGCCCTATGATATAGGGTCAGGCGTTGCGATGGATGCGGCGACTTGGGTTGTCACGGCAAGCGCGACATAGAACGGCATGCGTTGGCAGATAGCGTTTGCTGCGCGTTGTCGCGTTAGGCATCCAAGCCAATGCGCTGTTACAGGTTTGTGCGCAAGCCAATGCTGGCGCCGCAAGATTTGGCGGCGCCCCACCTTCAGATTAGATTTTTGGCGCTGAGCCCATTAGGAGAGTATTGGCCGTGGGGACAGACCGCGACTTAGATTTCGAGCTATGTTACTAGACACCGAATCGGTGGCTACACTATGCGCAACAATAAACAAGAAGAGCTGACAATGGCTGATATCGCCCGCATGGCGGGCGTTTCAGAATCGACAGTATCGCGCGCGTTGGCTGGATCGGATCTGGTCGCCGAAAAGACCCGCAAACGTATTACAGAGTTGGCGAGCGCAGCTGATTACACCGTCAATGAGGGCGCAAGAAATCTGCGGTTAAAGAAGACCAAGACAATCGAGGTGGTCATTCCAATTGAGTCCCACCATCGCCAACATATTTCAGAGCCGTTCTTTCTGGACCTCATTGGCGCCCTTGCGGATGCGATCGCGGACCGCAATCACGACATGCTTTTGTCCAAGATCCCACCATGGTCAACCGACAAACGCAGTAATGCGCTTGTATCAGGGCGTGCGGACGGCATCATTATTATTGGACAGGGCCGGCGGCGGGCCGAGCTTAGAGAATTTACGCGCGCGCATCGTCGGGTCGTGGTTTGGGGGGCGCATATTGATGACGAAGACCACGCCGTGGTTGGCAGCGACAACCGTGAGGGCGGACGCCTCGCGGCCTCACATCTCCTGTCGCTTGGCAGAAAGCGTATTGCTTTTCTGGGTGACGTATCGTTGCCGGAGATTAAATTGCGGCATAGAGGATATATGGACGCTTTGAAGGAAGCCGGCATTGCGGTCGATGAAGAGCTTACTTTTAATGCGCCATTTGACTCAGAAGAAGCGTATGCGACCGCAAAGGCGTTGGTCGAAAGCAACATAAAATTTGACGCGATTTTTGCCGCCAGCGACGTTATTGCCATGAGCGCCATCGCTGCTTTTCGCAATGCGGGCGTGAATGCGCCGCAGGACGTATCGGTTGTTGGGTATGATGATATCTTCAGCGCAGCGTGGTACAGCCCCGCGCTGACGACTATCAGCCAGTCCATTCATGAGGGCGGGGCGGCGCTTGTAAAATCGCTGTTCGCCCTGATTGAGGGTGAGACGGTGTCATCGGTTGTATTACAGCCAAAGTTGATTGTTCGCCAATCTTGCGGCGCCCATCCTACCAGAACGTAACCAAAATAACGCCTGTGAGCACGATTAGCACGATCGCCTGTATGCGATAGTTGAGATACCAGGCGCGCCCGGCCATGGCGGCGGTGTCTTGGCGGTAGAGCGCCGGCGTCCAAATGAAGGATGAAACATCTTCTTCGCTGGGCGCAGGCGCGGCGTAACTGGCGACGACGAGAATGGCGCTGGAAATGATAAACAGGATTGGCCCGACATAGAGAAAGTGAATATCGACCACATTCATAATCACGTTAAAAACAAAAAAGACGGCGCCGGCGGCGAACCCTAGAATGAGGGCCCAATAGGCGCCGGTTGCGTTTGCGCGTCGCCAGAAAGTTCCGAACAAAAATAGCGCGACAACCGGGCCGACCGTATAGGAAAGGACTTGTTGTAGATATTTGAACAGTGAATCGAAGTTTGCTATTTGCGGCGCCCAAAGCACCGCCAGCAACATAAACCCGAACGTCACGCTGCGCCCTATCTTCATTAAGGCGGTGCTGGAAAGTTCTGGGTGGCGCGGCCGGATGAAGTCCATGGTTACAAGCGTTGAGGCTGAGTTGAGCGTTGAATCGATCTGCGACATCAACGCCGCCATAAAGCCCGCCAATACCAATCCCAGCATGCCCGTCGGCAAGAGGTCAAACATCAAGGTTGGAAAAACCAGATCGGGCCGTTCCAGATCGGGATATATCAAGATCGCCAAGGTTCCAGGCAGCACCATAATAAACAATACCGGTAGCTTCAGTAATCCGGCTAATAGCGCGCCCCAACGCGCATTGTCCGTATCCTTCGCACTCAACAGGCGTTGCGCCATGAACTGGTTTGTGCACCAGAAGTAAAAGCCCAGCAGCGGTATGCCGGTCAGCAAGCCCAGCCATGGAACGCCGGGATCATCCAAGGGGCGAATAAGGCTGAGCTTGTCGTGCGGCACGGCAGCCGTTACAGCGCCCCAATCACCGCCAATTTTTATGAACGCGAAAACCGTTATGACGACGGATCCGACAATCAGTAAAACCGCCTGGATAACATCCGTCAGCATGACGGCGGAAAGCCCGCCGAGAATTGTGTATGCGCCTGCGACAAGCGCCAGGGCGGTGATAATCTGCCAAACGGCCATTTCCGGAAAAATCATCTGCACAATGAGCGAGCCTGCATAGAGGCTGGCGGCGGTATCGACGATGATATTCAAAAATAAAGTCAGGAACGCAAAGATGCTGCGCGCGCGCCTGTCAAAGCGCTTCTCAAGATATTCCGGCATCGTGAAAACTTGGCTGCGCAGCACCTGCGGCAATATAAATATGGCATAGAAGGCCAAAATAATTCCCGCCATCCACTCATAATTGTAAACAGAAATGCCGGTTGAATAGGCGTCGCCAGAAAGACCAATAAGGGTTGTGCTGGATATGTTCGATGCAAAAAGAGAAAAGCCGATAACCAGCCAACCCATTTTGCGGCCAGCCAGGAAATAATCGTCTGCGTCATGGGCTTTGCCAGCCATGGCGACGCCAATTATAATCATTGTAAGCGCGTAGCCGCCGACAATCCATAGGTCTATTGGGTTCAACTGCGCAGCGAACATGTGGATTCCTTCGCGATGTCAAATGTTTAATGCAATCGTTTGCGTATAGCTGGAATTAGCCCCAATGCCTTTTGGCGTGAGCAGTTTTGGCTAATCTAGTGTTATTTTCGTCACAAGAGCAAACTCTTTTTGAGTGGAGTGTTATTAACGTCGAAAATTATTGCAATCGATTGCATAAATGATATTGTACGAAATCACAAGGAGTCGATGGCGGCGCTTGGCTTGCGCGTTATCGGCATAATGCTTAGGCGAATTAGGGAGGGGTTACATGAAGTCCCAAATGTTAAAATCAGTGTTGCTCGGGTCTGTTGCGAGCGCCGTTGCGTCAGCTGCAATCGCACAGGACACAAGAAACGTTGACGACCAAATTATCGTCACTGGTGTTGCAAAGGCTGGCAACAAGATTGAAACGAGTATTTCCGTCAGTACGTTGAATGCGGATCAAATCGCAAATAACGCCCCGCGCGGAACGTCAGAGATTTTCCGCTACCTGCCGGGCATTAGAGCTGAATCTTCCGCCGGCGGCGGCAACTCAAACATCGCAGTTCGCGGTATGCCGCTTTCCACAGGCGGCGCCAAATTCCTGTCGTTGCAGGAAGAGGGTTTGCCGATCCTGTTGTTTGGCGATATCGATTTCGCCCCTGCGGATGGGTTTTATAAAGCCGATTCTACATTGGCCCGGGTTGAGTCCGTGCGTGGTGGTTCCGCCTCCACACTGACCACGAATGGGCCTGGCGGCATCATCAACTTTATCCATAAAACCGGCGCCACCGAAGGCGGCAGCGCGACGTTTACGACCGGGCTGGATTATCGCGATTTTCGCGGTGACTTTGAATATGGCGGCCCGATTAACGACAGCATGTATTTCCACGTCGGCGGTCATTATCAGCAAGGTGGAGATTATCGCAATACAGGCCTGGATGTTGTTGAAGGCGGCCAGATTAGAGCAAGCGTCACCAAAGAATTTAACAATGGTTTTGTACGCATTTGGGCGAAATATTTAGACAAGAAAGACGCAACCTATCTTCCGCAACCGGTCGCATTGAATGGAAACCGTGTCGCGGGCGGCATTCCGGGGCTGAGCGCCAATAGCGAGACCTTGATCAGCCCGTTTAATGCTATCGGCCGGGACGTCGATAGCGAGGGCGGCATTCGCACTTATGACGCCCAGAACGGGTTTAGCGTACAGTCAGCTTCCATCGGCGGTGAGATGTCATTCGAGCTCGGCAATGGGATTACGCTTTCCGATAAGTTCCGCTATTCCGACATCAGCGGTGATTTTGTGTCGCCATTCGCACATGCGGCGACGGATGCTGATACGTTGCTTGCGACCAATTTTGGCGGCGCGACCGGGACTATATTCAATGGCCCGAATGCAGGCAGCGCGGTCACATCGGCGAGCCTGACGAACCTTACAGGCAATAACCTTGTTACCGAAGTCTCCCTGTTCGATACCGAGCTGGAAGACATGAGCAATTTTGTTAATGAATTGAAATTGAACCGGGTGTTTGATTTTGACGGCGGGTCGCTGGATGTCACAGTCGGCTATTTCAAAATGCACCAGAACATCGGCCAAGACTGGCATTGGAACCAGTTCTTGACGACAACAGACAATGATGCAGCGCTGATCGATGTGTCCGGCTTCACTGAAGCGGGCATCCTTGGTTACAATCGTGGCTTCGGCTGGAACGGCAATAATCGACTCTATGACATCAAATACGACATGGATTCACCGTTTGTCGCTGCAACCCTGTCGGTCGGAGATCTCAATTTCGATGCGAGCGTGCGCAAAGATTATATGCGCGCAGATGGCGGCGGTTTTGCGGCGAGCGGCGCTCCGTTTGATGTCGATGGTGACGGGGTTATTGATCCGCCTGAAGCGGATGTCTCGATCACCGACGCCAGCCAGCCTTTTGTCCAGAATTTCTCAGTAGACAACACGGCGTATTCTTTCGGCGCCAATTATCTCTTACAAGATGGGTTGTCGATGTTTGCGCGTTATAGCCGCGGCGCTGCTTTTAATGGAGAGCGTAAATTCTTCGGCGACCAGATTGGTCAGTTCACAGGTCAGATCGCCGATAGAGGCAGTTTTGTAGATGTCACAAAGCAGCTTGAGGGCGGCTTCAAGTGGCAAGAAGATGACGCCGTGCCTGGCAATCTCGATATCTATGTCACCTTCTTCTACGCCAAGACGGAAGAATCGAACTTTGAGATCACGACGATGACCTCTCTCGATAACGAGTATAAATCGAAAGGTGTTGAGACCGAGTTCGCATATTCAAATGGCGGCTTTAACATGCTCGGCAGCTTCACTTGGACGGATGCGGAAATCGATGCGACGGCCAGCGGCGCCAATGTTGGCAATACGCCGCGTCGCCAGGCGGATCTCATCTACAATGTGACGCCGTCCTATACCTATGAGGACTTGTTTACGATCGGCGCGAACATCAACGGTACAACAAAAACTTTTGTTGATGATGATAATATTCTTATCATGCCGGCATTCACGACTGTGAATTTATTTGGCAGCGTAAATGTATCGGATCATGCTACGGTTTCGATAAACGCGAATAATGTCTTTGATGAGATCGGATTTACCGAGGCTGAAAATGGGCGCACTTTCGACGCGCTTACGCCTGGTGACGGCGTGAATGATATCATTATCGCTCGGTCCATTACCGGACGAACCATTTCTCTGTCGCTAACCACGCGGTTCTGACGGCTGGGATAATGACGACCCCCACGAAGCGACTGCCTCCCAATCGCTTCGTGGGATAGGCATCAAAATGCCTCGCCGTTGGAATTTCCCTCCTTTCCGGCGAGGCGTTTTTATTTTGGGCGCGCAAGGTAATGGCAACGTCAGTTAGATCGACAAAAATAGAAAATATTGCCGGGCTGGATAGCGCATATGATGCGCGCTATGAAATTTATGCCCCCGATGCGGAAACCGCGTTGCGTCACCTTTATGGCGACCGTAAAGAGTTTCTAGAAATCTTTACACGGATTATGCATGCAGTTCGCGGCGCTTATATTAATCGCCCTGAGGCGCTAAAACAATTAGATCTTCGCCGCAGCCAGCAGCCCGATTGGTTTCAGCATCCCGACCGCGTAGGATATATGGCCTATGTGGATCGGTTTGCCGGTACGCTTGGCGGCATTGAGGAGAAAATCGACTACCTAAAGGAACTTGGCGTCAACTATCTGCATCTGTTGCCATTCTTGAAGATGCGCCCTGTGCGCAATGATGGCGGTTTTGCCGTCTCTAGCTACACGGAGGTCGAGCCAAGGCTTGGGTCGATGGAGGATTTAGAGAAGCTGGCGTCGCATTTGCGTGAAAACGGGATTAGCCTGTGCATCGACTTCATCCTCAACCATACGGCTGATGACCATGATTGGGCGCGTCGCTGCCGCAATGGCGACAGGGCGTTCAAGGATTTTTATCACTTCTTTCCGGACCGAGAGGCGCCTGATCAGTATGAAAAGACGCTCGGCGAAGCCTTTACCGAGACCGCGCCGGGGAATTTTACTTATGTGCCAGAGCAGGATGAGTGGGTGTGGACGACATTTTATCCTTACCAATGGGACCTTAATTACGCCAACCCGCGTGTCTTTGAAGAGATGCTCAAGTCACTTCTCTTCCTCGCCAACCGGGGCGTTGACGTTTTTCGGCTCGACGCGGCGCCGTATCTGTGGAAACGTCTTGGTACAGATTGCTTAAACCAACCAGAAGTTTTTTCTATCATAAGAGCATTCAGGGCGCTCATCGCGATTGCGGCGCCGGGAATTCTCTTAAAGGCGGAGGCCATCGTTCCCTCCTATAATTTAGTACACTATTTAGGCGCCGGAGTGCTTGCAGGCAAGGAGTGCCAGCTTGCCTATAACACGACGCTGATGACCATGCTATGGAGCGCGCTTGCCGAGGGGGATGCGGTGCGCCTTGCGCGGGTGTTAGAGACTATTCCGCCAGTTGCATCCGGAGCGACTTGGTTGAATTATACTCGGTGTCATGACGACGTCGGGTGGGATGTGTTGCTCGAAGAAAAAGCAGGGTATACCGAAGAAAATTGGCGGGAGCATGTTAAATTTACAAGAGCCTTTTATTCAGGTGATACGCCTGGCTCGTTTGCTTCCGGCAAGAATTACCAAACCCATGGTACGGCAGGGTCAATGGCGTCATTTTGCGGCTTGGAAAAGGCCGTCTTGCGTGAAGACGACGACGCGATTGATCTGGCAGTCCGTAGATTGCTACTCCTGTATACGGTTGTTTTTTCATACGGCGGCATGCCGCTCATCAATATGGGTGACGAGATTGGTCAGCTTAATGATCAAGAATTTGCAACGCGAGAAGGCTATGATGGAGATGGCCGCTGGCTCCATCGCGGAGCGATGGATTGGAAAAAAGCGGCGTGGTGTCATGGAAACGGCGTAGAAGCGGCTTTATTCCATGGGGTGCAAAAGCTGGTGGATATTCGGTCAAGCACGCCTCAGTTGATTCAGTCGGTCGCAAAACCTGCTGTTGACGGCGACGGTCGTGTCCTAAAACTACATCATCACAATGCGCACGGCGAACTTTATATCTATGTAAATTTCTCACCTACCCCAGCGAGCGCATCGGCGCCTCTTGGGCGTGTCTGGCGCGATCAATTCTCCGGCAAAGTAATTCATGGAGACCGGATTGAACTGGGCCCCTATGGCCGGCTATGGTTGACGCCGGTTGATGAAGCGGAATAGCCGTGGGCGCTGAACGAAAAATACTGGGTGCAATTGAAGCTGGCGGTACGAAATTTGTTTGCGCCGCCGCATTCGCACCAGACCAGATCGTTAAAAGCGCGACCATCCCAACGACATATCCGGATGAGACATTTTCCGGTGTATTGAGTTTTTTTGACAGCGTTGCAACAGAGCATGGCGGCGTCGCTTCAGTTGGCGTTGCATCCTTTGGACCTATCGACATCGATATTAAATCCACGAGTTATGGTTCGATCCTTAAAACTACGAAACCCGGCTGGGCGGGCGCCAGTTTTCTCGAGGCGCTGGCTCCGTTGAGGGCGCCTCTTCTGGCCGACACGGACGTGAACGGGGCTGGGCTGGGTGAGGCGACAGCGGGTGCGGGACAAGGCCTTCGAACAATCGCTTACGTTACAGTAGGCACGGGGATTGGCGCCGGCGTGATCAAAAATGGCGTTTCGCAGTGCGGATTTACACACTATGAGCTTGGCCATATCAGACCGCCGCACGATCAGCGGCGCGATCCCTTCACGGGTTGCTGTTCGTTTCACGGCGATTGTCTGGAAGGCCTCGCCAGCGGTCCTACAATTATGGATCGCTGGGGCGCAAACTTAAGTGCGTTTCCGCCGGACCATGAGGCCATCAGTCTTGAGGCGGAATATCTGTCCCACCTCGCGCTTAACCTTATCCTTGGACATATGCCGGAAAGAATTATTTTTGGCGGCGGCGTTATGAAAGCACCGGGGCTATTGGCCAGGCTCAGGCGGGAAACAAAAATCCTGTTGAGCGGTTACATGGATGCAGGCCCGCTCGATGGAGATCTGTCTGATTATATAGTCCCACCGATGCTCGGTGATCTTGCTGGCGTTACCGGCGCGATTGCTTTAGCGCAGCGGGCGCTGCGTGAGGGGATGAGGCTATGAATGCGCAGTCAAGCAGTCGTGAGATACGCAATGTCGTCATTGTCGGCGGCGGTACGGCGGGGTGGATGGCGGCCTCGTGTCTGGCTCACATTTTTGGCCCAGCCTTGAAAGACGCCAAGCAGATCACGCTTATTGAGTCAAAAGATATCGGCACGGTCGGCGTTGGCGAGGCGACGATACCGACTATTCTTGATTTTATACGATTTTTAAAAATTGATGAAGCGGACTTCATCCGGCGTACGCAGTCGACCTTCAAGCTTGCAATCAAATTCGCTGACTGGCGTGTAAAAGGCGAGGCCTACTGGCACCCCTTTGGTTCTCTCGGGCCAACCATTGAAAACCGGCCGCTCTATCAATATTGGATCAAACAACGAAATGAGGGCGTTGCGCAACATCCGCTTATGGATTTGTCTATTGCAATTAAACTCGCGGAGAAGAATAAATTTGCAACGCCCGTCAGCGATCCCCGCTCGCCGCTCTCCGGGTTGAAATATGCACTGCATTTTGATGCGACGCTGGTTGCGAAATACCTCGGCGAGTATTCAGAAAATAAAGGCGTGCAGAAAATAGAAGGCCGGATCGTGGATACGGCCATGCGCGATAACGGGTATATCGACGCGGTTGTTATGCAGGACGGCCAACGGATAGAAGCGGATTTCTTCATCGACTGTTCCGGCTTTCGCGGCCTTCTTATCGAGGGTGCGCTGAAGGCCGGATATGAAGACTGGACACAATACCTTCCCTGTGACCGCGCCGTTGCGGCGCCAACGCCGCGTGCAGAATACACAACGCCATACACGTTATCGACGGCAAAAGAGGCGGGATGGCAATGGCGGATACCGCTGCAGGGCCGCACCGGCAACGGATATGTTTATTCGAGCCAGTTCACCAGCGATGAAGATGCTTTTGCCAGTTTTCTGTCATCTATCGAGGGTGAACCTCTGGCCGAGCCGCGCATATTGCGTTTTACCGGCGGCCGGCGGCGGGAAATTTGGAAAGCAAACTGCTTGTCTCTGGGGCTGGCGTCAGGCTTTCTTGAACCGCTTGAATCAACCAGCATCCACCTGGTTTTCGCAAGCCTCTTTAAGTTTTTAGATTATTTTCCGGATAAAGATTGTAATCCGCGCGTCACCGCGGAGTTCAACAAACTTGCGATTGCCGAACTTGAGGGTATTCGTGACTTTTTGATACTCCATTATTGCACAACCCGTCGGGACGATACGCCCTTTTGGCGGTATTGCCGTGAGATGGTGTTGCCTGTATCGCTTGAGGAGCGCATTGAGCTTTACCGAGAGCAGGGTCGGATTTTTACCTCCTTCTATGAATTGTTTACACCGCTAAGTTGGGTCGCGGTTCTTGAGGGAATGGGGGTGAGCGCCAAGCGCCACGACCCATTGATTGATAATGTTCCGGCCGACCCGGTTGCAAAAGCGATGGCGAATGTCACATCATTGATCTCTGAGACAGCCTTTAATGCGCGTCCACATGATGAGACTCTAAAAGCACTCGGCGCCGTGGTTGATTAGGGGCTGTAAGACGGAGTTGACGATTGAAAAAGATACTGATTGTCGGCGGCGGATCTGCGGGATGGATAACCGCGAGTTATCTGATAGCGGTTTTAAATGCACAGGGGCGCCAGTCGGTTTCGGTCAGTGTTGTAGAATCGCCCACTGTCGGCCGGATTGGCGTCGGTGAAGCAACCGTCCCGAGCATCAGGCAAACGTTAAGCCGAATTGGCATCGACGAATTAGCCTTCATGAAAGGGGCGGACGCCACGTTCAAGAACGCGATCCGGTTTGACAATTGGCGACACCCTGAAAGTCCCGGCTTTTATCACCCCTTTGATCGGCGCGCGAGCGATCTTTCGGATGGCGTTGCCGCTGATTGGGTGGCGAGCGCGCGCAATGTCACCTGGGCGGACAGTGTGTCGGCATTGGCGCCCTTGAGCAAAGAGGGCTACGCGCCAAAAGCGCTTGACTGGCCTAGTTACGGGTCAAGCTTTCCTTATGCGTATCATATGGATGCGGAAAAATTCGCCGATCAGCTGGCGACGCATTCAACCGCTCGGGGCGTTCAGCATATACGTGACGATGTTGTTGATGTCGCCTTTGGCGATGATGGGAATGTGAGCGCGGTGCGACTAAAGTCAGGAAGCTTGATTGCAGCAGATTTATTTATTGACTGTAGTGGTTTCGCCAGCGTGTTGATTGAAAAGGCGCTTGGCGTTGGGTGGGTGGATTTTTCGCCATGGCTGCTTTGTGACCGGGCGGTGGCGATGCGCGTTCCTTATGATGTTTACTATCCTGGGCGCATCAAGCCATTCACCACCTCAAAAGCGCTATCGTCAGGCTGGGTGTGGGACATTGGCCTGTCTGACCGGCGCGGGCGCGGTTATGTGTATTCCAGCGCTTTCATAGATGATGATGCGGCGGAAGCAGAGCTGCGCGCTGAAGAAGGCGAACATTGTGACCGGCTTGACGTCAGGCGTCTGCGGTTTCGCGTTGGCCGCCGACAGAAATTTTGGTCGAAAAATGTCATCTCTATAGGCTTATCGTCGGGGTTTATCGAGCCGCTTGAATCAACAGCGCTCTATACGGTGGAGTTCGCGGTGTCGGCGCTGTGTGACTATTTTCCGCATGGGGAAGGCGATCTGGAAGTTGTCAGACGTAAATATAATGCTGTCAATGAAGCGCTTTTTGATGAAATTCTCGACTTCATTAATTTGCATTATTGCCTGTCGCAACGAGCAGATACGGCTTTTTGGCGCGAGGCGACAAAGCGCGAGCGCATGACAGAAACGATTGCAGCGCGCCTGGCGCTTTGGAGGCGAAAACCCCCAAGTCATCTCGATTTTGACAAGCCATTACAGCTGTTTTCACAACAAAGCTATGAGTATATCTTGTACGGAATGAATTTTAAGGGAAATGATACGGCGCCGTTACGGCAAGCTCCTGTTGTCATTTCAAAACAGGTTCAAAAAATTGTTGCTGCGTCACGTCAAAAATTTCCAAAGCATGAGGAATGGCTCGCACGAAAATTGGACGCCCCAAATTATTCAAATTAGACAAAGCTGATTTTAAATTCCGCTCTCGTGATTGAGAGCAAGGACATAAAGCATCATCCAAGATACGGCCGCGACACCACCCGTCTGCCTGTTGGACATGCGATATTGAGCCATGACTATACACAAACAGGGGGCATGGCTCCGCATAACCTTACTGAATGCTATAGATTTTTGAAAAATTATTCACATACATTAAAGGTTCCATAAATTTACGCACCAGAAATCAGCGGTGCGGATATATGGGCGCTTGGTTTTGCTGACTATCTTGTTTTGACGGGCTACAAAATCTCTCCGATCTTGTAGCGGTGGAGACTGCTTAAAGGATTGGTATGAATTTTGGTGTACTGACGGTAACCATACGAACAAATTCGCTGTTCTGGGAAGGTAAGCCATTGAGTACGCCAAGCTCTAAAGAACAAGACGGCAGGGTCACCCTCACTTCGGTGCTTGATCTGCGCGCCGCCGCTCCGTTGACCGATGAGTTGTTGGCGTTACGCGGTAACGACCTCGTAATCGACGCCTCTAAAGTCGAGCGCATCGGGGCGCCGTGCTTTCAGGTATTGCTGTCGGCGGTCAAAACCTGGGCGGTTGCTGGCCATACAATCGCAATCTTTGACGAATCTCCTGCCTTTTCTGAATCGGCGACCCATCTTGGGGTTTGCCTGTCGCAGCATGAAACAAACGAGAATGAAACATGCCTTTAAGCGTGCTAGCCGTTGATGATTCGCGGACAATGAGAGAGATGTTGCGCCTTGCCCTCACGGAGGCGGGCTTTGACGTCTCGCTTGCGGAGGATGGCGAGCACGGCCTTGAGGTGCTTGCCGGCATGGCGCCCAATGTCATTGTTACGGATATCAACATGCCGAAAATGGACGGCTTTGGGTTCATTGAGGGCGTAAGGCGTTCTGCCGAGCATCGCGTAACGCCGATACTCGTATTGACGACGGAATCAGCGCCGGAACTGAAAATGCGGGCAAAGAATGCCGGCGCTACCGGTTGGATCGTCAAACCATTTGATAAAGACAAACTAGTCGACGCCATAAAACGCGTCGCTGCATAAATAGTCGGGAGCCTTTCCAGTGGATTCAATGGCAGAAATTAAGCAGACCTTTTTTCAGGAATGCGATGATTTGCTCGGTGAGTTAGAGACCGGCCTTATTGATATGGAGGGCGGCGACGGGGATTGTGAAACGGTTGCCGCGATTTTCCGTGCGGTGCACTCAATCAAAGGCGGCGCCGGGGCCTTCGGGCTCGATAAGCTTGTCGCGTTTGCGCATATTTTTGAAACGACGCTTGATGAAGTCCGCGCGGACCGATTGGAAGCAACGCCCGAGGTTTTGAGTGTCTTGTTACGTTCGTCAGATGTGTTGGCGGATTTGGTGCGCGCCGCTCAAAACGATGAGGAACTGGGCGATGACGCTACTGCGGGCCTCGTTGAAGAATTGTCAGCATTTGTTGGGGATAAGGCAGGCGCGGCCGACGAGGCGCCAGCGGGCGGTGAGGATATTTCGTTTGCACCGCTCGGCACGGCCATCGATCTCGATGACGCTTTTGGCGACCTTGATGATGTCGAGGAAAATCAGTCCTTCACCATTAAATTTCGCCCGATGCCGGAACTTTACGCAAACGCGAATGAAACCGTTTTGTTGTTCCGCAATCTGGCCCAGATGGGTGATGTAACAGTTGCGTGCGATGAATCGCAAATCCCAACGCTTGATGAGATTGATCCGGAAGGCGCCTATCTTGCCTGGACGATAATTGTTCACACCAGCCATAGCAAAGACGAGCTGCTGGAAATTTTCGAATTTGTCGAAGATGATTGCACCCTTGAAATCACCTCCGAAGAGCCATCAGATGACGCGGATGAGCCCGAACTGGCTGACGATGAAGCTTTGCCTGTTGAAGAAGAGTCGCCGCCTGCAAAGGCAGACCGCGCCCCTGACGAGGCCGCTTCTGGAGACGATGTTGCAAGCGAAGACAATGTTGTTTCATTGGTCGAGAAAAAAGAAAAACCAGCCGCCAAGGAGCAGGCGTCAAAGGAAAAAGACACAAGCGACGCGACGATACGGGTCAATCTTGGCCGCATCGACCGCCTCGTCAATCTGGTCGGCGAGCTGGTGATCAATCAGGCGATGCTCACCCAGGGTGTGATTGACGCCGGGCTAGAGCGCGGCGATTCGGTTGAAGCGGGCCTTGAAGAGTTAAAACAACTGACGCGTGAGATTCAAGACAGCGTCATGGCCATCCGCGCGCAACCGGTCAAAGCTTTATTCCAGAGAATGTCGCGTATCGTCCGCGAGGCTGCAAGGGCGACAGAAAAGTCTGTGCACCTTGTTATGGAAGGCGAGATGACGGAAGTCGACAAGACGGTTGTCGAACGTCTGGCGGACCCGTTGACCCACATGATCCGCAATGCGGTCGATCACGGCCTTGAGAAGGCTGAAACGCGCATTGCCAACGGCAAGCCCGCTGAAGGCACAGTCTCGCTCACAGCAGCACATCGTTCCGGCCGTGTTGTGATTGAGGTTTCCGATGACGGCGCGGGAATAAACCGTGAGCGTGTTCGAAACATTGCTATCGAAAAAGGCCTTATCAGTGAGGAAGATAAATTATCCGATAGCGATATCGATAATTTACTGTTTATGCCCGGCTTTTCGACCGTCGAGAAGGTTTCTAACCTTTCCGGCCGCGGTGTCGGCATGGATGTTGTCAAGCGCGCAATCCAGGCTGTCGGTGGGAGAATAATGATCTCATCGCAACCCGGAAAGGGTTCGACATTCTCGATCAGCCTGCCGCTGACGCTTGCTATTCTCGATGGTATGGTTGTTGAGGTTGCTGACCAAACTCTGGTCGTTCCCCTTACGGCAATTGTTGAGACGTTAAAACCGACGCCATCAGATACCCATGAACTTGGCGCCGGATCAAAAGTTATATCAATCCGTGGTGAGTTTATTCCGGTCATCGATGCCGGCCTTACTATGGGATATCGAGCCGAGCCGGCAGACCCTCTGACCGGGGTTGTACTTTCGGTTGAAACCGAAGATGGCGCGCGCGCTGCGGTGATCGTTGACACTATTCAGGACCAACGACAGGTCGTCATAAAAAGCCTGGAAGAAAATTACGGCCATGTCGACAGCGTCGCTGCGGCGACCATCCTCGGCGACGGCAGGATCGCGCTCATTCTTGACGTTGATGCAATTATCGCTCGTGAGGGCGAGGCGCTTTCATTTCATGAAAATAGTTTAGCTGCAACAGGGTAATACCATGTCAGAAACAGAAACAAAGAATCACGACGAGGCGTTGGAATTGGTCGCATTTTGTGTCGGCGATCAGGAATATTGCGTGCACATTATGTCCGTACGGGAAATTCGCGGCTGGACAAAAGAAACCTCGCTGCCGTTGACGCCGCCATTCGTGCGCGGCGTGATTAACTTGCGGGGATCGGTTGTCCCGGTTATCGATCTTGCGTCCCGCCTCGGCCTTGAACAGACAAAACCATCTGCGCGACATGTGATCATTATCATGCAGATCGGCGAGCAAGCAGTGGGGCTGGTCGTCGACGCCGTATCGGACATTTTGACTATCCTGAAGGAAAAAATACAACCAACGCCGGATGTGTCTTCCGAGGCCGCGAGAGGCTTCGTTGAAGGCGTGTTGGCGATGGAAGAAAGAATGATCAATTTACTCGATCTCAGCACCGTCCTGCCGAGAGACACGATTGAAGGGATTGCCGCGTGATGCAAGCCTCAGCGCAACGACCTAACAAAACAGAAGCGATCACGCCCGGCGAGTATCTATTTACGGCGGACGATTTTCAGCAGATTGCTACGCTGATAAAAGATGCATCTGGCATTTCTCTGACTGAATCAAAGGTGTCGTTGGTTTACTCTCGGCTGGCGAAGCGGTTGCGCGCGAAAGACATAAAAACATTCCGCGAATATTGTGCATTTGTGAAAAGCGACGACGGCGCTGAAGAGCGCAACAATATGTTGAATGCGCTGACAACCAATGTGACGCGATTTTTTCGTGAGCCGCATCATTTTGACATCCTAAAGTCCAGTGTGTTGCCGCCATTGCTGGCGCAAGCCAAGCGCGGGGGCCGTGTGCGCATCTGGTCATCGGCCTGCTCCAGCGGCGAAGAGCCCTATTCCATCGCATTAACGCTGTTGTCTCTTTTGCCGGACGCAGCGTCATACGATATTAAAATCCTGGCGACTGATATTGATAAAAATATTCTCGACAGAGCGCAAAACGGTGTTTACAGGACATCCAATGTTGAGCCTGTTCCGACGAATTTACAGAAAAAATATTTTAATAAAGTTGGCAGCGCAGGTGAAGAATTGTGCGTCAACGACACTGTTAAAAAACTTATTACGTTCCGACCGCTGAACCTGATAAGGCCATGGCCGGTAAAAGGGCCCTTCGATTTTGTATTTTGCCGCAATGTTGTGATTTATTTTGAAGAAGACACGCAACAAGAGCTTTGGCAAAAATATTACAATGTGCTTACGCCTGGCGGGTGGTTGTTTATCGGTCATTCAGAGCGCGTAACCGGACCGGCTGCGGCGGCGTTTAGTTCCGAAGGAATGACCGCTTACCGAGACAAAACAGGCGGCGAGCGATGAGTGCGATTACTATTTTTCCTATCAACCCGAAATTCAGAGTATGTTTCTAAGTAAGGGGACAAAACCGTGGCGTTAAAAGATAAATTGAGAGTGATGGTCGTTGACGATATGTCTACGAGCCGTAGTTTAATCTATGATTGTTTTGACAAGCTCGGCATTAGCAATGTCAGTGCAGCCAAGAACGGGGCGGATGCGCTCAGCGCAATCAAGAAAAGCCCGGTGCACCTGGTTGTCTCAGATTACAACATGCCGAATATGAATGGACTGGAATTGTTGAAAGCATTACGCGGCAACTCCAAGACGGAGAAGATCGGGTTTATTCTCGTCTCCGGGAGCCCTGACCAAACATTGGTCGATAAAGGGCGTAAGCTCGGTATGAATAATTACCTGAAAAAGCCCTTTAACCCGACGGATTTGGAACGTTGCATAAAGGAAGTATTTGGCCGTTTGGACTAACGGTCTGGCTTGGTCGCAATTTTGTACAGTAACAGTAGAGTAGCCGTCCCAATGTTAGCCGTCGAAAAAGATACGGATAAATCCGGTCCAGATGCGCAGCTTGCCCTGTTGCTAGATTTTGTCCAGCAAGAGCTGGACAGGCTTGCAGTGACAAGCGATCGCTTACAAGGTCAGATTGGCGAGCTGCTCATTAGCGGCGGTGATGATTTGCCCAGCGATGTCTATCAAGTTCAAGATATCGACCGCGTGTCGCAAATTATTCATGATCTTGCCAGGTTTCTTAAATCTGTGGTCCTGCAAGTGCACCCGGAGTGGTGTATTGATGCAACGCATGCGGCGGATAACCTAATTATGAGTGAGTTGGCGTCGCGCCTACGTGGAGAACAAGATAATTCGCCTAAAGAACATGCACCAGCTGCCGTTGGGGATTGCCTTTTTCTTTAGAGCTGGAATTTGATATTATAAGCTGCCTATAAAGTACGCAGTCAGATTAAATTCCTTTCGGAAACAATGTTTTATAGAGCAACGTCTGGCGCTTAAATGCTTTGGCGTCATGGGCTTATGGCCGTCTCATTCGTGCAATCTCTTATGGTTTGATGAACCATGCGCGTAGTAAACCCCAATTAACCAATATGGTGTAGCGTCGTTCATGAAATTGTCCGTCCCCTGAAGGAGAAACCCAAAATGAACCTCAAACGCCAATTTGCGCTTATCGCCGCCCCGCCGATTTTGTTTCTATTGTTAAACCCGCTTTACGGCGCGACAATTGGCTGGAATGGTATTCTTTTACCCGTGCTTGCAACACTCACAATGACGCTGACAAGTATATTTCTTTCTTATTATTTTGCGCGCCCACTTTTAGCAAAAATCTCAAACCTGTCAAAACGGGCAAAGGCAATTCGGCAGGCCGATGGTTCGACTTCGGCTGACGATGCAAAAACTACGGATATATTCGACGAGATTTCTGCGGTCTTTAAAAGGGTGACGCTAGAGCGCGAAGAAGTAAAAAATGCTCGCGAAACTCTTTCAGAAGGCAAAGCAAAACTCGATGCGATTGAACTTTCGCAAGCAACGATTGAGTTTGATCTCGATGGAAAGGTTTTGGTCGCCAACGAGAATTTCCTAAACACGATTGGTTATTCCCTGGATGAGATTAAGGGCCAGAATCATTCCATATTTGTTGAGGCGGACTACAAAGCGAGCCCTCAATATAAAGCTTTTTGGGACGGTTTGCGCCGCGGTGATTTCAACGCGGGTAAATTTAAACGTATTGGCAAGGGCGGAAAAGAGATATGGCTTCGGGCAAGTTACAACCCTATTCTCGATGAGAGCGGCAAGCCGTTTAAAGTTGTAAAGTTTGCATCCGACATCACCGAAACTGAAGAGGCGGCGCATGAAGCGCTCTTCAAAAGCTCTGCATTTAGCGGCTCATCGGTTGCGATGATGATGATTGATCGCGACTTCATCGTTACTTATGTGAATGAGGCGACCAAGCAGCTTTTGGCGGCGAATGCGGATGCGTTCCGCGAGGTCTGGCCTAGCTTTAACGCTGATAATATTGTCGGCGCGTGCATCGACATGTTCCATAAGAACCCGGCGCATCAGCGCCAGCTTCTGTCGGACCCGTCCCGTCTTCCTTATCATACCGAGATCACGGTTGGAGATATCAAGTTCTCGCTGAACGTGAGCGGCGTCTTTGATGCCGATCAAAACTATATCGGCACCACGCTGGAATGGGCGGATGTGACGGTTGAGCGCCTCAATTCCGGTATGTTGGATGCGCTTTCGGTTTCGCAAGCGACAATTGAATTCAATATGGACGGGACGATTGTTACCGCCAATGAGAATTTTCTCAACACCGTTGGGTATTCCCTTGATGAGATTAAGGGACAAAATCACTCGATGTTTGTCGATGCAGAATATAAGAAAAGCGCTGACTATAAGGCGTTATGGGACGGCCTGCGTCGTGGTGATTTCAGCGCCGGGAAATTTAAGCGTGTTGGTAAAGGCGACAAAGAACTTTGGCTTCGGGCGAGCTACAACCCAATTCTGGATGCCGCCGGCAAACCGTTCAAAGTTGTAAAATTTGCTACGGACATAACCGAAGCTGAAGAGGCTGCGCGTGAAGCGACCTTCAAAAGTGCGGCGTTTGCTGGTTCGTCCGTTGCGATGATGATGATCGACCGCGACTTCATGGTCACTTATGTCAATGACGCTACTACAAAACTTCTGTCAGAAAATGCGGATGTTTTCCGCGAGTTTTGGCCGAACTTTAATGCGGATCAAATTATTGGATCGTGCATTGATATATTCCATAAAAACCCGGCGCATCAACGTCAATTGTTATCCGATCCTTCTCGCCTGCCATATCAGACCGACATTGCGATTGGTGATTTCAGGTTCTCGTTGAGCGTCAACGGCGTATTCGATGCAAATAGCGATTACGTCGGCAATGTTCTTGAGTGGTCTGATGTGACGGCAGATCGGTTAAATGCCGGTATGCTCGCCGCCCTTGACCGCGCGCAAGCGACAATTGAGTTCTCGCTTGATGGCAAGGTTGCTGGCGCCAATGAGAATTTCCTAAGTGCATTAGGTTATAGCGCCGAGGAAATCAAAGACAAGCATCACAGCATCTTTGTTGATCAAGAGTATAAAAACAGCCCCGACTATCGTGCTTTCTGGGAAGCACTGAAACGCGGAGAGTTTCAGTCGGGCGAGTATAAACGCATACACAGAAATGGCTCGGATGTCTGGATTCAAGCATCGTACAATCCGATCCTGGACGGCAGCGGCAAGCCTTTCAAAGTGGTAAAATTTGCCTCCGACATCACCGATGTTGTTAATCAGCGTCACAAGGATGAAGAAGAGCGTCGTGAGAAGGCGAAAGCGCAGCAGTTGGTTGTGGACTCGCTGGCCAACGGATTACGCAAACTTTCCGATGGCGATCTCACTGACAACATCGATACGCCATTTACGGCTGAATACGAACAGCTTCGTAATGACTTCAATGGTGCGGTCTCGAAACTAAAAGACACTATGGGAACGATTGTCACCACAGTGGAGGGTATTCGTCATGGCTCCGGAGAAATCAGCACCGCTGCGGATGATCTGTCAAAACGGACAGAAAACCAGGCTGCGACGTTGGAGCAAACCGCCGCTGCGTTGGATGAAATTACGGCGACGGTGAAACAAACGGCGGAAGGCGCAAACGAAGCGAACTCTGTTGCAACGGACACTCGCAAAGAAGCCCAAACAAGCGGAGAAATTGTCAAGGAGACGGTTGAGGCGATGGGTGAGATCGAAAAATCATCCGTTCAAATCTCGCAAATCATTGGCGTTATCGACGATATTGCCTTCCAGACCAACCTGTTGGCGCTCAACGCCGGCGTTGAGGCTGCAAGAGCTGGCGATGCTGGTCGAGGCTTTGCCGTTGTCGCGCAAGAAGTACGCGCCCTTGCGCAAAGGTCGTCCGACGCCGCCAAAGAGATTAAGGGCTTAATCACATCGAGTTCGCAACAGGTTGAAACTGGCGTTGAACTTGTCGGGCGCGCAGGTACTGCCCTGGGTGGAATTGTCGAACGTGTGGAGAGTGTCAGCACGCTTGTTTCCGAAATTGCCGCCTCTGCAAAAGAACAGTCGGTGAGCCTTTCGGAGGTCAATACCGCGGTCAATAAAATGGACCAGGTGACGCAGCAAAATGCGTCCATGGTTGAGCAAACCACTGCCGCCAGTCATTCCCTGGCCAATGATTCAGATGAGCTCATGAGCCAGGTTGCTCACTTCAAAATTGGCGATGATAAATCAAGCGGTTCTGGGGCGCCGGCTTCGCGCAATAAAAAACCCGGCGCCAACGGCGCCAAGTCCAATCAGACGGTAGCCGCACAACAAGACCGTGCTGCGTCTTTTGCTTCTGCGACCAACGGGTCGGCGGCGTTGTATGTCGAGCCTGAAGGCAGTCAGGAAGACTGGCAAGATTTTTAATTCAATAGCGCGAGGCAAGCGGCGCTCTTTCTCAATGAAGGCGCGCCGCTTGCCTCATTAATTTTCATGCCTGTCAGAAGCAGCCGGTAGTATATATGTCCATTCGTGTTCTCGTTGTTGATGATTCGCCGATAATGCGCGGTTTGATTTCACGCGCACTAGACCAGGACCTTGATATTGACGTTGTCGGAACCGCTGGCGATCCTTACGAGGCGCGCCAAGCGATAAAGTCGCTTAACCCCGATGTCATCACCCTTGATGTTGAGATGCCGCGCATGAATGGGATTGAGTTTCTCGAAAAGATCATGCGCCTGCGGCCGACGCCGGTTATCATGGTGTCTACGCTAACCCATAAAGGCGCCGATGCGGCGATCAAAGCAATGAGCCTCGGCGCTATCGATTGCTTGGGTAAGCCTGATCGCGGAAACGCCCGCGAAGTCTTTGCGAAGCTGCCCGGGCTGGTAAAGGTTGCATCGAGAGCCAAAGTTAGGCCATTGGGTGAGGGGGGGGCAGTTAAGGCCTGCCCGGATACGTTCGAACCAAATGAGAAAATCATCGCCATCGGCGCCTCAACCGGCGGCGTTGAGGCGTTGACGGATGTCTTGTCGGGGTTTCCGGAAAATTGCCCGCCAACGGTTATCGTTCAACACATGCCGGCATTGTTTACCGTCAGTTTTGCCAAACGGCTTGATACTTTGTGCGCCGCAAAGGTTGAAGAGGCGGTGGATGGCGCGCCGCTTGAAGTGGGGCGCGTCTATCTGGCGCCGGGCGGCGCCACGCATCTTTCCATAGCTGGAACAGGGCCTTTTTCCTGCCGCCTCCGCGCAGATGATTTAGTAAGCGGTCACAGACCATCCGTTGACGTGCTTTTCAATAGCGTCGCTGAGAAGATT
This sequence comes from Hyphococcus sp., assembly GCA_021776395.1. GTDB lineage: Bacteria > Pseudomonadota > Alphaproteobacteria > Caulobacterales > Parvularculaceae > Hyphococcus. Next base: position 35,405 of record JAJFFZ010000076.1, on the reverse strand, counting down.
GGCAGACGCGCCGTTGGCGTTATTCTTACCGGTATGGGCGGCGATGGCGCCGCCGGTCTTCTCGCTGTTCGCGAAACGGGCGCTGTGACAATCGGGCAAGATGAAGCTTCCAGCGTAATTTATGGAATGCCGAGGGTGGCGTTTGAAATGAAGGCTGTGCAGCGTCAATATCCTTTGTCGCGGATAACCTCTGCGATCATGCGTGCTTGCGATCGCAACGCCAAAGCCGAGGCTGCGGCATGAGCAGATTTACCAGTCTTGCGCGCAACGAAGAGCGCCCAAAGTCGGGAGAGCCGCGCAAGTTCAATGTGTTTCAGGGCCAATACAAAGTATCAAACCTGGAAGATGCGGTATTATCGACACTGCTGGGGTCTTGCGTTGCAGTGTGCATGTATGACCCGGAGGCCGGTGTCGGCGGCATGAATCATTTTCTGGTGCCCGGCGGTCAAAACCGCGCCAATGAGCGCAGCCTCAGCCATGGCGCCTACTCCATGGAGCTTTTGATCAACGGGCTGTTGAAGCGTTGCGCAGAGCGTAAACGCCTCGTTGCTAAACTCTTTGGCGGCGCTTCTGTAATGTCCGGCCTGTCGGATGTCGGGCAACAAAATGCTGAATTTGCCCGCAGCTTTCTGGCGACGGAAGATATTCTCTGCGTGAGTGAAAGTCTCGGCGGCAAGAATGCGCGGCGCATCAATTTTTGGCCATGTACCGGCCGGGTGCAGCAATTGCTTATTCCTATTGATGAGGCGCCGGTTGTTGAAGAAGTCATAGAGCCTGAGGCGCCGCCTGCGGGTAACGATCTTGAGCTATTTTAATAGCTGCTGCTTTAACGCGATGGCTTGATGTTCAAATACGTATTAACATCAAGGCCAGTAAAGTATTTACCCCCAAATGGACAGGCGCCTCAATCCATAAATTTGGACACTTTCCAGCACCGCCATTAGCGCGTGTAGCAACGGGCAATGCAGCAAGTCTAGGCCGGTAATAATCATTGCCAATAGCCCCTGGGGACGGCAAATCTCGACAGATTGACTATGCCTTACCGATACCGGCACTTGTAGGCGCAACCTGAATAATGATATCAATAAACCATGGCTCAAATAGCAAATACAGCAACGATGATAGCGCCCAAACCGGACCAGGCGCCGCGCGTCGACCAGGTCGGTGTTGACGAGCGCGTGGCGCGTTTTCGCGCGCGTAGTATAAAGAAGGCCTCAAAGGTTGAGGCGCTCAACCTGGTTTTGAGCCAGATCGATCTGACCACCCTTGAGGGACAGGACACGCCCGGCAAAGTCCGCCAGCTGTGCCAGAAGGCGATGCGCCTCCACGATAGCCTGCCGGACATCCCGCATGTGGCGGCGGTGTGTGTGTACCCGATGATGGTGGCGGAAGCGAAAAAGGCGCTTGGCGCCAGCGGCATTAAAGTCGCCTCCGTGGCGACATCGTTTCCGAGCGGCATGGCGCCGAGCGACGTAAAGCTTGAGGAAATCAAGCTCGCCGTCGGGCTGGGCGCCGATGAGATCGATATGGTGATTTCGCGCGGGAAATTCCTGGAGGGGAAATACCAGGAGGTGTTCGACGAAATTGTCGCTTGTAAAGAAGCCTGCGGCGAGGCGCATCTTAAGGTGATTTTGGAGACCGGCGAATTGGGCGCGCTGGACCGTGTGCGCCATGCGAGCCTGTTGGCGATGCAGGCCGGCGCCGACTTTATCAAAACATCGACTGGCAAGATTCAACCGGCGGCGACCATGCCGGTGACTTTGGTAATGTTGCAGGCGATCCGGGATTATTATTACGACACCGGCCGGATGGTGGGGATGAAGCCGGCCGGCGGCATATCCAAGGCCAAGCTTGCGATCCATTATCTTGTGATGCTGCGCGAAACCCTTGGCGAGGCGTGGATGTCGCCGGAATGGTTCCGGTTTGGCGCCAGCAGCCTGGCCAACGACGTTTTGATGCAGCTGCAAAAACAGCGCACAGGCATCTATCAGTCTGAAGACTATTTTTCCAAGGATTAGACCCGATGAACAAGGCAACCGCGCCGCACAGTTTAAACTTTGACACCGGATGGGCCTATTCTCCGGCGCCGGAGAGCATCGATCACGTTGAAATTAAAGACCAGTACAAATTATTTATCGGCGGCAAATTTGTGGCGCCGAAATCGGGCAAATATTTTGACACCATCAACCCCGCCAATGAGAAGGTTTTGGCGCGGGTGGCGCATGCTGGCGTCGCTGATGTGGACCGGGCCGTGAAATCTGCGCGCGACGCTTATGACACTGTGTGGTCGAAGATGAAGCCTGCCGAGCGCGGTAAATATATTTACCGCATCGCCCGCATCATTCAGGAGCGCGCCCGCGAATTTGCGGTGATTGAATCCATGGATGGCGGCAAGCCTATCCGTGAGGCGCGCGATGTTGATATTCCCCTCGCGGCGGCGCATTTTTTCTATTATGCGGGGTGGGCGGATAAATTAGACTATGCATTCCCATGCCGGACGCCGCAATCGCTTGGCGTCGCCGGCCAGATCATTCCATGGAACTTCCCGTTGCTTATGGCGGCGTGGAAGATTGCACCGGCTTTGGCGTGCGGCAATACGGTGGTGTTGAAACCGGCGGAAACGACGCCGCTCACCGCTTTAAAGCTGGCGGAGGTAATGGAGGCGGCAGACTTGCCGCCGGGCGTCGTCAATATCCTCACCGGCGACGGCTCGACCGGTGCGGCAATTGTCAATCATGAAGACGTCAATAAAATCGCCTTTACCGGCTCCACCAATGTCGGCCGCATCATTCAGCGCGCACTGGCCGGAACGGACAAAAAATACACGTTGGAACTGGGCGGCAAGGCCGCCAACATCGTTTTCGCCGACGCCGCCATCGATCAAGCCGTTGAAGGCATCGTCAATGCGATATTTTTCAACCAGGGACATGTCTGTTGCGCCGGTTCGCGGTTGCTGGTTCAGGAATCCGTCGCTGATGAAGTTGTCGCCAAGCTGAAGGAACGTATGCAGACATTGATTGTCGGCGATCCGCTCGACAAGAACACCGATATCGGCGCGATTAATTCGGCGGCGCAATTAGAACGCATCAACGCCTATCTCGACCTCGGACAGGAAGAAGGCGCGGAGATGTTTCAATGCGGCGGCAAAAACCCTGACAAGGGTTATTGGTGCCAACCGACTTTGTTCACCAATGTTGCGCAGTCGCACCGGATAGTCCGGGAAGAAATATTTGGGCCCGTCCTAGCGATACAAACTTTCCGCACCCTCGATGAGGCGGTGGCCAAGGCTAACAATACGCAATACGGCTTGTCGGGCGGCATATGGACAGACAAGGGCGCAAAAATCTTCAATGTTGGCGCCAAAATGCGCGCAGGCGTCATATGGGCCAACACTTTCAATAAGTTCGACCCGACATCACCCTTTGGCGGTTACAAAGAAAGCGGCATCGGCAGGGAGGGCGGAATGCACGGCCTTTCCGCTTACCTGGACCTGCACTAAATTTGAGGCGATCGAGCATGGATAAGACCGTAAAAGCCGAAGGGCGCAGCATCGACAGCGCATCGCCGCGCGAAGCGCAGAGCGCCGCCAAATCGGCAAGACTCGCGCGCGCAAAACCGCCGGCTGCTATCCGGCTAGGCATAGCAAAGACCTATAAGCTTTACATCAACGGCAAGTTCCCCCGCACCGAATCCGGCCGGTATTTTACCGTGGCGGACGCTAAGGGAAACATCGCCGCCAATATGTGCCGCGCCAGCCGCAAGGATTTTCGCGAAGCTGTGTTGGCGGCGCGCGCTGCGTTTAGCGGTTGGGCGGGCGCCAGCGCATACTTGCGCGGTCAGATTTTATACCGGGTGGCGGAAATGCTTGAGGCGCGGGCCGAACAGTTTGTCGCCGAGCTTAAACTCATGGGCGTGGACAAGCGCGCCGCATCGCGTGAAGTCACCGCGACAATAGACTGCCTGGTTTATTACGCCGGCTGGACGGATAAATATCAGCAGGTGTTTAGCGCCGTGAACCCGGTCGCCTCCTCGCATTTCAACTTTTCTATTTTAGAGCCGGTCGGCGTGGTGAGTGTCCTCGCGGGCCGGGAAAACGCGCTGTTAGGGTTTGTTGAGGCCATCGCGCCGGTCATCGCCGGTGGAAACACGGCCATTGCTCTGGCGTCTGAGCAAAATCCACTATGCGCGGTCAGTCTTGCTGAAGTGCTGCACTCTTCCGACGTGCCGGCCGGCGTTATCAATATCCTTTCCGGCTACAGAAAAGAGCTTGCCGAACAATTTGCTTCGCACATGGACGTCAATGCGATCATAGCCAATGGCGATGATGCAAGTGAAATTAAAATGATTCAGGAACAGGCCGCCAATAATATTAAGCGCGTCATCATCCGCAAAAAACCGGTTGCGCCCGATCCCTATCAAATCATCGACGTGCAGGAAACCAAAACTACCTGGCATCCGATTGGCGGCTAGAGCGCCTCGATTTCTTTAAGCGTAGGCATCGCCGGCGCCGTGCCGGGCTTTGTGGTCGAGAGACCGGCGACTTTATTTGCATATTCGATGGCGGTGCGGAATTCACCCGGAAAGCGCACCAGCCCAGCGGCCAGCCCGCCATTGAATGCATCGCCTGCGCCGGTCGTGTCAACGACATTAACACTGTTCGCGCCGATACGATAATAAGGGCCGTCGGTAGAGTTGCGGGCGTTGTCGGAGTTTTCGTCAAACGAAACAAAGCAGCCCTTATCACCCAGAGTCAGCACGACAGTTGCAGCGCCGGATTGCCGGCAAAACTGGTGGATGCTGGCGTCGTCCTGGAGCCAAAAATCATTCGGGATGTTGTGGTCCAAAACCGTGTTCATCAAAAACACAAATTCGGTTTCGTTCGGGACCAGAATATCTGCGCGTTGCACCAGCTCGCGCGTCAGGCCGTCATTAATTGGCGCGGGGTTGAGGATGGTTGTCACACCCTTCTCGCGCGCAATCTTCATCGCCGCTTCGGTCGCCGGGATATTATTTTCAACCTGACAGACAAGGTATTTCGCTTGCGAAATCTGAGCCGAAAACGCGCTGATATGATCGGACGACAAATGGTCATTGGCGCCCAGCGCAACAACGATAAGGTTTTGTCCATCGCCATTGACAACAATGGAGGCCGCGCCCGTGGGATGGTCGGTGCAAACCTGCAACTCTGCGCTAAGCCCTTCCGAAGCAATAAATTCGCGCACGCCTTGGGCGAAAATATCATCGCCAACCGCGCCGATAAACAAGGTTTTAATGTCTAGCCGGTTGCAAGCAACGGCCTGGTTGAAGCCTTTGCCGCCGGGACCGGTGCGGAAGGCGCCAATGCGTGTCTCGCCAGGCGCCGGAAAAATCTCTGTGTTAAAAGCCAGGTCCTGAACATAGCTGCCGACAACGACGACGTCGAACATGTGTTTATCTCCCAGAAAAATCGTGGAACCTTAAATTACTCAAACAGCCCTTTACGTTTCTTTTTCTCGATAATCTCCGCAACCCAATTTTCATTGCCGATAAATTCTTCAAGCCCGGCGCCCGGAAACCGGATGGCCCACTGATACAGATTTTCGATAAGCTTCGGATCGGTTGCAAGCGGCGGCGTTGCGCGCGCAGCTTCAAACCCTTCAATGATGCGCGCGGCCAGCTTTGTATATAATGTGTCTATCGTATCCAGAACCGGGCGATTGTCGCCGCGCGCCTTTTGATACCATTCCATGCCATTCAAAGAAATGACCTCGTTGCGCGGATAAAATGAGCACATCAGGTTCCAGCTATCGCCGCCCGCATCCTGGTCTCCGGCGCTGCGAAAATCCGACCGCAAGATGACGGTCGGGATATCGAGCTGCTTTGCAACGACGAACTCAACCACCGTGCCGGAATCCAGATCGGGCCCATCGAAATTGAACAGGCCAAGGTCAGCTTCCATGACCATCTTCAGGTCCTGGTTACGGATATGTTCTTTACGGTTGCTGCTCTGTTCGAGGTCTTGGGGTAGAATACATGTGTACTGACCGGAAGATTCCCGCTCGATATAAGAGGCCAGCAATGCATTGCCGATCAGGTCCTTATGATCGAACAGATCGCCGGCGAAATAAATGCTCAAAGCATCGCTCATGTCATAAAAATCCCTGCTGCCAAGGAGCAAAACTAGACCAGAATGCATCGAAGATGCAATCTTTGTGCGTGCGCGATGCGCGGTTTTGGCCGAAAACTCAACATTTCTACTTTGTTGGTTTGAAAATACGCAAGAGAATTTGCATTGCTAAAGGATCGGTCTAATGGCTTGGAGCGAAGCCACGCGATGAGCGCTAAATTCTGCTGTGATCGATTTCGATATACCTTTTTCCGATAGCGGTTGGCGCGATGCTTTAAAAAGTGAGTTTGAGCGGCCCGACTATCAGCGGATGGTTTCGTTTTTGCGCAGCGAGACCGAAAGAGGCGTGACCATCTATCCGCCGAAAGATTTAATCTTCAATGCATTCAACCTGACGCCGTTGTCGAAGGTTAAAGTCGTGATCCTCGGTCAAGACCCCTATCACGGGCCGGGCCAGGCGATGGGGCTTTCTTTTTCTGTGCCCGCAAGCGCGAAGCCGCCGCCGTCTTTAAAGAACATATTTGCAGAAATTCAAAACGATATTGGCGGCGAGTTGCGGACGCTAGGCGCTCTTGATGACTGGGCGGGGCAGGGCGTGTTGTTGTTGAATACGGTGCTAACCGTCGAAAAAGGCCTTGCCGCATCGCACGCCAAAAAGGGCTGGGAGACGTTTACGGACGGTGCGATCCGGCAGTTGAGCGCACAGCGGCGCGGCATCGTCTATATGCTGTGGGGCAGTCATGCGCAGAAAAAACTCGACATCATCAACAGCCGCGATAACAGGGTTCTCACCTCACCCCATCCCTCGCCATTATCCGCCTATCGCGGCTTTCTCGGCTGTAAGCATTTTTCCAAAGCCAACCAATATCTGGAAGAGCACGGCGGCGAGCCAATTCATTGGGCCGGCAGGCCTGTTGTGCGTTGAAATTCAAAGCCCAGACCAGGCCGCATCTGTTGCGCCGTAAGCTATGGGGGCGTATGACAGCTGACCGGCAAATGCTTGTTGAAGAATTTTCGCCGGTTTCGAATTTATGGCGATTCATTATATCCTTATTCGTTGTAAAAATTCGTTGCGTGATGGGATGATAGCAACTGGGATGAAGGCTTCTTGAGTGCGCGCGTTACTAGCCGCGAAATTTCTCGGCAAGGCCTTCCTCCAAATAGGGCGGTAATATCTTTGGGAAAACTAACCACACATATTCTCGATGTCAGCGCCGGCAAGCCGGCGGCGCGGGTGCGTATCGACCTCTATAGAGTTGAAAAGGGCGCGTCTGAGGCGGAGCAAACAGCGACAAAATTGCGCTCGGTTACAACCAATAGCGACGGGCGATGTGATGAACCGCTATTGAGCGGCGCCGGCTTTGTCGCCGGCCAGTATATGCTGGAGTTTCACATCGGCGAATATTTCGACGCGCTTGGGCTTAGCCTGCCGGAACCGAAGTTTATCGATATTGTTGTCATCAGGTTTGGCGTTGCCGATAGTGATGCGAGTTATCATGTGCCGCTGCTTGTCTCACCTTATGGCTATTCAACCTATCGCGGCAGTTAAAACATGCGCGATACGATATCGTTTTATCTGAATGGTGAGTTGAAGGTGCTTCGCGGCGTTGCGCCAACGCAAACGCTGTTGAGATATTTGCGTGAGGATGAAAAATTCTGCGGAACAAAAGAGGGCTGTGCGGAGGGCGATTGCGGCGCGTGTACAGTAAATGTCAGTACTCTGACTGCCGATGGCGCCGTTAAATGCGAGGCGATTAACGCCTGTATCCGGTTTATGCCGAGCCTTGACGGCGCGTCGATCACGACCGTTGAAGGGTTGGCGCGCGACAGCGATGCGCCGCATCCGGTTCAGCGGGCGATGATGGAGAACGACGCTTCACAATGCGGGTTTTGCACGCCCGGGTTTGTGATGTCGCTTTATACCGCGTATCGTAATCGCACGATGCTGCCATTAGCCGCCGCCAACGATGTGCTGGCGGGAAACTTGTGCCGCTGTACTGGTTACGGCCCGATACTAAAAGCGGCGGAGACGATTGGGCGCGGCGCGAAGACATCTGACCAAAGCAACGATGACGGTGTTGAGCTGGAGCAATTGCGTTTGCTGGACCATAAAGAGCCGGTTGAAATTGAACATGGTGCGGCGCGGGCGTTCTTGCCGGCGACCAGCGATCAGCTTGCGGAGATTTATGCGAGGCACCCCGATGCAACACTTATTGCGGGCGCCACCGATGTCGGCTTGTGGGTAACAAAAGCGCGTGAGCGCCTGCTAAAGGTGATATTTTTAAATCGCGTGCGTGATTTAGCGTCTATTGGACGTAATGGCCAAGATTTAATTATTGGCGCCGGCGTTACCTATTCGGATGCGATTGATGTTTTAGCGCAAGCCTATCCCGATCTCGGCGAGCTGGTTCGGCGGATCGGCGCGGTTCAGGTGCGCAACGCCGGCACCATCGGCGGCAATATTGCGAACGGCTCGCCGATTGGCGATATGCCGCCGGCGCTGATTGCGCTGGACGCCAAGCTGGTGCTGCGTCAGGCCGCGCAGCGGCGGACATTACCGCTGGAAGATTTCTTCCTCGCCTATGGCCGTCAGGACCGCAAGCCCGGCGAGTTTGTTGAGGCTGTGCGTGTGCCTCTTGCGGCCGTTGCCGATGAACTGAAGTGCTACAAAATATCCAAACGTTTCGACCAGGATATTTCAGCCTTGTGCGGATGTTTTAATATCAAAGTCTCGGACGATGTAGTCGCCGCCGCCCGGATTGCGTTTGGCGGCATGGCCGCGACTCCAAAACGAGCGCTGAGCGTTGAGGCGGCGCTGGTTGGAAAACGCTGGGATCGGGCGCGCGTAGAATTGGCGATGAAAGAGTTCGCCAAAGATTTTACGCCGATGAGCGATATGCGCGCGAGCGCAGATTACCGGCTTCGTACGGCGCAAAACCTTTTGATGAAATATTTTCTTGAGACGCAAGCGCCACTGGCGCAAACGCGGCTTGTCGGCCATGGGAGCGCATTCCTGTGAGCGGCGCGGCAAAATCTTCCGGGCAGATATCCGGCGAAGGCGCCGGCAAGCTCTACGGCTCTGTCTCAGCGCCTGTCATGCATGACAGCGCCTTCAAGCATGCATCCGGGCAAGCGGTTTATGTTGATGATATTCCAACGCCGGAAGGTTGCCTTCATGTCTATATCGCCATCAGCACCCATGCTCATGCGAAAATAAGCACGGTTGATTTTCGTGCGGCGTTGGAAAGCGGGGGCGTTGTCGCGGTGATATCGGCGGATGATGTTCCCGGTGCGAATGATATCGGTCCGATTGTCAGCGATGAACCCTTATTCGCCATCGGAGCTGCGGGCGGAGTTGTGGAATGTGAAGGTCAGGCGCTTTTTGCCGTTGCGGCGTCAAGTCTTGAGGCGGCAAGAGCGGCGGCGGCGAAGGTAGAGATTGACTATCAAGACCTGCCGGCGCTGTTGACCATCGAAGATGCGATGGCCGCAAAATCCTGGCTGGAACCACCCTATAAAATGGCGCGCGGCGATGTTGACGTTGCGATGAAGGCCAGCCCCCATAAATTAAAGGGCCGGATTACCATTGGCGGTCAGGAACATTTCTATCTTGAGGGCCAAGCAGCGCTGGCGGTTCCGGGGGAGGATGGCGATGTCACGGTCTATTGCTCGTCGCAGCACCCGACAGAAATTCAACATAAAACCGCCGGCGTGCTCGGCGTTGCTTTTAACGCCGTCACCGTTGAAGTGCGCCGCATGGGCGGTGGCTTTGGCGGCAAAGAAACCAACGGAAACCTTCCCGCCGCCGCAGTAGCGCTGATTGCGAAACGCACCGGCCAGGCGGCGAAGGTCTGTTATGACCGCGACGATGATATGGTTATGACCGGCAAGCGGCATGATTTTCGGATAGACTATCATGTCGGTTTTGATGATGACGGGCGCATTCATTCGATTATTATGGATCAGGCGGCGCGCTGCGGCTGGTCGCATGATCTCTCGCTGGCGATCTGCGACAGGGCGATGTTTCACGCCGATAATTGTTACTATCTGGCGAATGTTCTGATCAATTCCTATCGCTGTAAAACCAACACCGTATCCAATACTGCCTTTCGCGGCTTTGGCGGGCCGCAAGGCATGGTTGCTATTGAACGCGTGATTGATGAAATCGCCTTCAAGCTCGACAAGGACCCGCTGGAGGTGCGCCGTGTCAATTTTTACGCCGCTGACAAAGACACAGCGAGTGAGCGTAATCTGACGCCCTATCATATGAAGGTTGAAGATTGCGTCATTGGCGAGATTGTCGATGAGCTGGTTGCATCATCAGATTATGAAGCGCGACGCACGGAGATAACCGATTGGAATGCAAAGCAACCGCTATTGAAACGCGGCATTGCTTTAACGCCGGTAAAGTTCGGCATATCGTTCACAAAAACCCATCTCAACCAGGCCGCCGCGCTTGTCCATGTCTATTCCGACGGTTCCGTGCATCTCAATCATGGCGGCACCGAGATGGGGCAGGGGCTGTTCATCAAAGTCGCTCAAATTGTCGCTGAGGCATTTCAGATCGATATCGATCGGGTAAAAATCACCCCGACCAACACCGGCAAGGCGCCCAATACGTCGGCAACGGCGGCGTCCTCCGGCACGGATTTAAATGGCATGGCCGCGCTTGATGCGTGCGAAAAAATCAAACAACGGTTGACTGGCTTTGCATCGTCCGAATGGGGCGTCGCCGCGGACAAGGTTGCGTTCCGGCCAGGCCGGGTTCTGATCGGCGATGATGAGGTTGCGTTCGATGATCTGATCGCCAAAGCCTATCTGGCGCGGGTGTCGCTCTCGGCGACAGGGTTTTACGCAACGCCGAAAATCGAATGGGACCGCACTGCCGGAACCGGCCGGCCGTTCTTTTATTTCGCATATGGCGCAGCGGTCTCGGAAGTTGTCATCGACCCGCTAACCGGCGAGCATCGCCTGTTGCGCGTCGATATCCTTCATGACGTCGGCAAGTCGCTCAACCCGGCGATTGACCTTGGCCAGATCGAGGGCGGGTTTGCACAAGGCGCCGGGTGGCTGACTAGCGAGGAACTGGTGTGGGATGAGGCGGGGCGGTTAAAAACTCATGCGCCCTCAACCTACAAAATTCCAACCGCGTCTGATCGCGCGCCGGATATGAACATTGCGATTTGGAAGCGCGGAACAAACCGTGAGGAAACCATCTATCGCTCGAAAGCTGTCGGTGAGCCGCCGCTGATGCTGGGCATTTCGGTTTTGATGGCGCTGTCTGACGCAGCGGCGAATGCGACGGGGCGCGCGCACTACCCGTCGCTTGACGCGCCGGCGACGCCGGAACGCCTGTTGCACGTTATAACCGGCGGCTGGGGTTAGCGTTGCAGATATCCCTCGCAGAGCTTTGCGAACACTTCCGGCGAAACGGACCGGTTGTTCGTGTCACGGTGATCGCCGTTGAGGGCTCAACGCCGCGTGGGGTTGGCGCGGCGATGATAGTGTCGGGGCAAGCGGTGACGGGAACGGTTGGCGGCGGTGCGCTCGAATATGATGCAATCGCTCATGCCCGGCAGTTGGTTGAGACTGACGCCACGTGGTTGCGCGATACAAAAACCTATCCGCTTGGCCCGCGCCTTGGTCAATGTTGTGGCGGCCAGGTGTGGCTGTTGTTTGAGCGCTATGGGGCCGACGAAATCGATATTGTTTCCAGTTTTGCAGATGTGAAAAAGGGCTATTTTGTAAGGCCGTTAGTGTCTGGTTCGACGCCTGTTCATGTCGTTGATGTAGCCGGTCTTAGCGCTGCGCCGGGTTTTGTGCGCGAACAATTCCAAATGCTCACGGCGCACTCAGATGGCCGATGTAAATTTGCGAATGGCGCGGGGCAAGATGAGAACTGGTTTTTGGAACCGCTCAGCAAAAAACGACTGCCAATCTATCTCTACGGCGCCGGTCATGTGGGCCGCGAGGTAGTGCGCGTGTTTGAGGGGCTGGCGGTTGAGATCGTCTGGATTGACACCGACGCTGAGCGCTTTCCGGATTGCCTCCCCGCGCATGTGAAGCGCCTGGTCATAGCCTCGCCAAATGATGCGGTTGGCCTGGCGCCGGACGATGCGTTTCATGTGGTGATGAGTTATTCCCATGCGCTGGATCTTGAGATTTGCCATGCGGTTCTGAAGCGCGGGCGGTTTCGATATCTCGGCCTGATCGGCTCGATGACTAAGCGCGCGCGTTTCCTGAAGCGGCTTGGCGCATTAGGCGTGAGCGAGGCGATGCTTTGCCGGCTCACCTGTCCGATTGGCGCTGGCGGGCCTAGCAGCAAAGAGCCGGGCGTCATCGCGATATCGCTCGCAGCGGAGATTTTGCAACTGAGCGAGGCGCCGCCACATTAATTCGATGGATAGTTGTGTGATTAGCCGCTATAGCCGCGGGGAGAATTTGACGATAGCCGGGGCGTTGCCATCTGCATTGATGGTCGTATCCCGAAGAACGCAGAGTTGACCCATGAAGGAAGACGAAGGCCGGTTCATTTTGCGTGGCCAAACGCTTGCATTTTCTGGCAATCCATTTGAAGTCGGCGCTGAGGACGCGGTCGATTTTCGCCCGGACGGCGCCGTGGTGGTGGAAGGCGGGTGCATTATCGCGGTTGGCCCCGCCACAGAAATCATAAAACAAAATGCCGGTGCGCCAGTTACCAATTATGGCGATGCGCTCATCATGGCCGGTTTTATTGATGTGCATACGCATTACCCGCAAGTCGATATCATTGGCTCCAGCAGCCAAGGCCTGGTTGATTGGCTGCAAAAGCACACATTTCCGTGTGAAAGTAAGTTTGGCGACAAGGAAGTTGCAGAAAACGCTGCGGAATTTTTCCTCGACCAGTGTTTTTTAAACGGCGTCACGACGGCGAGCGTTTATTGCACGGTGCATCCACAGTCTGTGGAGAGTTTCTTTGAGGCAGCGACGCGCAGAAACGCCTGCATGGCGGCCGGCAAGGTCTGTATGGATAGCAATAGCGCGCAAGGCCTCGCGGACACCGCGCAATCAGCCTATGACCAGTCGAAAGCGTTGATTGAACGCTGGCATAGCGAGGGCCGCAACCGATATGCAATCACGCCTCGCTTTGCATTAACCTCGTCTGCGGCGCAATTGGAAGCGCTTGGGAGTTTGTGGCGAGAACATCCGACGGCGCTGATGCAAACCCACCTTTCGGAAACCAAAGATGAGATTGCGCGCGTGTTGGAACAGCATCCAACCTATGACAGCTATTATCAGGTTTATGAATCTTTTGGCCTCGCCGGCGAAGGGGCGATCTTTGGGCACGGCATCCATCTTTCTGACGATGAGCGGCGCGCCATAGCCGAGAGCGGCGCGGCGATTGCGCATTGTCCGACGTCGAATGCATTTATGGGTTCGGGCGTATTTGACCTTGATGCAACGCGCCGCGCGGCGCCGGAGATATTGGTTTCGCTTGCGAGCGATGTTGGCGCGGGCGTTTCCTTTTCGATGTTTGCAACCATGCGCGCCGCCTATGAGGCCGCGCGCTACTACGGTGTTGTTTTGCATCCGGCTGAAGCGTTCTGGATGGCGACTTGCGCTGGCGCCAAGGCGATGCGGCTTGATGATCGCCTTGGAAACCTTGCACCCGGCATGGACGCCGATCTAGTGGTGCTGGATTTAAAATCAAACCCGCTGATTGCGCGCCGCGTCGCTCGGGCGGAAGATTTTTATGATGTTCTCTTCGCGCAAATCATCATGGCGGATGAAAGAGTGGTCAAGGCGACTTATGTCGCTGGTAATATGGTTTATCAACGCGCACAGGCCTCAACCTAAACGCATTGCCGGGCGTTCATGGCTCCTCGCTGGCAATCCACGCATCCAGCAAAGCGCGTTCATCATCGGTCATTTCGGTTAAATTCCCCGGCGGCATTGCGCGGCTTAAAACCGCCTGCGCGCGAATTTGCGGGGCGTATTGGCGGATAAGATCGAGCGTATCATATTCAACGCCGCCGGGCGCCGTGGCGACAAAATCCGTCGGATTAGCCGAATGGCAAACCGTGCAGCGGGTTTTGACAATAGCGAAAGCTTGCTGGGTTAGCGCCGAAGGTTCTATATCCGCAGTCTCTCCGGCCGGCGCGTCCGCAGGTGTTACGCTCGGCCGCCAGGCGATAAAAACCATCAGTATAAGAAGCAGAACAGAGGCCGCGGGCCATTGCCAGCTCAGCGCGCGGCCATGCTTGCCGCTGTCATGGGCGTTGAAATAATGCCGCACGATGGCGCCAATCGGCAAGATTAGCGCTACCACAACCCAGTTCATCGGATGTCCGAAAGTCATCGGATAATGGTTTGAAATCATCATGAACAAAACGGGCAGCGTCAGATAGTTGTTATGGGTCGAACGCAATTTTGCGATCTTGCCAAATTCCGGGTCGGGGGTTCTGCCGGCTTTTAATTCTGCGACAACGATTTTCTGGTTGGGAATGATAACGAAGAAAACATTCCCGGTCATGATCGTTCCGATCATCGCGCCAATATGGAGAAAGACTGCGCGGGCGGAAAACACCTCGCCCAGGCCAAAGGCGGCCGCGACAATGAAAACGAACAACACCGCAAACATCGCGGCTTGGTTATTTTTTAACGGAGACTTGCACAGAGCGTCATAGCCGAGCCAACTTGCCGCCAGCACAGCGACGGAAATCCCCACTGCCTGTAGCTTTGACAGCGCAAGGACTGACCGGTCGATGAGGTAGATGTCCGCCTGCCAGTAATAGATCACCGACATGAGCGCGAACCCCGTCAGCCAGGTTGCGTAGGATTCCCATTGAAACCATTTCAGGTCTTTCGGCATCGCTTCCGGCGCGACCATGTATTTTTGAACATGATAAAACCCGCCGCCATGCACCAGCCAGCTTTCACCTTTGACGCCGTCCGGCAGGCCGGTGCGATGGCGCAGGCTAAAATCAAGCGCCATGAAATAAAACGATGCGCCGATCCATCCGATGCCGGCGACAATATGGGCCCAGCGCAGGCCCAGGCTCAGCCAGTCGGTAATATGAAGGTCCAAGGTTAACTCCGCAAGGCTGATCGGATTTTCCCGGCGCACAATCAAAAAAACCCTATGATGAGCGCAGGGAAATTGAGTATGCTCATGTTTGGGCTGTGTTCAACTAAATCTTCTTCGGTGCGAGATGTCTGAATTGCGTGATCTTATTGGGTATGGAGGCAAGCCGCCGCATGCGGGCTGGCCGGGCGGCGCGCGCATCGCGGTTCAGTTTGTGCTCAACTATGAGGAAGGCGCAGAGCGCTGCGTGCTCAATGGTGATAGCCAGTCGGAAGAGTTTTTGTCTGAGATTATTGGCGCCGCGCCGTTTGAGGGCGCGCGGCACATGTCGATGGAATCAATCTATGAGTATGGGTCTCGTGCGGGCGTGTGGCGGGTGCTGGATTTATTTAAATCACGAGACCTGCCGATTACGCTGTTCGCGGTCGCCCTGGCGGCGCAAAAAAATCCGGCCGTGATTGAGCGAGCATTGGCCGACGGCCATGAGATTGCCAGCCATGGGCTGCGGTGGATTGATTATAAAGATATGCCCGAAGAGACGGAGCGCGCGCATCTGCAAGAGGCGGTCGAAATTTTAACGAAAATTTGCGGGAGCCCGCCGCTTGGCTGGTACACCGGCAGGACAAGCGAGAATACGCGGCGGCTGGTTGCCGAGCATGGCGGATTTTTATATGACGCTGACGATTATTCCGATGATTTGCCATTCTGGAGCGCGCAAACCCGGTCGCCTCATCTGGTTGTCCCCTATAGTCTTGATACCAATGATATGCGCTTTGCGACGCAACAAGGGTTTAACACCGGCACGGATTTTGAAACCTACTTAAAAGATGCGTTCGATGTGCTGTATCGCGAAGGCGCCGAGGCGCCGAAAATGTTGTCGGTTGGCCTTCATTGCCGGTTGATCGGGCGCCCGGCGCGGTTCAAAGCGCTAGAAGCGTTTGTTGATTATGTTTCGTCATTTGATGATGCCTGGGTGTGTCGCCGGGTTGATATCGCCCGGCACTGGCGTGCGCGCCATCCATTTAACAAAACCGCAGAGAGGGGCGCTGATGGATAGTAGCCACGCCATGCGCGATGCATTCATCACGCGTTTTGGCGGCATTTATGAACATTCCCCCTGGGTTGCGGAGGCGATTTTCGACAAGGGCAATGCCCCCGACGACATCAACCAGTTGGCGCAAGCGATGGCGGTGGTTGTGGATGGCGCCGCGCATGAACGCCAACTGGCGCTGCTGCGCGCGCATCCGGATCTTGCCGGTCGCCTCGCAGTGCGGGGGGAATTGACTCAGGCATCTACTGACGAGCAAAAATCCGCCGGTCTAGACCAGTGCAGCCACGAAGAGCTGGAGAAATTTCAAACTCTCAATAAGGCATATACCGGCAAATTCGGATTTCCTTTTATTCTTGCCGTCTCCGGTACAACCCGCACGCAAATTCTGGAAAATTTTGAAACACGATTGGGAAATTCATCCGAGCAGGAGTTCGCAGCGGCGTTGGCGGAGGTGCACAAAATCGCCCGCATCCGGTTGGAAAAACTGGAGGAAGAATAGGCAACAGAGATGGCTGATAAAAAGATAGATGAACCTGATTTCGCACGCCGCTTTCCAAATCTTGCCTCACCGCGTTTTGGCAGCCATGTGGCGAGCGCATCGGATGAGTTTTTTGGCGCCAAGGAGCGGTTAATTTCCGACGCGCCGCCGGTGTTTATTGCTGATAAATATGACGACCACGGCAAGTGGATGGACGGATGGGAAAGCCGCCGTAAGCGTGACGAAGGCCATGATTGGTGCATTGTCGAGCTTGGCGCCAGCGGCGTCATTCATGGCGTGGAGATCGATACCAGTCACTTTACGGGAAACTACCCGCCCGGCGTCTCTCTTGAGGCTTGCGCACCGAATGCAGATATTGGCGATCCGTCAGTGTGGAAAACAATATTGCCAAGGATCGCGATAGAGGGCGACACGCGCCAGTTTTTTACAATCAATGACGACGGCGTTTGGGGCGCTGTGCGGTTGAACATTCTGCCCGATGGCGGCGTCGCGCGGATGCGGCTTTATGGCGAGGTTGCGCCGTCATGGGACGATGCTGGCGGCGACGCATTGGTTGAGCTTTCGGCGTTGAAAAATGGCGGCCGCATCATCGCCTATAACGATGCTCACTATGGAGACCTTTGGGCGTTGCTGTCGGAGGGACGCGGCAAGACCATGGGCGACGGCTGGGAAACCCGCCGCCGGCGCGAGCCCGGAAATGACTGGATCATTATCGCCCTGGCGGCGCGCGGCGCGGTGGAGGCGATTGAAATCGACACCGCGCATTTCAAAGGCAACTTCCCCGATGACGCTTCGGTAGATGGAATAGATTTTTCAGGCGAGAGCGATGCGGCGCTGGCTGACGGGTCGGCGCCATGGGTTGAGATTTTACAGCGGCGCAAGCTTCAGGCGGACGCGGTGCACGAATTTAGCGGCGCCGATATTTCTTCGCCCAAACCGGTCACCCATGTCAGGCTCAATATCTATCCCGACGGCGGCGTCAGCCGTTTTCGTATTTTTGGGCGGCGCCAGCAATGAGTATTATAGATCTGTCGCCTGTGCCGTTGACGAGAGACAATTTTTCCGGCTTCGGCGATGTTCTTGAAGTTAATGATGCGGAGCGCATCCTTATCAACGAGGGAACCACGGAGCGTTTTCACGCTTTGGCGAAGCTTGATGTCGCTGACCGGCAAGGTGTGGGCGTCCTTTCGATTTTTCGCGCAACCGCGCGCCCGAGGCCGATAAAGATTGCGATGATGGAGCGCCACCCATTGGGAAGCCAGGCTTTCTTTCCTTTGGCCAACAACCGATGGCTTATTGTTGTAAGTGCGGCGGAGACGCCGGCGCCGGATAATTTAAAAGCGTTCCGGGCGCGCGGCGATCAGGGTGTCCAGTATGCGAAAAACATATGGCACCATCCGTTGTTGATTATTGAACCCAGCCAAGACTTTCTGGTAGTTGATCGCGCCGGACCTGGAGATAATCTCGAAGAGATACGGTTTGACGACGGCGCCTATGCGCGCCTGTTTTTGCCAAAAAGTTGAATCTTGTGGCTGGAGCGTTATTGATGGATAGCGTTTGTGCGGTTCTACGAGAATAATGCACAAACTGCATGCACGGAGAAAATTATAGCGGCTTAATAAGATGCGGAACACCATTTTGTCGGCATGCGGCGGCAAGCGTGTTCGCCATCAACAGCGCAATCGTCATCGGGCCGACCCCGCCGGGCACCGGCGTGATATATCCGGCGACCGAAACGGCGCTGGCGAAATCAACATCGCCGACAAGTCTGGTTTTGCCTTCGCCCTTTTCCGGCGCCGCGATACGGTTGATGCCGACATCAATGACCGTGGCGCCGGGTTTGATCCACGCGCCTTTGACCATTTTAGGCCGCCCGACTGCGGCAACGACAATATCGGCGCGACGCACAACATCTTCGATATCTCTGGTTCGGCTATGCGCGATGGTGACGGTGCAATTTTCCGCAAGAAAAAGTTGTGCCGCCGGTTTGCCGACGATGTTGGAGCGGCCAATGATAACCGTATGAAGGCCAGATAGATTGTCGCCCAGCGCGGATTTAGCGAGAATGACCGAACCAGCTGGCGTGCACGGGATCAACGCCTTGTCAAAATCGCCGGCCCCGAGGCGGCCGACATTGATCGGGTGAAATCCGTCTACATCCTTTTCCGGCGCGATTAATTCAATAATTCTTGTCGCATCAATGTGCGCTGGTAGCGGTAATTGAACGAGGATGCCGTTGACGGCTGGGTCGTCATTGAGAGTGTTGATGAGAGTGATGATGTCGCTCTCGGGCGTATCGATGGGAAGCGTGTGTTGAATGGATTTGAAGCCGACCTTTTCCGCAGTCCTGCCTTTGTTGCGGACATAGACCGCGCTCGCCGGATCCTCCCCGACAAGGACGACGGCAAGGCAAGGCGACGTCCCGGTCTCATGCACATAGCCTTCGTTTTGCGCAGCGATTTTGTCGGTGACGCGCGCGGCGATAGCTTTGCCGTCGATGATGGTGGCTTCGGTCATTTTTGAGCGCCTTTTTAGGTCGGTGAGATAGCGCATTGGCGCGGCGCCCGATAGTCCCCTTTTTTGCCGCGCTCTTTTTGCTGCGTCGCTTAACGCACCAGCTTAGACGAGAAAAAACTGGCCAACTGGTCCGTCATTGCATATTCCTTAGCGGCGATATTTAGGCGCTAAGGCTTGGGGCGAGGCCGATTTGAAGATAAGGTCTACTGGCGACTGTACCGCCGGCGCTGGTCGTAATGGAGGAGATCGAACACATGGCTAGCTTGACGGATAGGGACCGCGACAAGCTGGATGCAGCTGTGATGCGTCGCCTCATTGCGCATCTTGACGCCAACAAAGATGTGCAGAATATCGATTTGATGATTTTGGCCGGCTTTTGCCGGAATTGCCTCTCGAAATGGTATGCGGCGGCGGCAGACGAGCACGGCGTCAATATGCCCGGTGAGGAAGCGCGCGAGCGCATCTATGGCATGCCTTACGAGCAATGGAAGGCGCAGCATCAAAAGCCGGCGACGCCTGAACAGCTTGCGGCGATGGAAAGCCGAAGAAAAGACTGACAGCGTGAGCGATACGACATCAGATCCGATCGATGTGATAAAAGAAGCGAGATATGGCGGCATTGATTGATAAACTTGAACATGCGCCCGCCCGCTTAATCTGCGGGCGGCATGATAACCGTCCAGATGCGCTGTTGGAAATCCTGCATGAGGCGCAAGCAGCCGAGGGCTGGCTCAGCGACGATGCGCTTCGCACTATCGCCGACGCGCTTAATATTTCTCGCGCAGAAATTCATGGTGTGGTTAGTTTCTACCATGACTATAAGCGTGAGGCGCCCGCCAAACTCGCCATAAAATTATGCCGCGCCGAGGCCTGTCAGGCGGTTGGGTCGGAAGCGCTGGCCGCCTATGTAGAAAAGAAATGGAACGCGCCGTCCGGCGGCAAGAGTGCAGACGGTGAAATTCAACTGGAGGCGGTTTACTGTCTTGGCAATTGCGCGCTTGGGCCGTCAGGGATGATTGACGGAGAACTCTTTGGCCGGGTGACGCCAGAGCGCCTGGATGCGCTGATTGAACAACGCATTGAAAAGATGGAGCGCGAATGATGGCTGGCGGATCGATCAGGGTTTACGTACCTTGCGACGCCGCCGCGCTTTCTGTCGGCGCTGATGATGTCGCAGCATCAATCCGCCGGGAAGCCGATAGGCGCAAGATTGATGTTGAGATCATCCGCAACGGTTCGCGCGGGATGTTGTGGCTGGAGCCTTTGGTTGAAGTGGAAACCGGGAACGGGCGGCTCGCCTATGGCCCGGTTGCCGAGGGCGATGTTGCGTCGCTGTTTGACGGCGATTTCCTGAGCGGCGGCGATCATGCGCTGGCGCATGGGGTAACCGAAGAGATTGCCTATTTCGCCATGCAGGAGCGCGTAACCTTCGCGCGTTGCGGCGTGATCGACCCTTTGAGCCTTGCTGATTTCGAAGCCCATGGCGGTCTTGTCGGGTTGCGCAAAGCGCTGGTTATGGCGCCGACGGAAATTGTTGGCGTGGTGACGGCATCGGGCTTGCGCGGTCGCGGCGGCGCCGGATTTCCAACCGGGATTAAATGGAATACCGCGCTCGAACAACCGGGCGGCGAGAAGTATATCTGTTGCAATGCAGACGAAGGCGACAGCGGGACGTTCGCCGACCGTATGCTGATGGAAGGCGATCCATTTTCACTGCTTGAAGGGATGGCCATTGCCGCACGCGCCGTTGGCGCCTCAACCGGATACGTTTATCTGCGCTCTGAATATCCGCATGCAATTAAAACCATGCGGCGCGCGGTTGATGTCTGGCGCAAGGCGGGCCTTCTTGGCGAGAATATTGAAGGCTCCGATACAAGCTTCGATATTCATATCCGGGTTGGTGCCGGGGCTTATATCTGCGGCGAGGAAAGCGCGATGCTGGAAAGCCTTGAGGGCAAGCGCGGCGAAGCGAAGGTGAAACCGCCGATCCCCGCGATTAGCGGGTTGTTTGGCAAGCCGACAATAGTCAACAATGTGCTGACA
Organism: Hyphococcus sp.; assembly: GCA_021776395.1. Classification (GTDB taxonomy): domain Bacteria; phylum Pseudomonadota; class Alphaproteobacteria; order Caulobacterales; family Parvularculaceae; genus Hyphococcus. The sequence continues at coordinate 14,125 of JAJFFZ010000076.1, read as the reverse complement.
CTGGCGACAACACCGTTCATTTTAGCCAAAGGCGCGGCGCATTATAAAAATTTCGGCGTTGGCCGCTCACGCGGTACGCAACCGTTTCAGCTGGCGGGCGATATTGCGCGCGGCGGTCTGGTTGAAAAGGCTTTCGGGGTTACGCTGCGTGAGCTGGTCGAAGATTTTGGCGGTGGTGCGCGGTCCGGCAAACCGATACGTGCGGTTCAGGCGGGCGGACCGCTCGGCGCCTATATTCCAACCCGTGATTTTGATGTAGCAATGGATTATGAAGCGCTGGCAAAGGCTGGCGCCATGCTCGGCCATGGTGGTGTCGTGGTGTTTAACGATACTGTCGATATGGCGCGCCAGGCGCGGTTTGCGATGGAGTTTTGCGAGATTGAATCCTGCGGGAAATGCACGCCCTGCCGTATTGGCTCTGTGCGCGGTAAGGAAACGATAGATAAAATTATCGCTAGCGAAAACCGCGCAGAAAACCTGGAAGTGCTTGATGATTTGTGTGACCTTATGACCGAGGCCTCGCTGTGCGCCATGGGTGGTCTGACGCCAATGCCGGTGCAAAGCGCGGTGAAGCATTTTCCGGAAGATTTCGGCGGCTGATCCCGCCTGGCAAGGAAGCAAGATGCCTATTCTTCGAGAAAAAGATTTCGGAACGCCGGATGTCGCCGCCACTGAGACTGTCTCGGTTGAGATAGACGGGCACGCGGTGAGCGTTCCGGTGGGCGTTTCGGTGATGCGCGCGGCGGCGATTGCCGGGCTCTCAATCCCAAAACTTTGCGCTACCGATCAGCTAAAGGCGTTCGGTTCCTGTCGGCTTTGCGTCGTAGAGGTCGAGGGCCGGAAAGGAACGCCGGCTTCGTGCACGACGCTAGTCGAGGACGGTATGAAAATCCGCACCCAGACGAGAAAGCTCGCAAAGCTGCGCCGCGGAGTGATGGAACTTTATATCTCCGATCACCCGCTGGATTGCCTGACCTGCTCTGATAATGGCGATTGCGAACTTCAGGATATGGCGGGCGCGGTGGGCTTGCGCGATGTTCGCTACGGCTATGCGGGCGACAACCATCTGGACGCTGAAAAAGACCAGAGCAATCCATATTTCACCTTTGACCCCTCGAAATGCATTGTTTGCTCGCGTTGTGTGCGCGCCTGCGATGAGGTTCAGGGCACGCTTGCGTTGACGATTGAGGGCCGGGGCTTTGGCTCGAAAGTATCGGCCTCTATGGGGGAGGATTTTTTTACCTCCGAATGCGTTTCCTGCGGCGCCTGCGTTCAAGTTTGCCCGACCGCGACATTGCAAGAAAAATCAGTCATTGAACACGGCGTGCCCGATCGCACAGTGTTGACGACTTGCGCCTATTGCGGCGTCGGTTGCTCGTTCAAAGCGGAGATCAAGGGCGATCAGGTTGTGCGCATGACGCCTTATAAGGACGGCAAGGCCAATCACGGGCATTCCTGCGTCAAAGGCCGCTTTGCCTGGGGCTATGCGACGCATAAGGACCGGATTACAAAGCCAATGATCCGTGAGCATATTACAGACCCATGGCGCGAAGTATCCTGGGGCGAGGCGATTAGTTTTGCGGCGAGCCGCCTGAAAGCCACCCAGGAAAAACACGGCCGCAAATCGATTGGCGCGATTTCATCTTCCCGTTGCACTATTGAAGAGGTGTGGCTGGTTCAAAAACTGGTGCGCACCGCGTTTTCAAACAATAATATCGATACTTGCGCGCGGGTTTGTCATTCGCCGACCGGCTATGGCCTGAAGCAGACTTTCGGCACATCAGCGGGCACTCAGGATTTCGATTCTGTCGCTGAGGCTGATACGATCATAGTGATCGGCGCCAATCCGACCGATGCCCATCCGGTATTTGCCTCGCAGATGAAACGCCGCTTGCGTGAAGGCGCGAAACTTATCGTTGCCGACCCGCGCGCCATCGGCCTTGTCCGTTCGCCGCATATTGAGGCGGCGCACCATCTGGCATTGCTGCCGGGAACGAATGTCGCGCTGATAAACGCCTTTTCCCATGTCGCCGCTACCGAAGGCTTGATCGATGAGGCATTTGTTAAAGAGCGCTGCGATTCAGCGACTTTCCGTGAGTGGCTGGGCTTCATCAAGTCGGACGAAAATTCACCTGAGGCGGTGGCAAAAATCACTGGCGTGCCTGCCGAAGACATCCGCGCCGCCGCGAGGCTTTATGCGGGTAGCAAAAATGCGGCGATCTATTACGGGCTTGGCGTTACCGAACACAGTCAGGGCTCGACTATGGTTATGGGGCTGGCGAACCTTGCCATGGCGACCGGCAATATTGGCCGGCGCGGCGTCGGCGTCAATCCGCTCCGTGGACAGAATAATGTTCAAGGCTCATGCGATATGGGCTCCTTCCCACACGAATTTTCCGGATACCGGCCAGTCTCCGACGAAGGCGCGCGCGCTGTCTTTGAAAAGGCCTGGGGCCGGCGCCAGGACCCCGAGCCCGGCTATCGCATTCCGAATATGTTTGATGAGGCCTGCGCCGGCTCCTTTAAAGGGCTTTACATACAAGGCGAGGATGTTGCGCAATCCGACCCTGACACGAAGCATGTAGAGGCCGCGCTCAAAGCGCTGGATATTCTCATAGTGCAGGACCTTTTTCTCAACGAGACGGCGCGCTTTGCCCATGTTTTCCTGCCGGGCACATCATTTCTTGAAAAAGACGGCTGCTTCATCAATGCGGAACGCCGCATTAATCGCGTGCGACCGGTGATGAAATCGCAAACCGGCAAGGATGAATGGGAGGTGACGCAAGACCTCGCCCGTGCGCTCGGCTATGAGATGGGCCACAGCTCGGCTTCGGCGATCATGGACGAAATCGCAGCGCTGACCCCGACATTTAAAAATGTTTCCTACGCGCTGCTCGATGAAAAAGGCAGTGTCCAATGGCCGTGTAACGACGCTTCGCCTGATGGTACGCCGATTATGCATGTTGACGGTTTCGTGCGCGGCAAGGGCGCGTTCGTGGTTACCGAATATGTGCCGACAGAAGAAAAAACCAACCGCAAGTTCCCGCTGATCCTGACGACGGGACGTATTTTGAGCCAGTATAATGTCGGCGCACAAACGCGGCGTACGGACAATGTCGACTGGTGGGAAGAAGATGTCCTGGAAATCCACCCCTCCGATGCTGAAATGCGCGGCGTGCGCGACGGGCAATGGGTGTCTATCCGAAGCCGCAAGGGAGAAACCAGCCTGCGTGCGGTAATCTCTGAGCGCATGGCGCCGGGCGTCGTCTATACGACATTCCATCATCCGCAATCCGGCGCCAATGTGGTGACCACTGAGCTTTCCGATTGGGCGACGTCGTGTCCGGAATATAAGGTGACGGCGGTGGAGGTGGCGCCGGCGAACCACAAGTCGGATTGGCAAAATGCTTATGAACGCGAGACGCCAGGCTATCGGCGGATCGCCAAGATACCGGCTGAATAGGGTCGATGTTTCCTGTTAAAGTCATCGGCGAGGCGGCGGCGGCCGAAAGCGAGACCGCCATTTGCGCTGCCGATGGCGGAGAAGAGCGGTGGCGCGTGCCGGAAGAAACACCGGTCGCCTTGGTTTACAACCGACGCAATTACGCAGTGATGCTGGCGACGCCGAGGGACCTGATTGAATTTGCCGTCGGCTTTACGCTGACGGAACGCATTGTCGGATCGGTCAGCGATATTCTCGGGCTTGATATCATCCATACGGAGCGTGGCGCCGACTTGCGGTTGCGGATTGCCGAGCATTATCTTGAGCGGTTCGATCTGCGCCAGCGCCGTCGCAACCTGCCGGGTAATACCGGTTGCGGCGTTTGCGGGCTTGAAAACGCGGATACATTTTTTGAACCCTTACCGCGTGTGGTAAATAAAAAGATCTCGCTCAACTTGTCGGCGGTTTCAAAGGCGATTGAGGCGCTTTCCGGATATCAACCCATCAATCAACGAACGCGAGCGGTTCATGCCGCCGCATGGGTTAATTTTGACGGCGCCATACTGCATGCGCGCGAGGATGTGGGCCGTCATAATGCGCTGGATAAGCTGCTGGGCGCTCTGGCGCTCGAAGGCGCAGACATAAAGAGCGGATTTGTTTTGATGTCGAGCCGGTGTTCTTATGAGCTGATCGAAAAAGCAGCGCATTGCGGCGTGACGGCGCTGGCTTCGATCTCAAGCCCAACGAGCTTTGCTTTGCGCAAGGCGGCGGAGGCCAATATGGCGCTTTACGCGCGCACCGCCACTGGCGTTGGCGAAATTATCGGCTAGGGCGTTACCCCCCCGTTTTTATGAGCCACCTAACTTCGCTAGGCGTTTCGGGAGTGAGCGTTAATAAAGAGCAAATTCTGACGTCGTCATAAATTTTTTGGCGATAAACCACAATTATTGCGATGAATTTGGCGAATGATATCGTTTACGGAAAAGGTCGTTCTGTCGGCTGGCAGCATCATCGCGAATAGGCAAGGATGACGACTGTCAGATCGCGTTCATGCGCATCAAGGCGCTCAGAAGCAGACAATAATTCAAACCGGCCTGTTGGCGGTATCAAAAAAAGGAACGGCCCAGTTAACGCCGTCAGGATGCAAATGACCGACAATAATCTACCGCCGCCAGGCGCACCCGATATTGAGATAGCCCGCGCCGCAAGCATGAAGCCAATCCTGCCGCTGGCCGAACAAAGGCTTGGCGTGCCGGCTGAAGCGCTGGTTCCTTATGGCCACCACAAAGCAAAACTGACGCTCGATTACATCGCTTCAATTCAAGACCGACCACAAGGCAAGCTCGTGCTAGTCACCGCGATCACGCCAACGCCGGCGGGCGAGGGCAAGACGACCACTAGCGTCGGGCTTAATGACGGGCTCAACAAAATTGGCGTCAAATCGATGGTGTGTTTGCGCGAGCCGTCGCTTGGCCCCTGCTTCGGCATGAAAGGCGGCGCCGCTGGCGGCGGGCGTGCGCAAGTCGTTCCCATGGAAGACATTAATCTCCATTTCAACGGAGATTTTCATGCGATTACGTCCGCACATAGCCTTTTAGCGGCGTTGATAGACAACCATATCCATTGGGGTAATGAACAAAATATAGATCCTAGACGGGTGAGCTGGCGACGCGTCGTCGATATGAACGACAGGGCGCTGCGTAACATAAATATTGGGCTGGGTGGTCCGGCGCATGGCGTCCCGCGCGAGAGCGGGTTTGATATCACTGTTGCCTCGGAGCTGATGGCGATCCTCTGCCTGGCAAGCGATCTGGCTGATCTGCAACGCCGCATCGGTAAAATCATCGTTGCGCGCAGGCGCGACAAAAGCCCCGTCACCGCACATGATATTGGCGCCGACGGTGCGATGGCGGTGCTATTGAAAGATGCGCTACAGCCCAATCTAGTCCAGAGCATCGAGCACAATCTGGCTTTTATTCATGGCGGGCCGTTCGCCAATATCGCTCATGGCTGCAACTCTGTTATGGCGACGAAAACCGCGTTACGGCTTGCCGACGTGGTTGTCACCGAAGCAGGATTTGGCGCCGACCTTGGCGCCGAGAAATTTCTCGATATCAAATGCCGCCAGTCCGGTCTGCGCCCCGATGCAATTGTCCTCGTCGCCACCATACGAGCGCTGAAAATGCAGGGTGGCGTCGCCAAGGACGATCTTGGCTCGCCGAACGCAGACGCCGTTGAGCGTGGGGCTGCGAATATCATCCGCCATATCGATAATATAAAAAAATATGGCGTGACGCCCATCGTCGCGATCAACCACTTCATCAAGGACACGGATGAGGAAATCACCGTACTGGAACGTATCTGCACAGAACAGGGCGTGCGTTTCGCGATTGCCAGACATTGGGCGGAAGGAGGAGCGGGCGCTGTTTTTCTTGCTGAGGCGGTAAAAGCCCAGCTTGATGCCGGGTCGCTTGAGGTTAACCTTCTCTATCCTGATGATATGCCGCTGGCCGAGAAGATAGAAGCTGTAGCGACGAAAATTTATGGCGCTGCGGGGATATCTTTAAGCGCGTCGGCAGCGCGAAGCATCAAGGAATTTGAGGCGTTTGGCTATGGCGATTTGCCGGTCTGCATCGCCAAGACGCAATACAGCTTCTCGACAGACAAAAGCCTTCTTGGCGCGCCCACAGGCCACACGCTAGAAGTGCGCGAGGCGCGCCTTTCGGCTGGCGCCGGGTTCGTGGTCGCGGTGTGCGGAGATATCATGACCATGCCGGGACTGCCGCGCAAACCTGCGGCGTTGGAGATTGGCTTGGATGAGGGGGGCGAGATTGTTGGTCTCACCTAATCGGAGGGTGCGCACCGTATTACGGGCAAGAACAATCGGTATTGCTCCGGGCTTAAGAAACGACGCAGTCACGCCCTTGTTCTTTTGCCTTGCACATTGCCGCATCAGCGGCTCTGATCAACTCGTCTGAGGATTCTGTATTTTGTGATTCGACAACGCCAAATGACACTGTCATACGCCCGAGATTATCATTGGTCGTCTTGTTTACCAGTTTTCTTTTCCCGATAGAGATCCGAATATTGTCGGCGAGCACTGCGGCGTCGGCGAGTGTCTTGTTCGGTAGCGCAAGCACAAACTCATTCCCGCCATAACGCGCATATAGGTCCTGACTTTTTACGTTCTCCCGCAGCACATGGCCAACAAGCTTCAACACCTGATCGCCAATTTGGGGACCCCATTTGTCATTAAACTGCCTAAAGTGGTCGATGTCGGCGACAACAAAACATACAGGCATCTTTTCCGCGCGCGTGGCGGCGAGTAATTTTGGAGCAACAGTATCAAAATAACGGCGGTTATTTAATTTTGTAAGCGGATCAGTGTTGGCGTCAGAAACGACCTTTCCAATTGATTCCTGTAAGGAATTGATTTGCGCTAGCGCACGCGTTAAGTTTTCTTCAAGCTTGCTATTTTGTTCTATGGCTTTGTGTGCCGTTCCAACGAGAGACGATAAAATCTCACCTGCTTCCGGATCGCGATCAGTTGATGCGTCAATCTTCTGAGATATGCCAGACAGGTCTTCGCGAAATTCTTTTGCCGATAAACCAAAAGTAGCGGCAAGATTTTGTAACGTATTCGTTTCCTGTAGCATATCGACAGCGAAATGCTCAATTTTTTTTACGGACTGAGTGACCTGAAAATATTTCTCATGCATATCTTTTAGAAAATATTCATCAACAGGCTTTTGCGAGCTTACTCTTTGTTCAATTTCGAGGGCGAGATCATAGTTCTTTTTTTCAAGATAGGCGAACCATACCTGATAAAATGGCGGCATCGGAGGGATGTCCATTTTCGCCATTTCTTGAACCGCAGTGCTGCCAATACGATGAGGCTCGCATGCTATGTTAGCCTTTTCGCTCATCCGTCCACCCCGTAATCGATGTCAGTCGAGAAAATGGGGTCTACTATAGGCGCATCGCGATTGATTTACTCTTAACTCGGGCTGCAGGATCTTAAGCGCAAAGGCTGTAACGATGTATTATTCATGAAAAAACTGTGCGGGAGCTCATTTGAGCACAACCCGGGGTCAAGCTAGAAGGGTTATATCCGCCATATTCTTAGCGGGTTGGCAATCATTACTCGCGTTATTGGTGTGTAATACAATTAACACAATTAATAGGTGATTAACCTATTCAGCCTAGCAATTTGCACATTGGTATTCTTCGAAATGTTTGAGGGCCAGTTGACAAAAAATTGGATAGAATTTTGGCGCGCCAAATGAAGACGTCACAGCAAAACATCGTCGACTTGTATGTTGGTCGCCGGTTGAAACTATTGCGCAATCAAAAATACATTTCGCAAAAGGAATTAGCCGGGCGGCTGGGTGTGACTTTTCAACAAATTCAGAAATATGAAAAGGGGCTAAACCGCCTGCCTGCCAGTCGTATGCTGGCGATTTGCTTTTCACTAGACATCACGCCTAATGACCTGTTTCGCGACCTCCTATCAAAAGAATACCCGCCCAAGGAAAGCGTGACATATACGGACCAGGAAATGGAGCTTATTGAAACGCTGCGACAGTTGGCGCCGCCGCTGAAGAGCCAGGTACGCAAAATTGTTGGGACTTTGGCTAGCCAATAACCTTGTTTCGATCCGGCCGCAATTTTATCCGTTAGCGGGCTGTCGGACACCTCCTTTATTTTCAATTCAATAGCTGGTCTGCTGGCTGAACTTAGCTAGAATGGATTGTTCGCTTTGTCGTTCCTCCTTAGTGTTGCGTTGTTGTCGCGCCTTGTTCTCGAGGCTATTGATGGTCTTTGCCCAGGCTAGCTCACGTTGTAAAGCATGTCGGAGGTGTGTCCGCGCGGACTGGACCGCTAAATCAAAACTTTCAGCGGTCGCGAATTTTCTACTGGCCGCTTCGTTAAGCTGCGCTCTGTATTTTTGAAAATGCGATAGCTCGACTGCTGAGGAATATGAAGTTTCATCCTGGATGGCTTCACCAGCAAGACGTTTTAGTCGTTTTGCTTCATCATATATTGCTTGTTGCTGATTTAAGATTTTGGCGTAACGCATTTTTTCAATCTGGGTTTTCGTCCGTAACAGCCCGCCGAGTTTTATGACTTCCTTGTGTTTCATGTTTGTGTTTCTCCGCGGCCTTTTTTGCGAAGCTCGTCCGCATAGTGAATGGCTGCGGCTACGGCGGCGTAATGTTCACGTTTGATTTCTTTGCCAATGTCTACAAGGGCGAAGATAGACCGCGCAGTCGGTGCGTCTCGACGGATTGGAACACCATGTTCCGCTGCGATTTGGCGAATGCGCGCAGCAATCTCATCAACGCCTTTAGCGACGCATATCGGCGTGGCGCCTCTTTGTCTATCCCATTTAAGCGCCGTGGCGTAGTGTGTCGGATTGACGATGATTATGTCGGCTTTGGGCACGTCCGCCATCATCTGGTTCATGGCGATCGCTTCGGCGCGCTGGCGTCGCGCGCCTTTAAGCGCCGGATCGCCCTCAATATCTTTGTTTTCCTTCTTGATCTCTTGGAAGGTCATCATCAGCTTTTTGCGGTGTTGAAAATAGCTCCAAGGCATGTCGATAGCGGCAATCACTACGGCGGTGGCTGTAATAAGCCCAAAGAAAAAGACCGCCTCATTATGCAAAAACCCTACGATCGACTTCGCTGGCAGGCCGACAAGGGCCGGTAGTTGAAGAAACCGATCCTTAACTGCGAATAGAACAATGGCGAGTATAGCGCTCAGTTTTGTCAAACGTTTGACAAATTCCGATATGCCGTTGGTTCCATATTTTTGCTTTGCGTTATCCAATATGGAAATGCGGGAGAGTTTTGGTTTTATTTTTGATAACGAAAATGCAAAAGCTTGTTGTGCAAAAGCGGAACAAAGTGCTGCTAACGCTAATATCGCTAGCAGCGCCATCGCTGGGGCGGAGGCGCGTGCGATCAAGTCTCCCAGAGTTTTTGTGTTGTTCGGTGAAAATAATAATACGCCAATTTCTTCGGGCTTGGTAAAAAATGGCAACAGCGTGGAGTATGTGTTTGTCGCCATCCATCCGGCAACAACGATTAGGGATATAAAAAAGGCGACATAAGTGGCCGCGGATGTTGCTTCCGCTGAATAGGGAACGTCGCCTTTTTCTCGCGACTGGCGAATTTTTTGCGGGGTTGGGGCGTGTGACTTGTCCTCACCACTGGGTTGTTCGTTATCGCTCATTGGGCATACCCCATCAGCTCGCCAATGAGATTGCCGACCATATCAAGCCATATGCCAAGGAGCATCGGCGCAGTCATGGCGAGCAGCATCATGCCGGCAAGGGTCACCGCGGGAATGCCGACAAAAGCGACCATCAATTGCGGCATGGCGCGGTTTGCGGCGCCGATGGCTAAATTATACATAAACCCGAGAACGATGAAGGGCAGGGCGAGCGACAAGGCGGCGGAAAAAGCAAATGCTGCGCGGTTCGCCGCCCATTCGCCGGTTTGGCTGCCGCCGGGGAAGGCGCCCACAGGAATGATGTCATAAAAGACAACCAATACGCTGACCGCCTGAAAGTGCAGGCCAGAAGAAACGGCAACCACGACCGCGGCGAACATAAGTAAATTGGCAATCGGGGATTCCGGTTGATAACCAAAATTAGAGCCGAATAATTGCGCCAGAGACAGGCTCTGACTGGCGATGGCGCCGGCCGTCTGGATTGCAAAAACAGCGATGCGAATACTGAAGCCGATTAACGCGCCGGAGACGGCTTCAGCGGCAAGCATCGCGACGGTATGTGCGATAGTGGCGGGCGGTGTGAAGCCACTCATTAGAAGCGGGCTGATTACAAGCGTGATAGCCATCGCGGCGGTCAGACGCACACGAACCGGAACAGCTCTTTCGCCAAGGCCGGGGAGAAAGAATGCGAGGGCGGACATTCTCGTGAATATTGCCGCCGCCAGCATGATGTTTTCGGTTGCAACGCCGCTGAGTAGAGCCAAGGACGAAAACGCTTCCATGACGATTGCCCCCTACGCGACGCCAAGAATTGACGGCTTTTCCGACGGGTCAATTTCTTCGTAGGATATTACCGGATTGCGAATGCCTTTCGCCGCGAGAACCGTCGTTAAAAAACGTCTGCGTTTTGCGCTCGTTACGATTGCAGGGAATATCCCGCCAGAGACGGCGCTCGCAATTTTTTCGCGAATGGAGGCCGCAAGACGGTTAAAGTCGTTTGGTGAAAGCGCAATATCGGCAACGCCATTGCCTTGCTCGGTTTCCTGTTTTTGAAACAACTCTTCCCAGTCGGGCGCCAATTGGATTAACGGTAAGTAACCATCCTCACCACGGAGCTTTGTGGTGAATTGAAACCCAATACGCTGGCGGACATATTCTGTAATTTGTTCGGGCGAAGACAAAACAGACCGCCCCTCTGCAATCGCTTCCAGTATCACAGGTAAGTTGCGGATTGATATGCGTTCCTCAAGCAATAATCGCAACACAGCCTGAATAAGATCGAAGGGCGTCTGGTCGGTGATAAATTCATCGAGAATTTTCTGGTTTGCCTCGGCTTTTGCCGGATCGGAGGTCGCAACAAACTCATCGAGGACACGGCGAAGCGCACGCCGCGTCATCAACCGCGCGAAGTTTGATTTAATCACTTCGAGAAGATGCGTGGCGGCAACCTCCACCGGTTCGATAACCGGCAGCCCTAAGATAACGGCGTCTTCCTGACGGTTGGCGGCAACCCATCGCGCGGGAGCATTGTAAACCGGCTCTTTAACGTCGCGGCCGACGATATCAAACGGAACATCGTCTCGCGTCAGGACCATAACGCCCTTCGGATCCAGTGTGCTTCGTGCAACTTCAACGCCATGAATGCGGATTACGTATTCGTTTTCTCGCAGCGCCGTATTGTCGGTCAGGCGGATTGCAGGAACGATGAACCCGAATTCCGCGGCGACATATTTCCGGATCTTTGCGATGCGTTTGTCGAGGCCAACATCGGAATCCATGCAAAGCGGGATGATATCTGGTGCAAATTCAATGTGAATTTCATCGAGGTCGAGAATGTCGCCAAGAGATTCTTGTTTTGGCGTGCTATCGGCAGCCTCATCTTCGGGGGCGGCTTTGCTCTCTTCCGCGCGTTGTTTGCGCTGATATGCAAAATACGCCGTTACGCCCAGGATTAGCGCAAAGGCCATAAAGGGTATAAACGGCATTCCTGGCAATAACGCAAAGACGCCAAGCATCGCCGCCACAGTGGCAATGGCCGATGGGTATTCGCCAAATTGATCAAAAAGCGCGCGATCCGCCGATCCATGAATGCCGCCTTTTGACAGTAAAAGTGCAGCCGCGATAGAGATGATGACGGAGGGGATCTGCGAGACCAGGCCGTCGCCTACGGTTAAAATTGAATATGTCGTAATGGCGTCGCCGAAGGAAAGCTTGTGCACGCCGATGCCAATGGCCAGACCGACTACCAGATTAAGGAGTGTGATCAAGAGACCAGCGACCGCGTCGCCTTTTACAAATTTTGACGCGCCGTCGAGCGACCCGAAAAATGTTGTTTCTTCCTGCTCACGTTGGCGGCGTTGTTTTGCCTCTTCATGGCTGATGGCGCCGGCCGCCATGTCAGAATCGATTGCAAGCTGTTTGCCTGGCATGCCGTCCAGTGCGAACCGCGCGCCAACTTCAGCCATCCGTCCAGCGCCCTTGGTGATCACCATGAAGTTAACGATCAACAGGACGACGAAGATAACCAGGCCCAAAAATACGTTGCCCCCCATGATGAACATCGCAAATCCGCGAATTACACCGCCAGCGGCGTCAATTCCGGTATGGCCTTGGCCGATAATGAGTTTTGTCGATGAGATATTCAATGACAGCCGCAGCAAGAGCGACCCCAGCAAAATTGTCGGGAACGAGGAGAAGTCGAGCGGACGTTCAATAAACAGCGTGATCGTCAGGATCAAAAAGGCTAATGTAAATGATATCGTCAGGCCAACATCGACAATCCAGGAAGGCGCGGGCAGGACCATCATGATAATGATGATCATCAACGCGATGGCAAGCATCACCGTCGGTTGGAAAAATACGCGTATATTATTTTCCACGGCTACTCACGCTTTGATACATAAACGCGCTGCAGCGCCAGGTGTTGGCTGCAACCAAGGGCGCGCTGGTTAAGGAAGGGTTTTGCATGACGTCAATTTGCGATGTATTTGATGACGCTTTCGTGGAATACCGAAAGCATCAGATTGGCTGAAAAACCGATGCACATTGTAAATGCGATGAGCATGGCGACAAGTTTTGGAACGAAGGTCAGTGTTAACTCCTGGATAGAAGTCAGCGCTTGGAAAAGACCGATGACAATACCCACGACAAGCGCAGTAATAAGCAACGGCGAAGCGATCCACACGCCTGCCCAAAGATATTCTCTCAGTAGGCCAATAATTTCTACGTCAGACATTTGTGGAAACCAGTGTAGTTGCTAAATCGGCATTCGCAGAAGTTCTTGATAGGCTTCAACAACACGGTTGCGCAGCGTTACCGCTGTTTCAACGGCGAGTTCAGCCGATGCAATCGCTTCAACAACGGAGTGCGGGTCGGCTTTGCCGGTCATGTAAGCAGATGCGGCGGTTTCACTGTTTGCGACGGCGCCGACCAAGCCTTCAGTGACTGATGAAAGGTTGAACTCCTCTTTTCCGTCTTTTGGCGTTGCTAGCTTTGTCCCCTCCGGGGTGAGGACTTTTTGCGCTGAACCGTATGTTTTAAGTGCATTGAAGGCGCTGATATCCATGGCAGGTCCCCCTATCTCCTGAGAATGTTAAGCAAGCTCGAATACATTTGCCGGGCTTGCTGGAAAGTTGCGAGATTGGCCTCATAGGACCTCGATGCTTCACGCCCATCGGCCATTTCAATCATAAGATTGACGTTCGACATTTTTACAATGCCGTTTTCATCAGCCATGGGATGTGAGGGATCGTATTTTTCTTCTAGCGCTGATTTATCGAGCGACATACGGCCGACAGACACAAGATTCATGTTAGTTTTGTTGTCGAATGTATTATTAAAAGAGATTAACTTGCGATGGTATCCGGGCGTATCATTGTTGGCGATATTCTCGCTAACCACACGAATACGAAAACCTTGCGCGCGCATGCCGTTTGCTGCCGCACTCATTGAATTTACAAACGAATTCATAACTACGCCCTGCCTCTAACGGCTAACCTTAGAATGTCGATTGATTTTTTGTAGATCAGCGTCGCCGTCTCATGATCACCTTGCGCCTCGATAGAGCGCATCATCTGATCTTCAAGTGACACATTGTTCCCGTTCGGTGATTCCATGCCGGGCGTTTCAATCAGATTGACCCGCCATGGCGGTTCGCTTCCAGAAAATGGCGAGCGACCACCTGTTTGATTAAATTGTTTCGCCATGCGCGCGTACGCTTCGGAAAAAGGCTCAAGCTCTTTTGCGCGGTAATTACTCGTATCGGCATTGGCGATATTTTCAGATATCACCTGATGACGGGCCGCGGCATGGCGCGCCATTGCCGAAGCGAGATTCAAAATGTTTAAGTTGTCAAGCATTCTGCCGACGTCCTGTTAAGGATTACAGTTTATGAAAATAAACTTCAAAGTTGAAAATAAACTTAATTGGTGTGTTAACCTTATGAAT
>JAJFFZ010000075.1 GCA_021776395.1 Hyphococcus sp. | reverse complement strand
CGACACTGCAAAGCTGGCCGACACCGTCGCCTCGCATCTCAACATCAAGCTGTCGGAAAAGCAGGAACTGCTCGAAATCACCGGCGCCAGCGAACGCCTTGAGCGGGTTTATGCGCTGATGGAAGGCGAGATGAGCGTTCTTCAGGTGGAGAAAAAAATCCGCAACCGCGTCAAGCGGCAGATGGAAAAAACCCAACGCGAATATTACCTCAACGAACAGATGAAGGCGATCCAGAAAGAGCTTGGCGAGGGCGATGACGGCCGCGACGAGCTGACGGAGCTGGAAGAGAAAATTTCCAAGACCAAACTTTCAAAAGAGGCTCGCACCAAAGCCGAAGCTGAATTTAAAAAGCTGCGCCAGATGTCGCCAATGTCGGCGGAATCAACTGTGGTGCGCAACTATCTCGACTGGATCACATCGATACCGTGGAACGCCCGCACTAAAGTTAAAGGCGATCTGGTTAAGGCCGAACAAGTGCTTGATGCGGACCATTATGGTCTCGAAAAAGTCAAAGAGCGGATTATCGAATATCTCGCCGTACAAAAGCGGATGAACAAACTCAAAGGCCCGATCTTGTGTCTTGTGGGCCCGCCAGGCGTCGGCAAGACCTCGCTCGGCAAATCTATCGCCAGCGCCACGGGGCGTGAGTTTGTGCGCGTCTCCCTTGGCGGCGTGCGCGACGAAGCGGAGATTCGCGGCCACCGGCGCACCTATATCGGCTCGATGCCGGGCAAAATCATCCAGTCGATGAAGAAGGCCAAAAAATCCAACCCATTGTTCCTGCTCGATGAAATCGACAAAATGGGCCAGGATTTCCGCGGCGATCCGGCCTCCGCCTTGCTTGAGGTGCTTGACCCTGAACAGAACGCAACCTTTCAAGATCACTATCTGGAGGTGGATTACGACCTCTCCGACGTGATGTTCATCACCACGGCCAACAGCCTCAACATGCCGCAACCACTGCTCGATCGGATGGAAATCATCCGCATTCCGGGGTATACGGAGGATGAAAAAGTTGAGATTGCACGCCGCCATCTGATTCCGAAAATCATGGAAAATCATGGCCTCAGCAGTGAAGAGTGGTCGGTCACCGAAGACGGCCTTTACGCCTTGATCCGGCTTTACACGCGTGAGGCTGGGGTGCGTAACCTTGAACGCGAACTCGCCAAACTGGCGCGCAAAGCGGTGCGGGAACTTGAAACCGACAGCAGCGTGAAGCTCGAAATTACCGCCGACAATCTTGGCGATTATGCCGGCGTGACCAAATTCCGCTATGGCGAAATTGACGGTGAAGACCAGGTCGGCATCGTCACCGGTCTCGCCTGGACTTCAGTTGGCGGTGAGATTTTGACCATTGAAGCGGTGAAGATGCAGGGCAAAGGCAAGATGACGCCAACCGGCAATCTCAAAGAAGTGATGCGGGAATCAGTTTCCGCAGCGGCGTCTTATGTGCGCAGCCGGGCGACGGAATTCGGCATTGAACCGCCGGTGTTTGAAAAAACCGACATCCACATTCATGTGCCCGAGGCGGCGACCCCTAAGGACGGGCCGTCCGCCGGCGTCGCCATGGCGACGGCGATCGTCTCGGTTCTCACCGGCGTGCCAATCCATAAAGACATCGCCATGACCGGCGAGATATCGCTGCGCGGGCGCGTGTTGGCAATCGGCGGGCTGAAGGAAAAACTGCTCGCAGCATTGCGGGCGGGCACCAAGACGGTGCTCATTCCGGAGGAAAACGAAAAAGACCTCGCCGAGATTCCGGACAATGTGAAACGGGGCCTCAAAATCATTCCGGTGACGACCGTTGATGATGTCCTCAAACACGCGCTAACGCGCAAGCTGACGCCGATTGAATGGACCGAACCGGTGACGCCGCCAGCTGAGGAAAGCAACGGCCAGGGGCGCATCGTCACCCATTAAGGCAACACTGCAAAGGATAGAAAAAAGCGCGGCGCCAAGATCGGCTGTCCGCGCTTTTTTGCGCCTGGCCGCGGGCCCCCTCACCCGTCCGATCCCCCGCAAACCCCATGTTTTCAGGCTTCCAAAACGAATCGGGAAACCAGTTTCGGGCGATTTGGCCGATACGGAGCCGCAATTTCACGTCCTTTGGCTGAGTTTCAGTGATATTGTTCGAATAAAAATTACAATAAATTCAATGCCTTATTAGGGCTGTGGAAAGCAAACCCTTATATTACGCCATTTTGTCTTGGCCAAGCCGGCGCAAGCGGGTGATAAACTCAGGCTTTCTCACCGGAATTGCCCATTGCAAGCAACTGAACAGAAAGGGTGGAGGAATGAACAAGAACGAATTCATCGATAAAGTCGCTGACCTGGCCGATATGAGCAAGGCGGACGCCGCACGTGCTGTCGATGCCGTTCTCGACGCGATTACCAGCGCTCTGAAAGCTGGCGACGACGTGCGTCTGGTCGGCTTTGGCACCTATTCCGCAGCCCAACGCAAAGCGCGCGAAGGCCGCAACCCACGGACCGGCGAAAAGATCCAGATCCCGGCCTCGATCCAGCCGAAATTTTCCGCTGGCAAGGGGCTGAAAGACGCCTTGAACTAGGCGAGCCTACCGATCACCAAAAAAACCGGCGGCGCCAGAAGCGCCTGCCGGTTTTTTCTTGGCGCCAGGCCCAACCTATTGGCGCTGGATGCTTGCAGGTAAAAGATTTGCGCGCTAGGAAGCGCGTCTCGTCGCGTCTAGGGCGGTTAGCTCAGCTGGTAGAGCATCTCGTTTACACCGAGAGGGTCAGCGGTTCGAACCCGTTACCGCCCACCACGCAGTCATCCAATTTTCATGACCATTTGAGCGCTTTCGTGCGCGCCCCGTTTCATGCGGGGTTGCGGGGTGTGAGCGCCCGAATGTCGGGCAAATAACCTCTCTGAACGTAAGCGTCCGGTGAACATCGTCAGTGCTGACTGGCAAAATTCCATGGCAAGAGGTCGTTGATTTGTTTCATGGGATGATCAGCGATGTTTTGGATGACCTTTGTGAGCCAGGCGTGGGGCTCGACGTTGTTCAATTTCGCGGTCTCAACGAGGGAGTAGATGACGGCTGCATTTTCGCCGCCGCTGTCTGAGCCGGCAAACAGGTAATTCTTTTTGCCGATGGCGATGCCGCGTATGGAGCGTTCGGCGATATTGTTGTCCAGTTCGAGACGCCCGTCGTCGAGATATATCTTCATTCGCTTCATGCGCGTGACGGCATAACGCATCGCCTTGGCGAGCTCGCCGCGCCCTGGCAGAGACGGCAAAGTCGCTTGCAGCCAGTCGAATAACGCTTCAAATTTCGGTTTCGCATCAGCCTTGCGAATACGGGCCCGCTCACCGGGCGGTTTACCGCGAATGCGCCTTTCCACTGCGTAAAGTTCGGCGATGCGTTTCAGCGCGTCTTCTGCGATCGGCGATGACGTTGCTTTATGAAAGTCGAAGAACTTG
Organism: Hyphococcus sp.; assembly: GCA_021776395.1. Taxonomy (GTDB): domain Bacteria; phylum Pseudomonadota; class Alphaproteobacteria; order Caulobacterales; family Parvularculaceae; genus Hyphococcus. Next base: position 2,512 of record JAJFFZ010000075.1, on the reverse strand, counting down.
CGCCGCACATGGGCCATGCAGGCCACTTCTTTGATCTTGTCGCCATAAAGCTTCTCATAACCCGCATAGCCGTCGGCGTGCAGGAAGCCTTTGTAACCGCTCAGATACTTTTGCGGCCGCTCGCCCTTTCTGTCAGCGGAGTATTTGTAAAACGCCGCCGGCGGCGATTTGGAACCGTGAGGCCGTTCATCGCGAACATGCGTCCACAGCCGTCCCGTTTTTGTTTTGCCTCGGCCCGGATCAAGCACCGGGATCGGCGTGTCGTCCGTATGAATGGCCGCGCCCACGAGAACATGCTGCTCGATACGCTCCGCGAGCGGCGCCAAAAGATTGGACATCTTTCCGATCCAGCCCGCCATGGTCGAGCGCGCGATATCGACGCCTTCGCGGGCGTAAATCTCCGACTGGCGATAAAGCGGCAAGTGATCGCAATATTTCGAGATCAGCACATGGGCCAGCAGCCCCGCGCCCGGCGCGCCTTTCTCGATCGGCATCGACGGCAATGGCGCCTCAGTGATCGTTCCGCATTCCCGGCACGCATACTTCTCGCAAACATGGCGCTTTACGACGAAACTGCCAGGAACATAATCGAGGATTTCGCGCACCGCCTCAGACATTTTGCGCATCGGCGAACCGCAATCCCCGCAATCCGGTTTAACCAGCCGATGCACGATGTCCTCGCGCGGCAGATGATCCGGCAAGGGTTTGCGTTTCGGCTGATCTTTGGACGTCTCGCCGCCCGCCGCTGCTTCATCCGGATCAATGATGGCGGCCTGGCGCGCCTCTAGATCGTCAAGTAACAATTCTCACTGATCGAGGCCTTCCGAGCGCGCGCCAAACTGATGACGGCGCATCTGCGCAATCTGGCTTTTCAGTTTTTCGATCATCAAGCCTTGATCGACAATGATGCCTTTCAGAGCATTGACATCGTTTGGCAAGGCGATGGGCGAAACCGTTTCCATAAAAACGATAATGGCGTGCGTCGCGCTTCTTGTGAATCCAAAAAACCAAGAAGAATAGTCACAAGGCGCGCGTCGGCTGTACAACGTGTCGCGCCGCCCGCGTCATCCGCCAGTCCATGCCTTCAAGCAGGGAAGATAGCTGCGCCGGCGTCACCGAAACCTTGCCGTCCTTTGCTGCAGGCCAAACGAATGTGGTTTTCTCAATGCGCTTATAAAACAGGCACATTCCCTGGCCGTCCCACCACAGAACTTTTACCCGATCGCCCAATCGCCCGCGAAACACAAATACGTGGCCCGATAGCGGGGTCTCCCGCAACACCGTCTGCGCCACAGCCGACAGCCCGTCAAAACCCTTGCGCATGTCGGTCTTGCCCGCAGCAAGCCACACCTTCGTTCCCGTCGGCAGCGCGATCATGAGGACGCAACCGCGCCAATCAGCTCTTCCAGCAGGCGCCGATCAAGGCCCGCCGCCACGAACAGCCGCCGGCCGTTCGGAAAGACGATCTCCGCCCCGGCCGGCGAGGCGGACCGATCCATCGTAACCGCTGCAGGCTTGCCGCCTTCGACTGCATCGCCCATCGCCACCTCAACCGAAAGAAATTCCGCAGGCGCGTCCAAACGAACTTGGCCGACTTTCCCGGCATCGCCCCGAAATTGTTTGCGCCAGTGAAACAGCTGTGACGGTTCAAGATCGTAACCCCGCGCCACTTCGCAGACCGATACGCCTTCCGCATAACTTTCCGCTACAATCTGCCGCTTCAAATCTTTCGGCCAATTCCGCTTGCGCTTCTTGTCGATGATGATCTCGACCGCCAAAGTCCGCTCCTATCATCCTCACTGAAACTTCTCATGAGTATTCATAGGTTCACACAGCAACGTAAGGCGACGATTACCGTACGCTTACGATCTTCGAGGTGACGCCGCTGTAGCTCTTCTGATGCAGATTGCCGGCCGCGGTATAAGCGTATGTCGCGGTCCCGCCCGAAAGACCGGCGACGGTGAGCAAACGATTGTCGATATCGTAGGTTTGCGTGCGCCCGCGATGGTCGGTGGTGATGTTGCGCCCGTCGGCGAAGGCCGACAAATCATAACTGGCCCGCGCGCCCGACGGGCGGTTTTTGGTTTGCGCGCCTTCGCGCGCGGGCCCCGTCATGGACAATCGCATTGCCCTTGACGTCGGTATACTGATTGAGACCGTTAACGGCGTAGGCGTCAGTTCCGTTGGACGGCGGCGCCCACAACATGACGGCGGGTGCGACGTTCTTGGTGCGCGTCTGGCTCGCCGGATTATAGGTCAGTTATTGGCGGGCAAATGCCCGCCCTACGCGGCGGAGTCGCTACTTGCTACAATATTAATCACTTCTTTGATAATACGAAACCATCGCTCGGACAAAACTGACCAAAACGAAAGCTGTCAATGACGGTCTAAAAATGTACCGGGTTGGCGCCGCAAAACTGTACCAGTGAAGCTTCTATGGTATGCTCGCTGGATTGTGGGAAAGCGCGCTGACCGCCCCACGAGTCAAAGCGCGCCTTTTCCACAGTCCAGC
>JAJFFZ010000074.1 GCA_021776395.1 Hyphococcus sp. | reverse complement strand
CAAGAAAATCCATGCGGTCCATGAGGCAATGGAAGATATCGGCGTTTCTGATCGTTCCCTCATCTGGAACACGGACCTCGTTGAGACCCTGGAGCTCGACAATATGATCGGCCAGGCGGTCGTGGCGATGGAGGGCGCAGCCAACCGGACGGAAAGCCGCGGCGCCCATGCGCGCGAGGACTATCCCGACCGCGACGACGCCAACTGGATGAAACACACCGCCGCATGGTTCGCCGGCGGCAAGGTCACCATCGACTACCGCCCGGTCCACGATTATACGCTCACGGACGAAATGGATTACGTTGAGCCAAAGGCGCGGGTTTATTGAGCGGCGTGTGAGACACGTTGAAGACATGCAGGAATTTAACTAGCCTGCACTATATAAAAACTGGTTGCGCTCACATGACTGACAAAATGTTTTCATACTTCGCTGGCGGCGCAATAATCGTATTTATTGCTCTGCGCGTTTGGGCGCAACCGATTTTTGACAACACATCGGTCAGCGCCCTTTATCACGCCACGTCTTTTGGATTGATCGTTGCGACTTTTTTCCTCGTTATGTTTCTATTATTGAAAGGACTATCATTTTTTTTAAAAACCATCCCGGGCGTCATAGTGATTGTTTTAGCGGCGCTAGCGTTGTTTGCCGCCGCTTACGCAAAGTTATCCATGGATAATAAGCTTGATGCACAGTTTGGCGACAAAAAAACTAACTACCGAAGACCGGATCCCAAGTGACAATTTCCTCTTGTATAACTCTCCGCAAGCTCGATCATTTCATTGACTAATCGCTGATACCGAGCGTTCAGACGATCAATTTCACGTCCTAACTCTCTAGCTTGGGCCAACGACGCCTGCCCAGCTAACGCTGTGGCCGCTGACGTCAACGCAGTCGCACCATCAGGTGCGTTTCTCTGAAGGCTCTGTAGTGTAGACCTGTCTAGCTTAAATCTGCGAAGAAACTTTATCACCCGCGCAACATTGCCCAACGCTCTTGCCGCTAAAGCAGCCGCGGTAGCTAGCGATACAAGCTGCTCTGCTGTGGCGCGTCGCTTCAAACCGTCTGCTTCTCTTCGTAAATCTACGATGCGATCATGAATTCGGTCATATTCCTGCTTCTTACGTGCGTATTCATTCTTCAAATCTTCGCAAAACGATTTTGCCTCTATCTCTACCTGACCGCCGTAAGCGGCTGTCGCGTTCTTGACGGCTTCTGCAAGGGTTGCACCTTTAAACTCGTTACTCTGAACCATGGCTTTCTCCTTTTGGTTGGAATTCCATGGCAAAGATTAGGGCCGATCCAACTCCCGTGAATTGAGGTGTGCGCTCACGCGCGCTGGTTGTTTCCCGCGCGCCAAACACAAGGCCCGCTTGCACGCGCAACAACGACTAAATACGGTAATTACATCCTTACCGGGATGAACTCATGGATAACGGTGGCGCTTGCTGCATTTCACAATCAAAAGCTGTTAAATTCGCTATTTTGCGGAACTCAACCGAGCTTCAACGCTCTTCGCGACCGCAAAAAAGTGTCACGCGGCGCGTGACACTTGTCTCGTCGGCACAACATCGATTTACCGCTGAAAATTCAACGTCGCGCGGCGGTTGGTGGACAGCCGGGCGGCGCCGTTTGTGGTTTCCGGCTCAAACCGCCATTTGGAAATCGCCCGCAGCGCGGCCTCATTAAAGCATGCATTTGACGACACTCCGGCGCGCGCATTGGCGGTGCGCCCTTGCGGCGTTACGTCAAAGAACACGGTGACGGTTTCAAGTTCCGCCGCTTTACGCTCACACCGCGCCGGATAACGCGGCGCCTTGGAGCGGATGAGCTTCGGCTCAACGATCACCGGAACGCGCACCGATGGCGCCGCCGGCGCGTCAGCGATCAGCGCGCTTTGCGTTTCGTTCAAGACAATTTCGGGCGCCTCAATATCAGCCGCGACGGCGTCCGGCGCGTTTGGCGTTTCCTCCACAGGAGAGACGTCGACCGGCGTTTCATTGGTCTGTGGGGCAGAGGCTACAGGATCGGCGACAACAGGGTCGAGCGGTGCGGTATCGGAAGCTGCCGGTTTGGGCGCCAAGGCCGTCTCGGTCTGGCCGTCGCTGTCGGCGGCGACAGGCTGAGGCGGCTTTTCCAGCGATGGTTTCGCCACCGGCGAGGCGCTCGCTTGCAGCCTTGCCGGTTGCGACCACGGCGTCGTCGGCGCCGCGACAGCATCGTCAGGCTCTCTTCCGCCGGCGACTTCATAGGTGATCCACGCGACAAACATTAATATCACCACAATCGCGGCGATGGAGACCAGATGCACGCCGGCGTCATCATCGGCCGCCTGCGACAGCTCTGCCGGGACCGCCAAAATCTCAGGCGGCGCAATATCGCTCTTGAACTGGACCGCAATCGCCTCAGCATCGAGGCCGAGGAAGCGCGCGTAAACCTTAACGAAGCCCACCGCATAAGGCAGCGCCGGCAGGGCGGCCGCATCGCTAGTCTCAATCGCTTCAAGATGGCGGGGTTTTATTTTGGTCGCCTCAGCGACATTGGCGTGGCTGAGGCCGGCTGCGCGCCGGGCATTGGCGAGAAACACGCCCGCGGTCTCGCCCGCCGCCAGCTTCTGGCGCGAAGCGTTAAGATCGATAATGTCCGCCGCCTTTTGCCACACCATCGCAAACAGCCGCCCACTCTACTCAACCGGCCGCACCATCGCGGCCACCACTCCCCAAGCATAAACGGCGCCAGCACAATGCCCCCCAAATCGCAAAGCCGCGCCCTGGCCGGGTCAAACTGCGTTTCAGATTATCCCGGCCTCAAAATAGGATATCATCGATATTGGATATCATCGATCCCGCAAATTGGTGAATCGGCGCCAAAACGGAGACGCATATGGCCTATGAATGTTTTGACCTCACCATCGAGGACGCAATCGCGCATATCCGGCTGTCGCGGCCGGAGAAAGCCAATTCGATGACCCCGGCGTTCTGGCGCGAGCTGCCTGAGGCGGTGGGCGACATCTCCGATAACGCCCGCGCGCGGGTGATTGTGATCTCGGCTGAGGGCAAACACTTTACCGCCGGGATGGATGTTTCAGTGTTCATGCAAGGCGGGCTTGATGCGCCGCCGGAAAATCGCGAGACCGCCGCGGAGGCGTTTCGCCATCATGTAAAGATGCTTCAAAACACCTTCTCGGCGCTAGAAAATGCGCGCCAGCCAGTGCTCGCCGCCATTCAGGGCGGCGCCATTGGCGGCGGCGTCGATCTCATCACCGCCTGCGACTGCCGTTACGCCAGCGCGGACGCGTTCTTTTGCATCGAGGAAACCGCCATCGGCATGACCGCCGATGTCGGCAGCTTCCCGCGGCTGGCGAAAGTCATCCCCGAGGGGTGGGCGCGCCAGCTCGCCTACACCGCAGAGCGCCTGCCAGCCGCCAAGGCGCTGGAAATCGGGCTCGTCAACGCAGTCTTTGACAGCTACGAGGCGCTGCAGGAAGGCGTGATGAAAATCGCCCGCACAATCGCCGCCCACTCCCCGCTCGCGGTCGCCGGCTCAAAACGGATGATCACCTACGCGCGCGATCACTCAACCGCGGATGCGCTCGACTATATCGCGCTGTGGAACGCAGCGATGTTGCGCACTGATGACATCAAGGAAAGCTATGTCGCAAAAATGGAGGGCCGCAGCGCGACTTATGGCGAGCTTCAGCCGCTGAAGAAGTCTTTGTAGCCACGCCTTGAGATTTCCCTGACCCCAGCCCCGCACCAAGGCCCGCCTGCCGTTGGCGTCGCGGCGATCCTGAGCGGCCTTATGCACGCCAACCGCACTGCCGGCTTTTCACACGCCCATGATTGATATATTTATTTATCAAATCAGCGCATCATGCCCCTCGTCTCGGCTCAAAGAGGGTGACTGGCGCAGCTTGTGTCTGGTTAGGCGATAACAAAGGCGACTTCAAAATGGTCCAACTGACCCTGCCCAAGAATTCCACGGTCAACAAAAGCGGCAAGACCTTCAAGGCGGACAAGGGCGCAAAGCAGGTCCGCACCTTCAAGGTCTATCGTTATGATCCGTCAACCGACGACAATCCCCGGCTCGACACATATGAAGTTGATGTCTCGGATGTCTCCATGGTGCTCGATGGCCTTATCAAGATCAAAGACAAAATGGATGCGAGCTTTGCATTTCGCCGCTCCTGCCGGGAGGGTGTTTGCGGGTCGTGTTCTTTTAACATCAACGGCTCCAATACGCTCGCCTGCACCGCCAGCCTCGATGATCTGGGGCCGGGCGACATCACCGTCTACCCGCTGCCGCACCAGCCGGTGCTGAAAGATCTGATCACGGACCTTTCCAATTTCTACAAGCAGCACGCCTATATTGAGCCGTTCCTGATGGCCAAGTCAGACGAGCCGGAAACGGAATGGAAGCAATCCCAGGAAGACCGCGCTAAACTCGACGGGCTTTATGAATGCATTCTTTGCGCGTGTTGTTCAACCTCTTGCCCATCCTATTGGTGGAACGGCGAGACGGCGAGCGGGGATGATGAATATCTCGGCCCGGCGGCGCTGTTGCAGTCCTATCGCTGGCTTGTCGACAGCCGCGATCAGCATACGAATGAACGTCTCGACAAGCTTGAGGACGAGTTTAAACTCTATCGCTGCCACACCATCATGAACTGCACGCAAACCTGCCCCAAGCATCTCAACCCCGCCAAAGCGATTGCCGAGGTTAAGAAAATGATGGTCAACCGGCCGCTGCAAAAACCCGCCAAAGCGCCGGCTGAGTAATTCGCCGCGCGCAAATGTCTCTGTCCTGACAATAAAATTCGCCTAACAATCCCACTGCTCGCGCCATACCGCCCTGTTTTTCGGTAAATATGGTCAATGGACGTTAACCATTCGTGGGCTGAATTATGCTATTATCAGCGTTCCGCAACGACGGAGGGCCAGATGCGTTTTGCATTGGATTTGGCAATATTCGGCGTGGTGTTGGTTTTTGGGGTGACGGTTTTTGAAAGCGCGGCGTATGGCGCGCTTGCGGGCGTCATCATCGTCGCAGCTGCAGACGCGCTGGTCTGGGACACGAACAAACGCTGAATACGGATTAAGCGCTGAGCGAAAGCTACCGCCGAGCGCCGGGGCCCTTCATCAGCCCCAGGATGAAACCGGTTTTCGCAACAGCAAAACGGGCGCCGCAAACCGCGCGGGCGGCTTGCCGCTTTTCAAGCAAAACGCCGGCCCAAAAATCGGCCATGCTTTTCGGGCCGGGCGTTTCACTCTGTCGAGCGCCGGTTGCGGGGTTTAGAGACGCCGCAACAGCCAACTGTGTGAATATCGGTGGAAAAGTGTTCCAGTTGGCCGCCTGATTTGGGCGGCGTAAAAGTGGGCCACTTTGAGCGTTGCCGGGATAGGTTTCCGGGATTTGCAAGGAGCAAGCCCCGGGAATGTATGGCATGAGATTATAT
>JAJFFZ010000073.1 GCA_021776395.1 Hyphococcus sp. | reverse complement strand
GACCCGCTCGATTCCACCAGCCGCATTCTCGACCCGCGGGTCATCGGCGAGGAACACTATCAGGTCGCCCGCGACGTTCAGGGGATTTTGCAGCGCTATAAATCACTGCAAGACATCATCGCGATCCTCGGCATGGATGAGCTGTCGGAAGAAGACAAACTGGTCGTCGCGCGCGCCCGCAAAGTTGAGCGCTTCTTGTCGCAGCCATTCTTTGTAGCTGAAATTTTCACCGGTTCACCAGGCAAGCTGGTGCCGCTGGCGGAAACTGTCAAAGGTTTCAAAGGCCTGGTCGCCGGCGACTATGACCACCTGCCGGAAGCGGCGTTCTACATGGTCGGCTCAATAGACGAGGCGATTGAAAAAGCCGGTGTTCTGGCGGCGGAAGCGGCGTAGGCAAAGATGGCAGATAAACTTCATTTCAACCTCGTCTCGCCTGAGCGCGAGCTTATGTCTGAAGATGTCGACCAGGTTGATATTCCGGGCACGGAAGGCTGGATTGGCGTCATGCCGAACCATGCGCCGTTAATGGCGACGCTGGCGCCGGGCATGGTGTGCATCCGCACCGGCTCGGACGAAAAGCAGATTTTCGTGCGCGGCGGTTTTGCGGAAATCTCAGCCGAGGGACTGACGCTTCTCGCCGAAGAGGCGATGCCGGCCGAAGAACTCGACGCGGAAAAAATCGCCTTGCGGGTTAAAAACGCAGAAGAAGACCTCGCCGATGCTGACAGCGATGAGAAAAAACTGGCCGCGCAACAGTCGCTTGACCGTTTAAAAGAGCTGCAGGCCGCGCTTTAGCGCCCCCGGCGTAAATCCGGGTGCAGGCTTTTTCCTAAAATATGGTCGTCACGGCCGACCACATGGCTGGCGGATCCAACAATCAGATTGTCCGGCCCTCTGACAATGTGGGTGTTCTTTTCCGGATAGGGCAGCGACGATAAAAAGTGCTGCATGCAGTTGAGGCGCGCGCGTTTTTTATCATCTGATTTGATCACGATCCATGGCGCATCGGCGGTGTCGGTATAGAAAAACTTTGCCTCTTTTGCCTCCGTATAGTCGTCCCACTTATCTAAAGACGCCATATCGATCGGCGACAGCTTCCATTGTTTTAAGGGATCGCCTTCGCGCGCCTTAAAGCGGCGAAGCTGTTCTTTGCGGGTAACGGAAAACCAGTATTTGAACAGAATAATGCCGCTATTGACGAGCATTTGTTCCAGCGCCGGCGCTTCACGCATGAATTCAAGATATTCATTGGGTGAGCAAAAGCCCATGACCCGCTCAACCCCGGCGCGATTATACCATGAGCGGTCGAACATGACGATTTCGCCGCCGGCCGGCAAATGCTGGATGTAGCGTTGAAAAAACCACTGTTTGCGTTCGCGTTCGCTCGGCTTGGATAGCGCGACGACCCGCGCGGTGCGGGGGTTTAAATGCTCCATAAACCGTTTGATCGTGCCGCCCTTGCCGGCGGCGTCGCGGCCCTCAAACAGGAGCACGATTTTCTGGTCGGTTTCCTCCACCCAACGCTGGGCCTTTAAAAGCTCGACCTGCAATTCAGCTTTATGCCGCTCATAGACTTTGCGCGAAATTTTTCGGCGATAGGGATATTCCCCGGTCTCAAAGGCGCGCCGGATCGCATCCTGGTCGTGGTGCATCTCAGCGAGGGCATGGAGGACTGCGCCGGTTTTGGCGGGCATTGCCGGATTTGTTTTTGATTTCCGTACTTTGTCGCCGGCGGCGGCTGCGTTTTGCGCCGTCCGCCCAGCGGCGGCATGGGCTGCCGCTTCAGCGCCGGCTTGTGCTTCCGGGCCGCTTCCTTTGGCGTTGCGCTGATCGTCATCTTTCATGTCTTAACCTAACTCCCCTGGCCGCATCGCCTGCCGGTCCGGGGCCTGCAAAACTAAAGCAACGGATCACCTCGCGCCAGTGTGCGCCGCGCGCCCGCGCCGCGCCATTTTGACCGTTTGCTTGTTTATTATTGGTGAAGCTATTTGGGGAAAGATTGCGACTATTTCGCGTTATAGCTGCGTAAAAAATCCCGCAAGGGCGTAAACGCCGCCATCAACTCCTCATAGACATGGCGCTTGAACGGCACAATCAGGGATGGCGCCTCTTCCAGCTCACCCCACCGCCAGTCATCAAATTCACGATGATCGTGGACGTCAAGGTCAACCTCGCTGTCCTCGCCCTCAAACAGCATTGCCGCCCATTTCTGGCGTTGGCCTTGCCACTTGTTTTTCTTGTAGGCGGCGGGAAAATCATAAGCGAGCCAGCCCGGCGTGACGGTGAGGAGCCTGGCGGAGGTAACGCCGGTTTCTTCTTTGAGTTCGCGAAAGGCGGCGGCGATAATATCCTCGCCCGGATCAATACCGCCTTGCGGCATCTGCCATCGTTGTGCGGGGTCTTTGGCAAGCTCAAGCGAGAAGTCGCCGGCGCGGCGTCCATACCAGACACGGCCCTCACGGTTGAAGAGAGCAACGCCGACATTGGGGCGATAGTTCCGGTGGAGCGTTTCGGTGTCCATAGATTTTCGTGCGCCGTAAATAACTTACTCGCCAATCTTTAGCGCCGCGACGCCTGGCTCTGCAAGACGGTTGAGGCCGGCGCGGCGACAAAGCCGTTGTCTTCAAGCTCATTGGCCCAGGCGACAATCTCGTCGAGCGTTGTCGCATAAGCATAGGTCTTGCCGAGCGCTACGCCATCGCGCTTGGCGATGAGCTCCAGCGCGCGCAATTCCCGGCGTACGGCGTTGCGGCGCGAGGGGTCGGGCGCCGGCGGCACGATGCGATCGACCGAGGCGATGGCGCCGCCCCGTCTTGCGCCGGTGATGGTTGAAGCGCCGGTGTCGTCAATATAGGCGACGCCTGCATCGTTGAGTTTTTTCAAAATTGGCGCCATCGCCTCATCCTGGGTTGAGAACTTGGCGCCGAGATAGTTGGTCGCCGCAAAGTAACCGCCAAACCGCGACATCAGCCAGTCGAGGCGCTGGAGGTTTTCTTCGCGGTTCTGCGTCGTCAGGAGGCCGGCAGGCCCAAGCGCATCAACATTGGCGCCGTAACCTTCCATCGGCAGCTCGATCAGGATTTCATGACCGGCGTCGCGGGCCTTTTGGGTCCAGAATTTCAGATCCTTCGCATAAGGCGCAAACGCCAGCGAGATTTCCGCAGGCAATTCGTCAATCGCGCGTTGCGTCAGCGCTGAATTCAATCCGAGACCGCCGACAATGATTGCAACCTGCGGCGCGCCGTCTGGCTCCGGGCTGGCGGCGGCGTAAACATACATGGCTTTGCGCCCGTCCGGGCCAATGCGCGGCGCCTTGCCGAACGGCGTTGCGCGTAACAGAGCCGCATCCGGCCCGGGGATTTTAGCAGCGCGCGCGCGAGTGAGCGAGGCGGCTGTTGCCGGCGTTGCTTTGGGGCCAGCGCTGGCAATGGTGATGACGATCTCACCGCCATTGTCCCCGCTGTCCGCAAAATCAGTCTCATCCGGGTAGAGAAGAAAGTCTTCCCCTTCGGCGCCCTCGATGGTTTCCATCGATGCCTCGCCGTCGTCGCGTAAGCTTGGCGGCGCCAGGCGCAGTCCGGGGGTGCCGGTTGCGGTCTGGTTTGCAGCTGGGGTCTGGCGCGCCGCCATCACCGGTTCATGGCGGGCGATGCGTTCCATCCCGTCAATTGACAACGACACCCGCCCCGGGCCCTTGCCGCTGGTGATCGAATAGGTAAGCCCGGCGATGATGACCGCAGCCACGCCCAGCGCGCTGAGCCACGCCATCGACAGGCGGCTCAGGACCGGGAGCATAAATCTGCGTCGGCGGTTGGCGATCATATTGCCTGTTGGGCGCGGGGTTGCGCGCCTCTTTCTAACTTACCGGTCATAAATACAGATAATACGGTTAACCAATTGAAAATGGGGCGGCCTTTCAAGGACCGCCCCAGCTCAATTTTGATTGTCTGTAAGGCGCGTTATTGGCGCGCAACGCCTGCATCGGCCAGCAATTGCCGGTAGGCGGTGGCGTCAGTTAAGATTTCAACGGCGCGCTCAAGCTGGCAATCCCTCACTGTCTCGCCATCTTCCTCAAACGGGCACTCAATAGGCTCAACAGCCGGCGCGGCGTCATCATCGGCCTCGTCGGCAGCCGCATCCGCCTCGACGACCTCTTCTTCTTCTTCATTAACGTCAAGCGCCCCGGGCAGGTCGCGTTCGGCCCGCCGTTTGATGTCCTCATCCTGGCCCGGATAGATCACCGGCATGGCGATATCAGGGTCAATGCCGAGCGCCTGGATTGAGCGGCCGGAGGGGGTGTAATAGCGTGCCGTGGTGAGCCGCAAGGCGCCCTGAAGGCCATTTTGCAGTGGGATAACGGTTTGCACCGAGCCTTTGCCAAAAGATTTTGTGCCGAGCAGAAGCGCGCGATTGCGGTCTTGCAATGCGCCGGCGACAATCTCTGAGGCTGAGGCCGAGCCGCCATTAATCAATACAATGATGGGCTTTCCGTTGAGCTTGTCACCCGGCGTTCCCATCTCGCGCAGCGTGTCGCGCGGGCGCCGGCCTCTGGTGGAAACAATTTCGCCGCCTTCAAGGAATATGTCGGAGACCGCAACCGCCTGATCGAGCAGGCCGCCGGGGTTGGACCGCAGGTCTAAAATAAGACCTTTCGGCCCGCCCGGAATTTCTTTCGACAATTTCTTGAGAGCTTTTTTAACGCCCGCATCAGCCTGCTCGCTGAAAGTTGCTATACGGACATAGGCAAAGTCGTTCTCAGCGCGCCATCGGACCGCCTGGACGGTGACGATATCGCGAACAATGGTCAGCTCAAACGGCTCAGCGTCGCGGTCGCGAAGGATTTTGATATCAACTTTAGTGCCTTTCTCGCCTTTAAGCTTGGAAATAGCCTCATCGATAGTCATGCCGAGCACCGCCTCACCGTCGATTTCGACAATTAGGTCGTTGGTGAGAATGCCGGCGCGGTCGGCGGGCGTGTCTTCTATCGGCGCGACGATTTTAACATAGCCTTTGTCGTCGCCTTCATTGTCCATCACAATCTGAATGCCGAGCCCGGCAAAGGTGCCGCGGGTCTGCTCTTGCATGGTCTGAAAATCATCAGCCGTCATGTAGCTTGAATGCGGATCGAGCGTGTTGAGCATGCCGTTAATGGCGCCCTTTATGAGCTCGCCATCTTCCGGGTCGGTGACGTAGTTCTCATGCACCTGCTCAAAGACTTCACCGAATAGATCAAGCTGGCGGAATGTGTCGGCCGAGATTGACGCCCGCGCGAACACCGCACTGGACAAAACCCCAAACAACAGCGCACCGCCAACCGCCGCGCCGGCCAGCGCGCTGGCGGTATAACGTTTGGTCGCCGAGGGGCGAAGTCTGGGAGCGCGGGAAGAAAGCTTCTGCATTTTTACTACCTTTTCATACCGGCTAGAACGCCAGCTCTTCGATACTCTTGCTTGAGAGCCACAATTCCGGATTAACGGGCTCGCCTTTTTTGCGGATCTGAAGATCCAAGTCTGCGCCGCCTTCGGCCATTGTCGCCACGGGCTCTCCGGCGGTAATCTGCTGGTTTTCTTCTACCAGAATGTCGCCGACGCCTAATAATAATATATGAAAGCCGCCGCCGACGTCCAGAACCACCAGATTACCAATTGGCTGCCAATCCCGCGCCACGACTACGCGGCCTTCAAATGGAGCGGTCACAATTGCCTGATCGCGGGCGGAAAGGCGGATTCCTTCAAAAACACCGCCTTCCGGGCGGGGTTTGCCGAACGCCCCCGTTAACCTTCCGGCCACGGGCGGTCGCAAGCGGCCAAGGGCGGCGGCGAAGTTTTTGGTGGCGATAAAGGGATTGGGCGCTGTCGGCTTGATCGTCGGGGTGATTTCAAGGGGGCTGGCGGCGATTATTTTCGGCGGCGGGGGTTTGAGCCGCGGGGTGACGAGATGGGCTAGTCGCTCCAGCCGGCGCAGCATCTCGCGCAGGCTGGTCGCCTCGACCGCCAGGCGCGCGGTCTGTTTCTGGGCGGCGGCCGCCAGTCCGGCGGCGACATCGCGTTCTTTTTCCTTTTGCTTCATTAACTCGCCCAATACGTCGCGGCGGACGGCAAGCGCGGTCTTGGTGCCGGCATAAGCGGCTTGCTCGCGCGCTAATGCTGCTGACAGCTCCTCCAGGCTCTCAACGGCGATGCGCAAACGCGCCGCTCTCGCCTCCAGGGCTGGGGCGGCGTCAGACAACAGCATTGCCGCACGCGCGGATTTGTTGGCGTCCTCCGGCGACACCAACAGCGCCGGCGGGCGTGATAGTTCAAGCGATTGCAGCGCCGCCAACACCTCGCTGAGATTGCTGCTCTCGGCGCGCAAGGCTGTCGTGGCTTGCGCCTTTTCGCGTTCAAGCTCGGCAATCGAGCCTTCAAGCGCGGTGATTTTACGCTCGGCTTGCTGAATTGAGTTAGCGGTTTCGATCATCCGGTGGCGCAACGCCGTGACTTCTTTTTCGCGCGCGGCGGCCTCGCGGCGCAGGCGTTTTTCTTCTTCGGCGCGATCTTTGAGCCGGCGCTCGACCTCTTGCAGCTGGCTCGGATCCGTCTGCGCGCGTGTTTGCACAGGCGTGACAGAGACCGCCATGACGGCAAGAAATAACATGAGGTTCGTGCGCGCGGTCATGAGCGGTGATAGGGGTGGCCGGTGAGGATGGTCATTGCGCGGTTTAATTGCTCCATCAGCATCACCCTGACAAGCAT
>JAJFFZ010000072.1 GCA_021776395.1 Hyphococcus sp. | reverse complement strand
GCATTACGCAGCAAGAGCGAACTCTTCCGAATTGTTGTCATTAGCAACTATTCAGTTTAGCCAAATAACGGAGGCAAACCGGGCAAAAACATCGTCTTTAGACGCTCGTCGATCCTATTTCGGCCCCGTCGAAGCCCTCCGCTAAACGGCGAGGAAGGGTTTTGGTGGAGCCGCCGGGTACCGCCCCCGGGTCCGAAACGGTTATTACACGCGCAATTTATCGCCATATCCCACCGAAGCGGGCAGGGTTTATATAGGCCATGCGGGGGTTAATTTGAAGACCCCGCAGGGGCCTAAAAAATAGCAGCAACTGTCAACATTCTGTAATATCCGTGTCGTAAAGGGGCGCTGTGGGGTGCGCTCAATTGGAGCGCCGGAGTGACAGCGATGGAACCGGGCGATTTCAAGAAATGGCGCAAGACGCTGCGGCTGTCGCAGAAGGACGCGGCGCATTTGCTCGGCCTCAAGCGCCGCATGATCCAGTATTATGAAAAAGGCGAGCGCGACGGCGAGAAGGTGAAAATCCCGCGCGCGGTGCGGCTCGCCTGTTATGCGATTTCAGACGGGGTCGCCGATTACAACGGCCCGCAACGCAAGCTGGTGAAGCTCAAAAGCGAAGATTAGAAGTTACTGGCCGCCGGCGTCGGGATCGGTGGTTTCCGGTTGCGTGGTTTCTGGTGGCGCTGTGTCCGGATCATCAGGTTCGACGCCGTCCGGGTTTAATTCCAATCCCATGGGGCCGTTCGGGTCGGCGGTGACGGGCCTGTCTTTGTTGTTGGGATAGTTTGTCAGTTCCGGGTTATCATATTCCCAGCGGTTATTGGCGGCATGTGCGCGGGCGACGCCGGCGCTGATGGCTTGCGCCTCGGGGTGGTCTTTGAGGCCAAGCATTTTTTCCAGCGCCGCGTCGCCATATTGTCCAAGCTCAAAATGCAGATAGCCGAAATCGAAATCTTGCGCGGCGATGCGCTCGCTGGCGATCAGTCTGTATTGGCTATCGGCGCTGATCGCCCAGGGATTGGCCAGCGGGGTGGCGAGCGCCGTCAGTACGATAATCCACAACGCCGCCATGGTGGTATTGAGCGGCGCGACCAGCGGCATCCAACGCTTTGCCCGCCAGTTCAACTCGGTCAGCAAGCCTGCGAGACAGACCAGCGAGTAAGCCGCCACCAAGCCAGTGATCGCAACCCCGGCGATGCGCGGCGGCGTCAGCCCGTAATCGCCGATGCGCAGCATGATGGCGGTGAAGGCAAGGCCTGAATAAATCGGAAAGCCAACCAGCGTGATGAGGGTGGAAATTCTCAGCCAGGCCGGCGGCGGTCCGCCCTCTCCATTTTGATAGACCCCGTTGAAAATCAACATGCCGGTAAGCGCGAGGACTATGATCCAGACGCTTGGATAGGGGCGGTCGAAAATCACCCCGGTTCCTTTGGTTGCCAAGATGATGAGGAGGGTGATCGTAAACACTGCGGTGATCGGCATCACGATGCGGGAGAACAACAAAAGGATAAACCGCAACGCGCCGAGCACGGCTTGTTGTCCGCGCATCATCGCAATCGCCAATCCGCCAATGGCGCCAAGAAACGGCAGGATAAACCACGGTTCCTGAAACAGCTTGTTGAAAAAATTGACATCCATTTCCTTCAGCAATCGCGCCCAGGCGAATAACAATACCAGCGCCAGCCCGGCGAAGACTTTGGCGCCGCCGGCGATGAGGGGAATGGTCAGCCCGTGAAAGAACACCTCGCGATAGGGCGGCGGGGCGCCCGCTTCGAGAACGGATTTGGCGAGCGTGACGGTGAGATAAACCACCAGCCCGCGGCTGAGAAACCAGAACACCGCCGGAAACTCGGTGAGGTTTTTGGCCTCATCCGTGACCTGGCTTAAAATGAAATAATCCGGCAGGGCGAAAATAGCAGCGATGAGAAGCGCCGCGCCCGTCGCCCTGATCAGCCGGTTGGTCTCCGCCAGGAGGAGATAGGACGCCGCCGCCGTGACGATGAAGAGCAACACCACAGACGCCAGCGTTTTGTCATCCGCATCGTCGATCCAAAACTCGATAATACCGTACATAGCCGCGCCGGTCAGAAGGCCGACGATGAGGCCGGGCAGGGCAAGGCCCTTGCCGAATTTTTTGTGCCCGTCTGATGAGTTTGCCTGCGCCATTACCAACCCCTCTTTGCCGCTTTTGCCCGACCCTAGCACCATGCCGTCTGGGGAAAAAGCGCTGTGTGACAAGGCGGCCCAGCGCAAATCCTGGGTGACGGGCCTGCTGCAATTGCTAGACTAGCGCCAAACTGGGAGATTCGTGGAGCGCAATGCGGCAATATCTTGATCTTTTAGAGCGGGTACTGGAAACGGGCGACGAGCGGGTCGACCGCACCGGGGTGGGGACGCGGGCCGTGTTCGGCCATCAGATGCGCTTTGATTTGGGCGAAGGCTTCCCGCTTTTGACCACCAAGAAGCTGCACATAAAATCTATCGTGCACGAACTATTGTGGTTTCTGGCCGGCGACACTAATATCAAATATCTCAAGGACAACGGGGTCTCAATCTGGGATGCGTGGGCCGATGAGCGCGGCGAGCTCGGGCCGGTCTATGGCAAGCAATGGCGCTCATGGGCGGCGCCGGACGGGCGCGCGATTGACCAGATGGCGTGGGTGGTTGACGAGATTAAGAAAAACCCGGCCTCGCGGCGGCTGGTCGTTAGCGCCTGGAACCCTTCGGATCTGGAGCAGATGGCGCTGGCGCCATGTCATTGCCTGTTTCAGTTTTTCGTCGCCGGAGACCGGCTTTCCTGTCAGCTCTATCAGCGATCGGGCGATATTTTTCTCGGCGTTCCGTTCAACATCGCGTCTTACGCATTGCTGACAGCGATGATGGCGCAGGCTTGCGGCTTGAAGCCGGGCGATTTTATTCTGACGCTTGGCGATGCGCATCTCTATCTCAATCATGGCGACCAGGCGCGTGAGCAACTGACGCGCATTCCGGGGCCGTTGCCGCAGCTGCGGCTCAACCCGGAGATTGACGATATTTTTGCGTTCCGTTTCGATGATATCGCGATTGAGAATTATACCGCCCAGCCGCATATCAAAGCGCAGGTTGCGGTATGAACGCCGCGCCCATGACATTGACCATTCGCGAGGCTGTCCCCGGAGACGAGGCGTTAATCCTTCAATTCATTGGCGAATTGGCGGCGTATGAAAAGCTCGCCCATGAGGTGGTCGCCAGTGAGAGCGATCTCAGCGCAACATTATTCGCCGACAATCCGAAAGTCTTTGCACTGATTGCCGAGGCTGATGGCGCGGCATGCGGCTTTGCGCTTTATTTTTTCAACTATTCGACATTTCTCGGCCGGCACGGGCTTTATCTGGAAGACCTTTATGTGACGCCCGAGGCGCGCGGCGCCGGCGCTGGTAAGGCGTTGCTGGCGCGGTTGGCGAAGATAGCGCAGGACCATAATTGCGGCCGGCTTGAATGGTCGGTGCTGGACTGGAATGCGCCGGCGATTGCGTTTTATGAATCGCTCGGCGCAGAGGCGATGAGCGAGTGGACGGTCAACCGTCTCACCGGGTCGGCGCTTGATAATCTCGCCGCTAAAGATCGGGCGCATGGAGATGCGCGATGAAAATCGCGCTGGTCGCAGCGGTTGCGCGGGGCGGCGCCATCGGCGTCGGCGGGACGCTGCCATGGCGGATTTCCGACGATTTGAAATGGTTCAAACGCGTCACTGCCGGCAAGCCGATCATCATGGGTCGCAAAACTTATACCTCCATTGGCAAGGTGTTGTCCGGGCGCGACAATATCGTGGCGACGCGGTCGCCAGGCTTTGAAGCGCCCGGCGCCTTCACCACTGGCAGCCTGCCTGAAGCCATCACGCTGGCGCGCGGCTGTGCACAGGCTCGCGGCGTCGATGAGATTTGCGTCATTGGCGGGGCTGATATCTACGCCCAAACCCTGCCGCTGGCGGCGCGCATATACTTAACCCGGGTTAACGCAGATATTGACGGCGATGTTCATTTTCCTGACCTCAAGCCGGAGGCGTGGCGTGAGCGCCGCGAATCAGTTTGCGAACAAAACGCCCGCAATGACTATGGTTGCGAATTTTTCATGCTTGAGCGGCGCGGCGCAAAGCCTTGAAAAAGCCTTGAATTATAAGCAATTCAGCAACCTTCGGCTTAGTAGAATGGCGTTATTATAAAGGCCGCTGTGGTTTCGGCTGCAATTGGCTCACAACGCGCGCTAGTTTAGCGGACGGGAAGCTGGATGCGCAGGCCCGGATGCACAGGCATTGGGGCGGGATTGATGATGAATTGGAGGGGAGCCATGCGGCGATTGGTTTTAACGGCGGGTGTTGCAGCGGCGATGCTGGGGAACGCATTTGCGTCCGAGCTGGAGCTGGCCTGCATCAAAGCCGGTGATGAGCGCAAGATCGAGGTGATCGCGCCAGGCGTGGTCGGCAAGAGCTGTGATGTGCAATATTCACGCGCCGCCAGCACCAATGTCTCCACTCCCTATCACGCCAATAATTCGCAAGATTATTGTATGCTGAAGGCCACCGAGCTAGCCGAGACGCTGAAGGCGTCGGGCTATGCTTGCGCGCCGGTTGGCGTGCTCCGCACTGAGGCGGCGCCTGTTGCGCCTGCTGCTGTCGCTCCCGCTAGTGTCACAACGGTCGCGACCGCACCGGCGCCGACGGCGGTTGCACCCGAGCCGGTTGCCGCGCCGCAAGCGGTTGCGCCCGAAGCGCTCGCGCCTGCCGACCTTCCGCCCACGGAGAGTCTCGCCGCGCCTGAAATTTTAACCGCCGCTCCCACTGCCGCTCCCGAACCGGCGCCGGTAGCAGCAGCGCCAATAATTGCGGCGCCGGTTGCTACGGCGGCGCCAGCGAAAATAAGCAATCAGCCTGCCGCGCCTGGCGCTAATGCCGCGCGCGTGGTTGAGGCGGATGCAGCGCTTGAAGACAAGATGAGTCAAATCCTCGCCGAACCGCCGGCCCCGGAAGCGTTTAAAGGACCAGCGCAGTTGACTGCACAGATTGACGAGCCGCTGCCCGGCGCACGGCCTACGGCGCCGGTCGGACGCCTGGTTGGCGCTACGCCTGAACCGCGCGCCGCCGTCAGCGTGACGCCCGCCGCCGTGACACAGGCCGCGCCTGTCGCAGAGCCAGTCGCAGCGCCAGAAGAAAAGGCGCCGCCGCCGCACGAAGAAGCCAAACCCGCCTCTGCGCCCGCTGCGGTGGTTGAAGCCAAACCGGCCGCCGCCGAACCCGCGGAGCCTCCGGCAGCCGCGCCGGCGAAAGCCGCCAAGAAATCAAAATCCGCCAACCGCACACCCGCCGATATTGTTCTGGCAACGCTCAACGCACAGATCGCCGCCTGGAATGAGGGCAATCTTGATGCGTTTATGAACATCTATTGGAAAAGCGACGACTTAAAATTCATCTCCGGCGTGAAGATGACCAAAGGCTGGTCTTCCACCCAGAAGCGCTACCGTGAGGAATATGCCGACGACACCGGGCTGGGGCGGTTGAGTGTTGATAAGACCGACGTTGAAATGGTCACCGATGATGTCGCGATTGTCACCGGGCGCTTCACCCACAATAAAGGCGGCGTCAACACAGGCGGCGCCTTTTCATTGGTATGGAAACGGATCAACGGTCAGTGGCGCATCGTCCACGATCATTCAGCGGTCGATCCCGTCGCCCCCTGAATGGCCGCAATAATTTTGTCTGCAATTTGCGCGAAGGTTTTTACCGCTGGATGATCGCCGCCCGCGAGCGGCGCGCCGGCGTCTGAGGCCTCGCGCAGTTCCGGATAAAGCGGGACGGCGCCAAGGAACGGCGCCCCAAGCTCTTGCGCAACGCGCGTCGCCCCGCCCTTGCCGAACACATAATGGCGCTCGCCATCGGGCGTTTCCAGCCACGCCATGTTTTCAATGACGCCAAGAATGGGGGTTTCGGTTTTGCGGAACAAAGCAACGCCACGCCGGACATCGGCCAGCGCCATTTCCTGCGGCGTCGATACGATCACCGCGCCGGTAAGGCGCTTTGACTGAATTAACGACAGATGCGCATCGCCCGTGCCCGGCGGCGTATCGACCAGCATCACGTCGAGCGTTCCCCAATCGACATCGCTCATCAATTGTCTGAGCGCGCCCATCACCATCGGCCCGCGCCAGGCCAGCGCCTGGTCCGGATCGACCAGCATGCCGATAGACATCGCCCGGACGCCATGCGCCTCGACGGGAAGGATTTTGCCGTCGCGCACCGTCGCCTTGTCTTTGAGGCCGAACAGGGTCGGCAAAGACGGTCCATAGATGTCGGCGTCGAGAAGGCCGGTTTTATAGCCCGCCGCCGCCAGCGCCACCGCGAGATTGGCTGCAACCGTCGATTTTCCGACCCCACCCTTGCCCGAGGCGATGGCGATAACGTGCTTGACGCCGGCCATGGCCTCGGCGGCTTGTTCAATCTGCGGTTTTTTACGCACGCCCAAAGGGTTGTCGTGGCCGCCAGTCGGAGAAGGCGCTGCTGAATGGGCGGTGGCGACCGCCGCCACGGCGCTGACGCCATCGACCGCGAGGGCGGCTTTTTTCGCCGCCGCCAGCAGCATGTCGGCGTCTCCCGCACTGCCGCCAGCCACTTCCAGCGCAAACCGCACCTTGCCGTCATCATTGGTTGTCAGCCCCTGAACCAGCCCGTCGGCGATGATGTTTCGCCCGGTTTTGGGGTTTGCGACCTGCGCAAGCGCGTTACGGACCCGTATTGCCATCGGTTGTGTCAAAATAACCCTTTGTTTTTGCGAAAAAGCCGGCCTTGCGCGTTGCACGGCGCGATTTCGGTGACATATATACGAGTGCAAAACATCCCGCTATACGGGCGTTATAAATCCGCTAGCGCGCCAGACGTCCTATCAATATTACTCGCGCGCTATACCGTCACCAACGACAACCAGACAAGTGAGGCTCAATGCCCTGGCAAGACAATTCCGGAAATAAAGGTCCCAGTCGCGGGCCATGGGGCCAACCGCCCCGCGGTCAAAATGGCGGCGGCGGTCGCGGCAATAATGGCGAACCGCCCGATCTTGAAGATATTCTCCAGGCCTCGCGCCAGCGCCTGAAACGCGCTTTTCCGCGCGGCGGGCCTGGCGGCGGCGGCATCGGCGGGCTGCCGCTTGATCGCGGCATGCTGGGGCTGATCGGCGCGGCGATTTTGGGCCTGTGGATTTTCACCGGCATTTATCAGATCGATCCGGAAGAGCAGGGCGTCAAAACCACCTTTGGCAAATATTCCGGAATTAGCGGCGCTGGCCTGCACTGGCGCGCGCCGCTCATTCAAGGCGTCACCAAAGTGCCGGTTGATAAGCAACAGACCGCGACCATCAATGGCGAAGGCAGCGGGTCGGGCGCGCGGGAAAACCTGATGCTGACCAGCGACCGCAATATCGTTGACGTTAATTTCACTGTGAACTGGAAGATCAGTCGCGCCGCGCCAGCGCCGGGCGAGCTTCCAAACGCGGCGAAATATATTTTCAACATTGAAGAACCGCAAAATATGGTCCGAGCTGTGTCGGAAGCGGCGATGCGTGAGACGGTTGGCGCCAAGGAGCTGGAGCCGATTATCACCAGCGGCCAGGCGGAAGTGGTTGAACAAACGCGCCAGCGTATTCAGAAGTTGCTCGATTATTATGACAGCGGCATCGAAGTGTTGCGCGTCAATATGGAAAAACCGGAAGTGCCCGGCGCGGTGCGCGACGCCTTTGCCGATGTCATCAAGGCGCGCAATGAGAAAGCGCAGATGATCAACGAAGCCCAGCGCGCCGCCAACCAGATTATTCCGGTGGCTGAAGGTCAGGCTCAAAAGGTAATTGAAGAGGCGCGTGCTTACGCGGCGCGGGTTGAAGCCGATTCCATCGGCCAGGCTGAACGTTTCAACAAGATCTACACCGAATATAGCCGCGCGCCGGAAGTGACGCGTCAGCGGATGTATCTTGAGACTGTTGAAGGTGTGCTCGGCGGCATGAACAAAATCATTATCGATGAGCAGGCGGGCCGCGGCGTGGTCCCGTATTTACCGCTCAACGAATTGAAATCAAACAAGAATTAGGGCGCTCAACATGATACAGAATAGAAAATTTGTGATTGTCGCGGCGGTCCTTTTCGGCTTGTTTGTACTTGCGCAGACCAGCCTTTTTGTGGTCCGCGAAACTGAAAATGCGCTGGTCATTTTACTTGGCAAGCCGCAACATACTGTGGTCGATGCAGGGATTAATGTAAAACTTCCGTGGGCGGATGTTATCAAAATTGATAAACGAAATCTCGAATATGACCTCCGCGACGCAATGGAAATTACCGATGTCAATCAGGAGCGGCTGACAGTTGACGCTTTTGCGCGCTATCGGATTGTCGATCCTTTGCTTTACTATCAGACGTTTATTTCCGGCGCCGGCGGTGGCCGTGGGTTGCGCGGTAGCGCTCAGGCAGGCATTGACGGTATCATGCAAAACAGTCTTCGCCAGACTTTGGGCGAGGTCAGCATTGAAGATATCGTCACTACGTTGCGGGAGGAATTAACCGTGCGCATCGCTCAACGGATGGGCGGCGAGGCGCGCAAGTTTGGCGTTGAAATTATCGACGTACAAATCCGCCGCGCTGATTATCCGGCCGACATTGCGCAAACCGTCTACAGCCAGATGAGCTCGGCCAGGAACGAAGAAGCCGAACTCATTCGCTCCGAGGGCCAACGCGAGAACACCCGCATCCAGGCCGAAGCCAATCGTAAGCGCGCGGAAATTCTCGCCGACGCCAATCGCCAGGCGCTGGAAATCCAGGGTCAGGCCGATGCGACCCGGAACTGCATTTTCGCCGGCGCCTATGACGGGTTGCCGGTGGTGGTCGAACGGGTCGAGGCGGAGGTTGCGACCGGCGACAATCCGATCGATTATGGCGTTGGCGTTACCTGCCGGTTCGCGAAGGGAAATGCTACGCGCGACCCTGCACGGGCGGAATTTTTCGCGTTTTACCGCTCGCTCCTGGCCTATGAGACCGCGCTGAAACAAGGCGAAACCACCATTTTGCTCTCGCCGGATAGCGAATTTTTCCGCTATTTCAATGATTTGACGGGCGCGCGCTAAGGGGGTTCAGGCCTTCGCATTAGCCCGTCGCCGGTTGCTTGCCGTTTTTGGACTTTGCGTTAACCTGTCGGGGTTAGGGTTTCCGGGGTTTTTAAGAGCTGAGGCGGTTATGGTTCGATCGGCGTTGGGGCGTGGTTTCGCCGTCATTATGGCGGTTGGGGTGTTAGCGATGACCGGGAGCGCGTTTGCGCGCGGCGCGCCGGAAAGTTTTGCCGACCTCGCCGAGCGGCTCACCCCGGCGGTCGTCAATATCTCGTCTTCACAAGAAATCAGAGGCGCCGCGACGGGCGAACTTGGCGCGTTGCAGAAGAAATTCTCACGCCAGCCTGTGTCGCTTGGCTCCGGCTTCATCATCGACGCCTCCGGCATTGTCGTCACCAACAATCACGTCATCGATAATGCCGATGAAATCACTGTAAAATTACACGACGGGCGCGAGTTTAAAGCCAGCGTCACCGGGCGCGACCGCGAGACCGATCTTGCGGTTCTGCAACTTGACGCCAGCGGCGTGAAATTTCCGTTTGTTGGTTTTGGCGATGATTCCCATGCGCGGGTTGGCGATTGGGTGATTGCCATCGGCAATCCATTCGGGCTTGGCGGCTCGGTGACTGTCGGCATCGTCTCGGCGCGCAACCGCGACATCAATTCCGGTCAGTATGATGACTTTATTCAAACCGATGCCGCGATCAATCGCGGCAATTCCGGCGGGCCGCTATTTGACCTCGACGGCCGCGTCATCGGCGTCAACACCGCGATTTTCTCGCAGACCGGCGGGTCGGTGGGCGTCGGCTTTGCGATCCCGGCGGACCTGTCGAAAACGGTAGTGACGCAATTGCTTGAATTTGGCGAGACAAGGCGCGGCTGGCTCGGCGTTTCCATCGACGACATGACCCCGGAGCTGGCCAAAACGCTGGGTTTGCGCAAACCCGAGGGCGCGGTGGTAACGCTGGTCCGGCCCAACAGCCCGGCGGCTGACGCCGGCGTTGAAGCCAATGATGTGGTGCTGGCGTTTAACCGGCATGACGTCGCCAGCGTCCGCGATCTGACCCGCGCCGTCGCCGACACGCCGATAGGAACACGCGCGCCGATGGTGGTTTTGCGCGACGGCAAACGGATAACCTTGTCGGTCACGGTTGATCGGCGCGAGACCCGGATGTTGCTTTCGGCGCGCGCAGGTGCGGTGCTGCCGGCCAATGCCGCCAAAGGCGCCGGCCTGACGTTGCAGGAGCCGACCGATGAAATCATCCGCGCTTATGGCCTGCCGGCCAATATTGAAGGCGTGGTGGTAACGGCGGTTGACCCGGACAGTCCAGCGGCCATCGTTTTGCAGCCCGGCGATGTTATCCTTGAGATTGGATGGGAACGCATTACCCGGCCAGGTACTGCGGTGTCGAAGCTCGACAAATTACGCAACCTCAATTCTGGGCCGGTGCAGATTTACGTCCAGCGCGGCGATTTGCTGTTTTACGAGTCATTGAGGCCGTAAAGCTCAGCCGATAAATTCCGACTGCGGAATACCTTGCAGGTATAAAAGCGCTGTCAGGTCGCCGTGCTGTATGCGCGCCGCTGCTGCTTCGGCGACCGCCGGCTTGGCGCGGAATGCAACGCCGAGCCCGGCGCGTTCCAGCATTGACAAATCATTGGCGCCATCGCCGACGGCGAGGGTTTCTTCCATCCTGAGGTGGTCTTGTCCGGCGAGCCGCAGCAGCGCGTTTTGTTTTGCTGCGCGCCCGAGAATGGGCTGGCGCACCTTGCCGGTAAGGACGCCGCCTTCGACCAGCAGCTCATTGGCCTGCGCGGATTTGAACCCCGCGGCCTCGGCGATGCGCTCGGTAAAGAACGTAAACCCGCCTGAGACTAGCGCGGTGAAGGCGCCGAATTTATTCATCGTCTGAACGAGAGTGCGCGCCCCCGGCGTGAGGCTTATATGCTTGGCGTAGGTTTCCTCAAGCACCGAGACATCAAGCCCTTTAAGCATCGCCACCCGTTCTGTGAGGGCGGCTTCAAAGCTAAGCTCGCCCAGCATCGCACGCTCGGTGATCGCCGATATCTCCGCGCGCCGGCCGGCAAAATCAGCGATTTCATCGATACATTCCTGCTCGATGATGGTCGAATCCATATCCGCGACCAGCAGCCTCTTGCGGCGATGTCGCGATTTTTGCGCAACAATATCTATTGGTGTGTCACCGAGAAATTTCCGGACTTCGACCTCTAACTCAAACGGCGCTATACTTGCGTGAAAAAAAAAGTCATCTGCAACTCCGCACGAAAGGACGTGCCTATCGGGCGCTCCGAAGTCTTGGTGGTCTAAGTGACACGATAGCCGGCCCGCTAACTCGTTATCGAGAGTCGGTTTTGCTGGGTTACAAATCAATGTCAGTACAGTATTGGACATTCCGATGCCGGATTATTTGACTGAAAATATGACCCTTATCGCAGGGCCCACCGCCAGCGGCAAGTCCGCCGCCGCGCTGGCGCTTGGGATGCAAACCGGCGGCGTCATCGTTAACGCCGACGCGATGCAGGTTTATCAGGGTTTGCGCATCATTACCGCGCGCCCGAGCGAAGCCGATGAAGCCCGTGTCCCGCACCGGCTCTACGGCGTTTTCGAGCCTTCCGAGCGATGTTCGGCCGGGCGCTGGGCGCGCATGGCAGCCGATGAGATCGCCGCGATCCACGCCAGCGGCAAGCCCGCCATCGTTGTCGGCGGCACGGGGCTCTATTTTAAGGCGCTGTTGGAAGGCCTATCGCCGATTCCGGATACCCCGCCGGCGGTGCGCGATGCCGCGCGGGCGCGGCGTGAGGCGGTGGGCGCGGCGGCCTTCCGTGATGAGGTGATCGCCCGCGATCCCGGCATGGCGCATTTGCCCGAGGGCGACGCCCAGCGATTGATGCGCGCCTGGGAGGTCTTTGAAGCAAGCGGCAAGACGCTTACCTATTTTCAATCCCTGCCGAGGACGCCGCTGGTCACCGTCGAGCCGCAAAAGGTGATCCTCGCGCCGCCGCGCGATAAGCTTTACGCGCAGTGTAATCAGCGTGCGGAAGCGATGTTTGCGCAAGGCGGCGTCGAAGAAGTCAAAGCGCTCATAGCGCGGCGCCTCGATCCGCAATTGCCGGTGATGAAAACCCTCGGCGTGCCAGAAATCACCGCCTATCTCAACGGCGCCCTGTCGCGCGAGGAAGCGCTAAGCGCCCTGCAACAAAACACCCGGCGCCTGGCCAAACGGCAGATGACATGGTTGCGCCATCAGATGGAGGGGTGGCCTGTTAGGGAAGAGGGATTAGGTTTTGGGGATTAGGAAAAGAGCGACTGACTAATCCCTAATCCCTCACTTAAGAAATAACGCCCGTTCTTTTTCACGGCGCATAGTCAGGTGCTCAAGGACTTTTCCGCCGGCCTTATTGTGATTTAAAAACGCATCCGCCGCGCCATTGTAGTCACCGGCATTCAGCTTAGAGAGAACGGTGGACCGGCCAAATCCGCCAACGCCGAGATTATAGGCGAGCGAGACCATGGCGGAGAACTGGTTGCGATTAACCGGCACGGTAACCTTGCGCCGGACCCCGTCTTCGGCGTCTTTAACGTCCTGGCGCAACAATGCTTCAGCTTGGGCTTCGGTAATCTTCATCCCTGCGCGGGCGGTGGCCGCAGGGCCATAGCCGATGAGCCATTGCCCGCCGAGATTAGAGGCTTCAAGGCGCAGCCCCTCGCTGTCC
>JAJFFZ010000071.1 GCA_021776395.1 Hyphococcus sp. | reverse complement strand
CCCGGTCAATAGGCGGTGGCGCATTGCTCCTTTGGGCGGCATCGGCTATCCCGCGCCCTTGAACAGGCGAAAAATCATGGCGAAGAAACAAAAAACATTCCGTCCCAAAGCGCGGGTTCCGCGTGGATTCCGTGACCGGATCGGTGCAGAGCTGATTGCCGAGCGCGAGATGCTGGAACGCATCAGCAAGGTCTATGAGGCCCATGGCTTTGATCCGCTGGAAACGCCCGCCTTTGAATATACTGATGCGTTGGGCAAATTCCTGCCGGATGTGGATCGCCCCAGTCAGGGCGTCTTTTCCCTTCAGGACGAGGAGGAGCCAGGGATGAGCCTGCGCTATGATCTGACGGCGCCGCTGGCGCGGTTTGTGGCGGAAAATTACGATGGTCTGCCCAAGCCCTTTCGCCGCTATCAGATGGGAACCGTTTGGCGCAATGAAAAGCCGGGACCGGGACGCTTTCGCCAGTTCACCCAATGCGATGCCGATACGGTTGGCGCTCCTGCGCCTCATGCAGATGCGGAAATGTGCACGCTGTTTGCCGAAGTGATTGAGGCTGCGGGCGTTGCGCGCGATGACTTTATGGTGAAAATCAGTAGCCGCATGATTGTCGACGGATTGTTCGAGAAGCTGGATCTTGATGGCGATGATCAGCAGCAAACAAGATTAGACGTCATGCGATCCATGGATAAATTTGATCGCCTTGGGGAAGTTGGCGTACGTCATCTTCTTGGGCCGGGTCGAAAAGACCAAAGCGGCGATTTTACTAAAGGCGTTGAGCTATCGGATAAGAATATCGACGCGGTGGTGTCGTTTCTCCAGTCAACGCCGGTCAATCAAAACCTGCAAGGCTCGGATGTTGCTGATGCCAATCGACAAAATCTCGATAAATTGATGAGGCTTTTGAGCGATACAAAAAATGGAAATGCCGGAATCGCGGAACTTAGCGAAATATCCCGCCAAGTTCCGGATGACTATAAAGGCTCGGTACTGATTGATTGCTCGATCATTCGCGGCCTCGAATATTACACCGGTGCAGTATTTGAGGCGGACCTCACTTTTGAGGCGAAGGATGACAAAGGCCGCCCTGTGCGCCTGGGTTCGGTCGGCGGCGGCGGGCGCTATGACGGGCTGGTGAAGCGCTTCAAAGGCATTGAAGTCCCGGCGGTTGGAATTTCCGTAGGTGTCTCGCGACTTCTTGCGGCGAAGGAATTCATCAGCGATGATCGTATCAGCTACGAAGGCCCAATTGTCATCCTAGTCCTCGAAAAAGATCAGATGACGGAATATCAAAAAATGGCGGCGGAATTGCGCGCTGAAGGGATTCGCGCTGAGGTCTATCTCGGCGGATCAAACTTCGCCAAGCAATTGAAATATGCTGACAAGCGCAATGCACCGCTCGCCATCATTCAGGGTTCGGATGAGCGCGAAAAGGGCGAGGTTACTATCAAGGACCTTGTGCTTGGCGCCGAGCTTTCAAAAAATATTGAAGACAACGCGGAATGGCGCGAAGGCAAGCGCGCACAAGTTTCGGTTAAGCGCAGTGAGTTGGCGGCGAAGGTGAAAGAGATTCTTGCGCGGCGGGGGTAGGCGTGCGCCCCTACCCAAACACAATCAACACGCCGGAAATTGTCAACACCGATAGCAATGTGGTCAGGCTCACCGCCGCTGCGGTCTCGCTTTTATAGACGCCATACTGGCTCGCCATAATAAAAGAGCCGACGCCGGACGGAACAAAAACGAATAACGCCAGCGCGCCGCGATAGTTGGGGTCATTGAGGCCGAGCATCATCGCCATGCTGAGGGCGATCGCGGGAAGCACCGCCATCTTGACGAGGGCGATCGCTGTGACCCGCCCGGCGACGGCCTTGATTGCCGGAAATTTATGGGTGGCGAGAAAAAGCCCAAGCGAGAACAGCGCCGTCGGTCCTGCGGCGCGCCCGAAGATAGAAAAGAAAGTTTCGGCCGGACCTGAAAAGGAAAATCCGAGGGCTGAATAAATGAACCCCGCCGCCATGGCGGCCACCAGCGGATTACGCGCCGGACCGGTAAAATATTGCGCCATACGGTTGAGGCGCGGTCCGCCATCGCGGCGCGGCGCCATCAGGGCGGCGCCAAGAGCGATCACAAAGACGCCTTCGATCAACATCAGAGTGACAAACGGGCGCGCCCATCCGTCAACCGTCAAGGCGACCGGCAAGCCCAGAAAGACAGCGTTGCCGAGTGTGGACGCAAAACCATGAGCGCCCGCTTCCGATTTTGAAACGGGAAATAATGTGCGCGCGAGGAAATAACCGCCGAAGATCGCCGTAATCGCCGCAGCGCCATAAGACAAAGCGATGGTCAGATCTTGGGGGCCCGGCGGCGCGGTCCCGGCGGTAAGGCCGAACAAAGCTGCGGGCATGGCGAAACGGAAGACGAATTTATTCAATGCATCGCTGTCGCTCGCGCTCATCAATTTCATCCGGCCGGCGATGAGGCCGGCGGCAATGATAGCGAAAACGGGAAGGGCGACGGAAAAAACGGCGTTCATGATGGCGCCGTCTGTCGAGCCATTGGCCGATTTCGTCAAGCGAAGAGGTCGGATAAAAGCGCCGAACAGGCGTCTAGCCTGATCTCCCGGGGGCT
>JAJFFZ010000008.1 GCA_021776395.1 Hyphococcus sp. | reverse complement strand
TGTTTAATGGCATGGGCGCCAAGCGCCGGCGCGGTGGTTGCGTTAAAAGCCCCGCGATAGGCTTTGCCAATCGGCGTGCGGGCAGTCGAAACGATAACGGCTTGTCTCATGGGATAATCCTCTGTTCGGCGTTTATTTTGCGCTTGCGTGGGCCTGCGCCTTGGCCAGGAAATTCATGTTCGGGCCGGCGCTGTTGTCGTAGAATTTGAGATTGTCTTTCGACGAAATTTCTTCCCAATGGGCGGCGATGTTTTCAGGGGTTTGGCTCTCCGGCGGCAGGTAGACGCCTTCGGTCTCGACAATATAGGCGCGCGCATAACCGCCGGCCGCGCATGAGATTATGGCATGCGAGGGCGCATCGTCGCTCACCAGATATAACATCGCCGCAGTAATCGCCTCTGGCGTCATCTGATCGAGGATGGCTTCGGGGATGCCGATATCTTCGGTCATCCGGGTCTTGGCTGATGGCGAAAGAAGGTTGGTTTTGATATTATATTTGGCGCCTTCCAGATGCAGCGCATTCATAAAGCCGATCATGCCGGCTTTGGCCGCGCCGTAATTGGCCTGGCCGAATATCCCGTGCAGGCCCGACGGGCTGGAGGTGCAGACAACGCGGCCATAAGTCTGTTCGCGCATGATCGGCCAGACCGTATGCGTGCACAATGCCGTACCGATAAGGTGGACATCAATGACAGTGCGAAAATCCGCCATCGTCATTTTGTGAAATGTTTTATCGCGCAAAATGCCGGCATTGTTGACCAGAATATCAACCCGGCCCCACTGGTCCATCGCGGCTTTGACCATCGCGGCGACTTCATCGTCCTTAGTGACATTGGCGCCGTCAGCAATCGCCTCGCCGCCGGCCGCGTTAATGTGGTTTGCAACTTCTTCGGCCGCAGAGAGCGAACCGCCCGAACCATCGCGCGAACCGCCAAGGTCATTGACGACCACCTTCGCACCGCGCGTGGCGAGCGCCAGCGCATGGCTTTTACCTAAACCATTGCCGGCGCCAGTGACGATGGCGACTTTTCCGTCATAACGAATGTCAGACACGATACTCTCCTAAATTCTCAGTATGCAGAAATCTTGATTGATTTTAGATTGTGGCCGGCGCCCCGTCTGCTCAGACAAATTGCATCGACAGCCATTCCGCCACCAGCGCGGGTTTTTCCTCACCGTCGATTTCAACCTTGACCGCATATTTAAACGCCCATTGTCCGGGCATTTTCTGATCCGCCGACATCAGCGTGAAGTGACCGCGAATGCGTTGGCCGGATTTTACCGGGTTGATAAAGCGGACTTTCTCAAACCCGTAATTGACGCCCATTTTCACCCCGTCAACCACCAACACATTGCCGGCGGCGAGCTTGGAGAGCATCGACAGGCTTAAAAATCCATGCGCAATCGTGCCGCCAAACGGCGTCATCTTTGCGGCCTCTTCATCGACATGAATGAACTGGTGGTCTTCGGTGACATCGGCGAACTGATTTATCCGCTCCTGGTCAATCATCGCCCAGTCGGAAGTTCCGGTTTGTTTACCGACATAATCGGCGATCTCGTCTTGCTTGGCTGTCGGCATATGTTTCGTCTCCTTGGTAACTTTAGTAACCACGCATCATCGCAAGGCGATCAGCGTGGAAAGCCGCATCGCCAAACATTTCCTGTGCGACGCGAATGCGCTTCATGTAAAATCCAATATCAAACTCATCGGTCATGCCGATGCCGCCATGCATTTGCACCGCTTCCTGGGCGGCAAGCTTTGCCACCTCGCCGGCCTTGGCTTTGGCGAGCGAGCAAATTATCCCCGCCATGCCGTAATGTTCATCCAAATCCTGCAAGGCTTTCAACGTCACCGACTTCATCAATTCAATTTCGGAATATAGGTGTGCGGCGCGATGCTGCAATGCCTGAAACGAACCGATTTCGGTCCCAAACTGTTTGCGCTCTTTCAAATAATCCATGGTCATGGCGAAGGCCGCTTGCGCGGAGCCCGACATTTCCGCCGCGAGCCCGGCGCGGCCCGCGTTTAAAACGCCTTCGAGCGCGGCCAGGCCGCCATCAACCTCGCCAAGGACATCGTCGCCGGTGGCTTCAACGCCGTCGAACTTAAGTCGCGCGGCGCCGCGACTGTCGACCATGACGGTGCGCTCAGCGGTAACGCCCTTGGCCGCTGCATCAATCAAAAACAGCGTTATCCCCTCAGCGTCGCCGGGGGCGCCGGCAGTGCGCGCGGCGACGATAATGTTGTCAGCGACCTGCCCGTCGGCGACGAAGGTCTTGTCGCCGGAAAGCTTAAATCCATTGCCGTGTTTTTCGGCCTTCATGGCGGTCTTTTGCGGCCCGTGCTTGCGGGTTTCATCCACCGCCAGCGCAAACACCGCATCGCCGGCGGAAATTTTCGGCAGGTGCTCCTGGCGTTGAGCATCGCCGCCAAGCTTTTGCAAGGCGGTTGCGGCGAGAATTGACGTCGACAGAAATGGCGAGGCCGTCAGTGTGCGGCCCATCTCTTCTGCGAGAACCCCGGCGCCGACAAACCCGAAATCAGTCCCGCCATGATCTTCGCCAACCAATATCCCGGCCCAGCCCATTTCCGCCATCTCCTTCCAGAGGTCGCGGCTAAAGCCGGTTTCGTCATTCGCATCACGCAGCTTGCGCAAAGCGCTCACCGGCGCTTTTTCATCGAGAAAGCCACGCGCAGAATCGCGCAGCATTTGTTGTTCTTCGGTTAAAACCAGAGCCATGGTGTTCCTCTACGCCCCCGGCAATCGGAGAATGTGTTTTGCAATAATATTGAGCTGCACTTCCGACGTGCCGCCTTCGATTGAGTTGGCTTTGGTTCTAAGCCACGAGCGCGCAAGCTTACCGTCCTGGGTGCGCTCGCCTTCCCATTCCAACGCTTCCGAACCGCCCGAATCCATCAACAGCTCAAACCGGCGCTTGTTAAACTCGGAGCCGTAATATATCAGCAACGACGAATTGGCGCCGACGCCTTGCCCGGCCTTGGCCTCGTCTTTCATCCGCTCCAACGTCAACAGGAAAGCCCAGCCGTCAATTTCAGCCTGCGCGATTTTTCCGCGCAACATCGGATCGGCCAGCCTGCCGTCTTCAAGACCGATTTCACTGGCGGCAATCTCGCCGATCCCGCGCCCGCCAAAAAGCCCGCCGCCGCCGGCTGAAATCATCTCGCGCTCATGGGTGAGAAGATACTTAGCAACATCCCAGCCGCGATTGAGATCGCCGACAATCGCCCCAATGCCGGGCGCATGTTCTTTCGGGACTTTAACATCGTCAAAAAACGTCTCACAAAACGGCGACTTGCCGGAGATGAGTTTAATCGGTTTGGTTGAAACGCCTTGCGCAGCCATATCGATCAGCAGAAAACTGATGCCGTTATGTTTCGTCGCTTTCGGGTCGGTCCGTACAAGGCAGAAAATCCAGTCAGATTCGTCCGCGTATGAAGTCCAGACCTTCTGTCCGTTCACCAGCCAATGGTCGCCCTTATCTTCGCATTTGCATTGCAGCGACGCCAGGTCGGAACCGGCATTAGGTTCGGAATAGCCCTGACACCAGCGGATTTCACCGCGCGTGATGGGGGGAAGAAAATGCAGTTTTTGTTCATGCGTTCCGTATTTCAATAATGCCGGACCCAACATCCAGATGCCAAAACTTTCCAATGGCGAGCGCGCCTTGATGTCGCGCATTTCGCTTTTTAAAATTTTGACTTCTTCTTTAGATAACCCGCCGCCGCCATATTCTTTTGGCCAGGCCGGCACGGTCCAGCCTTTTTCGGCCATACGGCCCAGCCAGATCTTTTGCGCCTCGGACTGAAATTTCCAGTTGCGCCCGCCCCAGCAGATATTGTCCTCGCCGCCGGCGCCGTCGCGCATTTCCGCCGGACAGTTTTCTTCAAGCCAGGCGCGGGCGTCTTTGCGGAAGGTTTCAAGATCGCTCATGGTTGTGTTCCATTTTCAAACTTCATGACAAGGCGGTTATCTATCTTGCGGCGCGACGTCGCGCGCCGTGGCGGCGAATGCGGCAATCTCTTCCCGGCTGTATTTCGTATGAACGCGCTCGCCCGATGGCGGTTGATGCGCGAGGCTGACGCCTTCGCGCCGTTCGGTCGCGGGACGAATGGGCCGGGCGACAAATCCGCCGCCGCAATTGGGGCAGACATTGCCCAGCACAGTCTCGACGCAATCCGCGCAGAAGGTGCACTCATATGAACAGATGCGCGCGAGCATCGACCCGGGCGCCAGATCGGCGTCGCAGAGTTCGCAATTGGGCCTGAGTTGCAGCATTCCATCACCTGACAGCGGTCGCTCTAAACCGGAGCGCCGTTCTCCCACGGCTTATGATTCTGGCGCAAGTCCTTCATGCAGCCGCATGGCCATCGCCGCTGTTATTTGTCGTTTTCAAACGGAAAATGCCGGCGGTTGGCCTAGGGCAATTTTTTTCACGGTTAATTTATCAAACTTCGCCGTCCCCAGGCGCGGCAGAGGCGATGGCGAAATCCAGATGCGCTCCGGCGCCTTATAGGCCGCCATGCCCTCGGCGATAAAATTGCGCAATTCCGCAGCCTCAAGCGTGACGCCGTCCATCGGATAGACCACCAGGCCGACGCGCTCGCCCAGGACATCATCGGGCACAGAAAACACCGCCGCCTCGGCGACGCCGTGATGCTGGTAGACACGATTTTCAACTTCGAGTGAGGAAATATTCTCACCGCCGCGGATAATCAATTCCTTCATCCGGTCAACGATGTAGATGAAATCTTCTTCGTCCATGCGCGCCAGATCGCCGGTCCGGAACCAGCCGTCGGGGGTCAGCGCCTTTTCGGTGTCTTCCGGCAGGTTGAGATAGCAGCGAAAATTGGCCGGCGAGCGAATCCAGATCTCTCCCACTTCGCCGCGCGCAACTTCCTCGCCATCCTTGACGATTTTAATGTCAGTCAGCGGCGGTACCGCGCGGCCGGTTGAATCGGGGCGCTTTTGATAATCATCAAGCGAAATAACGCATCCCAGCGCATTGGTTTCAGACAGTCCGTAGCCGGAGGAAGGTTTTGCCTGCTTAAACGTCTTGGCGAGTTTTTTGACATGTTCGGCCGGACGTTTGGCGCCGCCGGCGCCAATATCAATAAGGCTCGGCAAACCGTCCGCACCCGCCGCATCCATCAGTTCAAAAGACTGACTCGGCACGCCGACAAAATTGGTGAGGCTTTCTTCATTGATAATTTTTGCCGCGTCCTTTGCATCCCAACGATACATCATCGCCACGCGGCGACCAACCAGATAGGACAACAGGAATATCGAATGCGTACCGGTGACGTGGAACAACGGCACCGCCAGCAAGATGCCGGGATTATCGCCAAACAGGCTGGCGCCGCCGCGCGCTTCCTTCACTGCGGTCGCCGTAAACGCCCAGGAAAACAGCGTCGAAATACAGCCGCGATGGGTGAGGACGACGCCCTTGGGTTTACCGGTGGAACCTGACGTATAGACAATGCAGAAATCAGCATCGGGATGAATATCGGCGTCGAGCGGGGTTGTATCCTGCGCGCCTTCCAAAAGATCTTCGTAGCGATAATCGGCGCCCTCGCCGTCTTCTCTGGCGAGGATAAGCGTCAGACCAAGCTCGCCCTTGAGGGGTTTCAAATATTCGAGGCGCCGTTTATCGACGACAACAATTTTGGCGCCGCTATCCTCAAGCCCGTATTTTAACTCATCAGCCTTCCACCAGGCGTTTAACGGCACCACCACCGCCCCGGTCGAGATGATCGCCATATAAGCGATGCACCATTCAGGAAAATTGCGCATCGCAATCGCCACATGATCGCCCGGTTTAACACCGAGTTCATCTTGCAGGCCGTGCGCGAAACGACAGGCCAGAGCCCAAGTTTGCGCAAAGCTCAAACGCTCGCCTTCAAAGATCAAAAACTCCTTATCGCCATGGCTCGCGCCGTATGCGAACAGGCCAGGCAGACTCTGCGGGGCGTTTTCAAAGACGCGATAGGTATTGCCGCGAATTTCCGTCTCCCCAACTTTGAAAAGCGGGTTTTCCACCAAAATTTTCATCGCCGCGGCGATAAGTTTCTTCTGATCGAGCGGGGCCAGTTCGCCCATAATTACTCCCTGTCTCTTTGCAGTTACAGTCTTTCCACTCTTCATAGCCGAGCGAGCGCTGGAGGCAAACCGCCGCTTGCAGTCCAGCCGTCTAATTTTGAAAGCGACGCTTCATCTCATCCGCAATATCGCGCTCAACGCCGTCGGGACGGCCTTGCGCCAGCCACAGCGCCGCGTGGGCGCCAATATAGACGCCCGCCCCGGCGGCGATATCGGCGGCCAGGCGCAGCGCCGGCGCCATATCCGCAAGCCCGGCAAGAGACGGGCGAAGGCTTAGAAAATAGAGCGCCATCGCCGCCACAGCGCCGAGCGAGCGATGCGCGCTCGCCAGCGGTTGCCAGAAGCCGCGCCCGCTGGCGCGCGCATAAAGCGCAAGATTGAGCCCGACATGAAACAGGCCAACCCCCGCCCCCGCCCACACCGCGCCGGGCAGGCCATAGGCCATCGTCGCCCAGATGAAGACCGGCAGACGGACCACCAGATAAATCAGCTCACGGATAAATATCAGCCGCGTCAGCCCAAGCGCCATAGCGTAAGACTGGGTTGCATAAAACAATGACTGGAGGCCAATGACCGGCGCCAATATCTCGATCACCATCGCCGCGCCCAGCCACTTCTCGCCAAGCAGCAAAAACACCAGATCATGGGCGACAAAAGCAACGCCAAACGCCGCCGGCATCGCCACCGCGCCGAGCGCGCCAACGCCGCGCAGATAAGCCCGGCGCATCCGTTCAGGCTCGTCTTGCAGTGTCGACAGCCCCGGATAAATCGCCCGTGTCAACGGTCGGGCGATCTGCCCGGCGGCCATTTCCGAAAGTTGCAGCCCCATGAAAAACACCCCCGCGCCGCCGCCGCCAACAAGCCGCGCCAGAATGGGCACGTCGAGCTTGTTGTTGAGCGCCGCCAGAAAACTGACGCCGGTTAGCCAACCGGAAAATCCGAAGACTTTCCTTAAAGATTGAAACCCGATCCGCGGTGCAAACGGGCGCATCGCATAGGACAATATCAGCTGCACGAGGCTGCCGGCGATCAACCCCAGAATGATCGCCCAATAGGTGCGAAAGATGACGGCGATGCTTATTGAGACGATGACGCCGGCAAGCTTGTTGGCGACGGTTGCGATAAATTCGCGTGAGAAATTGAGATCGCGCTCGAATTCATAAAATCGCGGATTCATCAGGCCGCTGAAAACCGGAAACGCGGCGACACCGACAAACACCCCGAACATGCGCGGGTCGCTATAAACCACCGCCATCACCGGCGCCGCTGCGGCGAGCACAACGCCGATCACCAGCCCCCGCAACGCCGAAAGTGTGAACAGCGTATCAAGGTCGGCGCGGTCAGCGTCGCGAAACCGCACCACCGCCTGAGCGACGCCAATATCGGAAATCCCCTGCAATAGCTGCATCGACACAATCGCCACCGCGACCAGGCCGATATCGTCGGGAACCAGCAGGCGAGCGACAACAATGGTGTTGACGGCGCCGAGCAACCTGGCGAACACCCCGCCGCCAAAAATCCACGCCGCGCCGCGCGCCACCCGCCCCGTCAGGGCGGGTTCCTCGGCAATGGGCGGCAATGGCGGCAAATCGGACATCAAACCAGCGAGTTTTACGTCGCTCCCGCTTAACCCAATTCGGTATAGGAAGCGATAATCCGGCGGACACCCTTGCGCGCCGCTCGCGCCCGTCTATGGTGCGCCGCCGCGCCAGCCCTAGTCTGGCCAGATTTGAAAGACGCAAGCGATGTCTCACGCCTCCGCCCTGATCACCATCATGACCAAAGCCGCCCGAAAGGCGGCGCGCGGACTGGTGCGCGATTTCGGCGAGGTGCAGGAGCTGCAAGTCTCCAAAAAGGGCGTTGCCGACTTCGTCTCGCTGGCCGACCACCGCGCTGAACAGACTATCTATGAGGAGCTCTCAGCGGCGCGGCCAAAATATGGCTTCGTGATGGAAGAGCGCGGAGAGATTGAGGGCGTTGATAATTCCAATCGCTGGATTGTCGACCCGCTAGACGGCACCACCAATTTTCTCCACGGCCTACCGCAATTTGCGATCTCAATCGCGCTTGAACGCGACCGCCAGCCCTTTGCCGGCGTAGTTTATAATCCGGTTACGGACGAATTGTTCTGGGCGGAAAAAGGCGCCGGCGCGTTTCTCAACGACCGCCGCATCCGGGTGTCTGAACGCAGCGACCTCAGTGAGTGCGTATTCGCCTGTGGCCTGCCTTTCGCCGGGCGTCCAGGTCGCGAACGCGCTTTGAAAGAGGCCGAACGGGTGCTGGAACAAACCGCGGGCGTACGCCGTTTTGGCTCCGCCGCGCTCGACCTTGCCTATGTCGCTGCCGGACGGTTTGACGCCTTCTGGGAGCGCGATCTCAATATCTGGGATGTCGCGGCGGGCGCGCTGATTGTGCGCGAGGCCGGCGGCATGGTCAGCGACATTGAGGGCGGCGAAAAATTCCTCACCGAAGGCTCAATCCTCGCCGCCAATTCAAACCTCCACACAACCGCCAAGGCGCTATTGTCTGAAGGTTAAGGGTGCCCTCAGACGCAGCGATAGTGCCGGTAGCGCCAGCGGACCGATTGCGGGTCGACGGTCTCGTCTTCATAGACCGCGCGCAGGCCATAGGCTTGGCAATGCGCCTGCGCCTCGGCCAGCAGGTCCTTGGGGTCGAAATCATACGGGTCATAGGGGATCGATATCGCCTCTGCCCCGGCATAATTCGTGTCATTGCTGACACAGGCCGACAGCGCGAACCCAACCAAAACGACGACGATGGTCTTGATTATCCCACCCATGATAACGCCTTACCGGGGCGCAACAGCGCCGCGCCCGCTTTACTGAAAAGCCATCGTAGCAAGTTGGGCGCAAATAAAAAGGGCGCGGGATACCCGCGCCCTTACAAGTATAGAGGGAATATACTTGGGCCCAGTCGCCTTTAGGCGGCGTCCTGGTCCTTCAGAACTTTGATATTGGTCGCTTCGCCGCCATTAATCGCTATCTTTCGCGGTTTCATGGCTTCGGGAATTTCGCGTTTCAAATCAATATTGAGCAGGCCGTTGACCAGCGAGGCGCCGGCGACTTTAACGTGCTCGGCAAGCTGGAAGCGGCGCTCAAACGAACGGCCGGCAATGCCCTGATAGAGAAATTCCTGGCCGTCATCGCCGTCCTTGCGGGCGCCGGTGATGGTCAGCGTGTTTTCACGAATCTCAAGGTCGAGATCGGCTTCACCGAAGCCTGCGACCGCAAGGGTGATGCGGTAGTCATTGTCGTCAAGCCGCTCGATATTATAGGGCGGATAGCCGGTGGATTCTGCTTTGCCGACACTGTCGAGCAAATCAAAAACCCGGTCAAAGCCGACCGTCGAGCGATAAAGGGGGGTTAAGTCAAATGTACGCATAGTCGCGTCCTCCTTGGTTAAGCGAGGGTTCGCGCGCGCTTCCGCCAGATGGCCGAAAACACGCCAACGGAGCCAACGGGCCTCCGTCCATTTTGAGATAGGCGCCGTTTTTGCGGTTTCAACCCCGCATAAGGGTGTGTAGATGCGCGTGGACGGCAGGCAAAAGCATGGTAAATGGAGGCGGATATTATGGGAGCGATGGAATGAGCCTACCTAAGTATTTGTTTTTAGCGGTCGGGCTTGCGGTGCTTGCCGCTTGTGGCGGCGAGCAGGAAAGCTCAGCGCCGCAAGAAGAGGCCGCGCCCGACAATAGCGCGGTTTTGGCGAGCGTTCTTGCCGGCGAGCACCGCTCCGACGAGGAGCGCGCCCGCGACGCCTTTCGCCATCCTGCACAAACACTCGCCTTCTTCGGGATTGAGCCTGATATGACGGTGGTCGAGGCCTGGCCCGGCGGCGGCTGGTACACGCAAATCATCGCCCCTTATCTGAAGGCCGGCGGCGGCAAATATTATGGTGCAAGTTTCTCACCCGTGGGCGCCAGCGAATACGCCCAGACCTCACTGCGCGCGTTTAAAAAAACCTATCTCGACAAGCCCGACTTTTATGGCGATGTGCGGCTCACCATCCTTGGCGAGGGCGGCGATATTGCGCCGACAGGCGTTGCGGATGTGGTTTTAACCTTCCGCAATGTTCACAACTGGCAGTCGAGCGGCGTCGCCGAGGCCTATTTCAAGGAATTTTACGACGCACTGAAACCCGGCGGCGTGCTTGGCGTGATTGAACATCGCGCCAACGGCGCCGACTTACCCCGCGACGGAAGCAGCGGCTATGTGTATACGGATGATGTGATGGCGCTGGCCAAGAATGCCGGGTTTAATTTTGAAGCCGCTTCGGAAGTAAACGCCAATCCGAAAGACACGAAAGACCATCCGTTTGGGGTGTGGACCTTGCCGCCGGTGCGGCGCTCAGCACAAATGCATGGCCAGGAAGACCCCGATTTTGACCAAGCGGCCTATGAAGCGATTGGCGAGAGCGACCGCATGACGCTGAAGTTTCGCAAACCCATCGCCGCTGACGGCGCGTTGCTGGAATAGGGCCGGATGTCAGACACGAACACGCTAAATCCGCTCATGGCGGCGGCTCAGAAGACATTCACCGAACCCTTCGGCGCCGTCATAACGCTGTTGGCCGAAGGCGACGACGACAGGGCCATCCGTATTGACGGGCGCAAAACCCCGCCCACCGTCAGCATTACAAAAGCCAGCGCTAACGCCGATTGCATCTGGCGCGCGGCGCCGGATATTTTGCTGCGCGCAATATCCGCCGAGCGCGCATTTGAAAGCGCCTACGTCTCCGGCCAGCTCTCGATTTCCGGCGATATGAGCGTGATGGCGCGCCTTAACCTGAAGCAGGCAGAATGACTGATTTTATTCGTATACCATCCAATCCGGTCCCGGAGGGCGCAGAAACATTTATGTTTGCCGCGCCCGACGGCGCTCAGCTGCGCGGCGCCTTCTTTCCCATCGCTGATGCACGCGGCACGATTGTTCTAGAGCCGGGCTGGGCGGAATTTATCGAAAAATATTTCGAAACTATTGGCCAGCTTCACGCGCGCAAATTCAATGTCGCGATGATGGACTGGCGCGGACAGGGTCTGTCCGACCGGGACAGTGCGCGCAAATCGAAATGGAAAGGTTATTTTCATATCCTGCGCGAAGATTTGCGCCATTTCACCGAGGCGCATGTCAAACCCCGCTTCGGCGCGCCGATGATGTTGATGACGCATTCGATGGGCGGCATGCCGGCGCTGATGCTGCTGGCCGACGGCTATGACGGGTTTGAGCGCGCGCTCCTCTGTGCGCCGATGACCCGGCTGTTTGCCGGGCCAGCCAATGCGGTATTTACCATCGTCAGCGCGATCACCGGCGCTATCGGGCTTGGCGCCGCGCCGGTGACCAGTAAGGAAGATGATTCCAAAGCGTTTGAGGGCAACATCCTCACCTCCGACCCGGCGCGTCATGAACGCTTCCGGCAGTTGCAACTGGCCGAGCCGAGCGCGGCTAACGCTGCGCCAACCTTTGGCTGGGTGCATGCCGCCACCAAGACCAGCAAAGAAATGCATCAGCCACGGTTTTTTGACAATCTACAAATCCCGGTGCGGATCATTACCGCTGGCGAAGAAAAGCTGATTGATGGCGGCGATCACGCGACCATCGCCGCCATGAGCGACCGCATTGAACGGGTAATCATTCCCGGCGCGCTGCACGAAATCATGATGGAGCGCGACGCGGTGCAAGAGCGGTATTGGAAAGCATTTGATGAATTCGTCTCGGCGCGCTAGCGAAAGCTCCTCAACGCCTATGGGCGTTCCCACTTAAATCCGACAAGCTTTTCGCTCTCCTCCCACAAGCGGGCAGCGGTTTTTTTGTTGCGCGCTTGCGGCGCAACGCTCGCATCGCCCACGGGCCCGCGCGCATCGGCAAAACCTGTCGGCCCATAATAGGCGCCGGCAAGCGCTTCCTCGCCCGCCGCCGCCAAGACTGTTGGAATGGCGCCCTTTTGCGCCGATTGCGCCATCAACCGGTTAGTAATTTTGTACAAACCGTTCAAAAACCCTGCGGGGCCGGTGCTTTGTAATTGCGTATCGGAATAGCCCGGGTGACAGGCGATGCAGGAAACCGAACTCCCGGCCGCGATTAATTTACGGTCGAGCTCAAAGGCGAACAAAATATTCGCGAGCTTGCTTTGGGTATAAGCGGTTGTCGGATCATACCTTTTGGTCAGCATCAAATCGTCAAAATGGATCTTGCCGTATTTATGGGCGATGCTGGACAGGACGACAATGCGCCCTTGCGCCGCCTCAACACGCTCAAACAACAGCCCCGTCAACAAAAAATGTCCGAGATGGTTGGTGCCGATCTGCATTTCAAACCCGTCCGCAGTTGCTAATTGCGGCGTCTGCATAATGCCGGCATTGTTGACCAGCGCATCAAGCTTGCCAAAGCGGTTTTTTATTTCCTCCGCTGCCTGACGAACCGAGCCGAGGCTGGCGAGATCAAGGGCTACATCCTCGACCTTGCCTTTTGCTACAGCGGCAATCTCATCAATCGCCGCGGCGGCTTTTTGTGGGTTGCGGCAGGCGATGACGATATCCCCGCCGGCCGCGCCAAGCATCTTCGCCGCTTCGCGCCCGATACCCGAATTACCGCCAGTGATCAGATAGGTTTTACCGCCAAGGTCGCCAAGCCGGTCCGGCGTCCAGTTGGAGAACCCGCTACGCTTAATTTTCCTGCTCATCGGCCCGTCTCCATCGCTGGCTAGGTTTCAGTCGATACAAAATCTGTAAGCACCGCAAGGCCCGTCTTCACCCGGCCAATACCTTCAACGCCGCCGCATGCAGCGCCGGCGTCGCGGCGGCGACGGTCTCGCCGCGCGCATCACTGCCGACCGGCGCGCCAGACCAGTTAGTGATGACCCCGCCAGCGCCTACTACCACCGGGACCAGCGTAGCATAATCGTGATGGCTGAGCCCCGCTTCAACCACCAGATCAAGCTCGCCATGCGCCAGGAGAGCATATGCATAAGCGTCCATGCTGAACCGGGCGAGGCGCGTCTCGCCCGCCAGACGCGCAAAGGCCGCCGCTTCCTCATCGGAGATATACCCGGCAGGGCGCGGCCGCGGGTCCGTTGTCGAAATCCGCGCCACGGACAAATCGTCAACGCCGCTGATCCGGCAAGCGCGCTCCATATCGCTATGGCG
This sequence comes from Hyphococcus sp., assembly GCA_021776395.1. GTDB lineage: Bacteria > Pseudomonadota > Alphaproteobacteria > Caulobacterales > Parvularculaceae > Hyphococcus. The sequence continues at coordinate 10,580 of JAJFFZ010000008.1, read as the reverse complement.
AAATCGTGTCGCGCCATTTGCCGCAATCCAGCGCTCATCCGTATAGGGCTGATCTATCAACCCGAGCACTGGGCGCTCTTTATATTCAAGCGCTATCAGCGTGGTCCAACTTGGAACGCCGCACACGAAAGCGCGGGTTCCATCAATCGGGTCCAGCACCCAGCGCCACGGGCCCTCGCCTTGCGTCTCACCAAATTCTTCGCCGATAATTGCGTGGGCGGGGTAAGTTTTGGAAATTATCTCGCGCATGGCGCGTTCGGCCTCGCGGTCAGCGTCCGTCACCGGGTCAAAATCAACGCCGGCCTTGTTGGAGACCTCCAAGCCGGTGCGAACCCGCGGCAGGGTTTGCGCCCGCGCCGCCTCGGCGAGACGCGTCGCAAAATCAGCATATTGAGTTATTTCTGATGTTGAAAAAGACATGCCGCAGCGATCATGACGATCGCTGCGGCGCTGTGCAAGTCAGTCTGTGCAAGTTAGGCAGGGTAAGCAAAGCTAGCAGAGCCAACTCAGTGCTCCATCGACATCGCCTTGGCGAGATCAAGTAGCCGCCGGCGCGGCTCTTTGTTTAGCTGGTAATAATACCGCACCAGATCGATAGTCTCTTTATCGTCCAGCAGCTCGGCGGCAGGCGCTTCAGCAAAGCCACATTCGCCGTTCAGTTGATATTCGACTTCAGGCTCATGCCCGTTCATACCGTCAAAGAAAAACGACACCGGCACTTCCAGCGCCTTGGCCAGCGACCAAAGCCTGGAAGCCGACACGCGGTTAGCGCCGCTTTCATATTTCTGGATCTGCTGAAACCGGATATCGACCGCTTTGGCCAATAATTCCTGCGTCAGCCCGAGAAGTCGCCGGCGTGCGCGAAGCCGCCGACCCACATGAACGTCTACTGGATGCACCATTTACCACTCCACTCTGTCGCCGAAACACCACGCTCACGGCGTCGGCCTATTCGACCGGTTAATCAGCAAAGCGCGTGCCGGTCTGGGGTGTTTCCAGGCGAGGCTCGCCCTATGCGGGTTAAAACCGTTGAAAACCAAGGTGGTAATGATGCGGAGGGTATGGTTAACGCCAGCCGGACATCACCCGCGCGGCGCGCGCGAATGTCTCGCTCTGCGGGCAGTGTGTAGGTTTGATACAAGTTCCGGTTGAAGCGGCCCGCGCGCGAAGGCGCGCTCACTAAGACTCGCTGATAATGATCTGACCGCCTTCGCGGTCGGGGGCCGCGTCAATCGATCATCTTGGCCGAGCGCAGCCAGAACTCTTCATCGAATCCCGGAATTTCAAGGTTTGCGATGAACTGGCGCGAGGCCGCTTCCCAGGAAAACCTCTCCGCCCATTTGCGGCATTCTTCCGGGGCGCGATGCGCAAAAGCGTCAAGACAGGCCTGGCGCAGATCTTCGTTCATCGCGCCGCAGCCTGGCGGCGCACCGTCGAGAATTTCAAGCGGTCCGCGCACCGGATAGGACGCCACCGGCACGCCGCAGGCAAGCGCCTCAACATTAACCAAACCAAACGTGTCGGTGCGCGAAGGAAACACGAAAACATCCGCAGCCTGATAATGTCGGGTGAGGTCGTCATCATATTTCGGCCCGGTGAAAATCGCGTCTTTGTATTTGGCTTCCAGCTCTTCGCGCTGCGGGCCTTCGCCAACAATCACCTTGGTGCCGGGCAAATCCAACTCGATAAAATCTTCGATGCTTTTTTCCACCGCCAGCCGGCCGACATAGAGATAGACCGGGCGTTCATATTGATCGAATAGCGAGCGGTCTCCGGGCGTGAATTTTTTTAGATCGACGCCGCGGGTCCACAGCTTCATGCTTGAAAACCCACGCTCTTCCAGCTCTTCCCGGAGCCCCGGCGTCGCCACCATCATGGTCTCGCCAGCATTGTGGAAGTCCTTCAAAATCGCATAACCCCACGCGATCGGCACGCTCCAGCGTTCATTGGCGTATTCGGCAAAGCGGGTGTGAAAGCTGGTGGTGAACGGATAGCCGCGGCGTTTGCAAAACCGCCGCGCCGCCCGCCCAATAGGCCCTTCAGTGGCGATATGAACCGCGTCGGGCTGAAACTCATTAATCATCTTCGCCACTTTGCGGTTCGGCAATAACGACAGGCGGATTTCCGGATAAGACGGCAGCGGGATCGATTTAAAATCATTCGGCGTCACATAAAGCACTTCATTTCCGAAGCCCCGGAGGATTTCGCCGAGCGTATCCAGCGTCCGCACGACGCCGTTGAGCTGTGGCTTCCAAGCATCGGTGGCTATCACCACCTTCAACCCGCCCTCTACTGTCGGCATCACGAAGCGCGGCTTGGCGCGGGTCAGCCGGCCGACGCCGGAGCCAAGCCGGCGCAGGGCGCTTTTTTTGCGTTTCGGCGTTTCATCGCGCGGTGTCTCGGTCATAAGGACTTTCTGAGAGCTGGCTGGCCTGATTTTAGAGCGGCGCTTGGAGTAGTCCACGCACGGCGGATTGGCAATCCGCATGCACGAAATGCGCAGGTTCATGCTGCGCCGCAATATTAAGCCTGGTTTTCGCTTCTATTCCGCGGCCTGAGCCATCCATAGATCGTCGGGGCGCAATTTGGTGATCCGCTCTATCAGCGCGGTCATGGCTTTGCGTAAATCGCCAAACCCGTCGGTGCGTGTGATGCGCTGCTCATCGAGATACAGCGTGCGGTTAATTTCCACCTGGAGAATATGAACGCCCTTGGCCGGCCGGCCATAGGAGACGGCGACAAAACCGCCCGCATAGGGCGCATTGCGCGCCACCTCATAGCCGAGACCGCTGAGCGTTTCTTCCGCGAGCGCCGTCACCACCGGCGCACAGGACGAACCAAACCGGTCACCCAGCACAAAATCAATCGGCGCTTCGCCGCTTCTGAACGGCGCGCCGCCCGCCGACGGCATCGAATGACAATCGATCACCACGGCGCAACCAAACTGCACGCGCGCATCCTCGATAAGCTGCTCCAGCGCCACATGATAGGGATCGTAACACTCAACCAGGCGGCGGCTGGCGTCGGCAAAATGCAGCTTGCGACCGTAGATATCCTCGCCGTCAGCGACAATCCGCGGGACCACGCCAAGCCCTGCAATCACCCGGCTGGAGCGCGTATCGGCGCCCGGCGGCAGGCGGTCAGCGAACATGCGCGGATCGAGCTCGTCGCGGGCGCGATTAACATCGACATAGGCGCGCGGGAACAAAGCACGCAGCAGCGGCGCGCCATGGCGCGGCGCCTCGTCAAATATCAAATCCACATAAGAGTCTTCCGACTGGCGCAGCTGATGCCGGTCGAGGCGGCTCTTGCGCAGCAAATCCTCCGGATAATCCCGGCCCGAATGCGGCGAGGCGAAAATCACCGGCGAGGCCAGCGTCTCCGGCGTTAATATCTCCACCGCATCACGCCCGTGATAGGGGCCACGCTGTTTTTGAGTTTCGGTCATGACCTGTCCAGGCTTGAAAATGATGCGACTTGGGGCATGTTAGCGCGAGTTTGCAGGATTCGTTAAGACCCGATGGCATATTAGGGTCCGGCGGAGCGGTTTTTGCATTTCGCTTCTCATAGTCGAGCGAAGGGGGTTAACAGTCCCGATCTCGAACAGAGCGATAACGGAACATAGAGGCGGTATCGGATGGCGGCGATTCTTTTGGCGGAAGACGATGATTCAATGCGGCGGTTTTTGAAAAAAGCGCTGGAGCGGGCTGGCCATGCGGTGGTTGACGCCTCGCAAGGCGATGAAGCGCTTACCGAATTACAGCTGCGCGAGTTTGACCTCCTGCTCACCGATATCGTCATGCCGGTGATGGATGGCATTGAGCTGGCCCGCCGCGCCGCCGAAATCGACCCCGAAATGGCGATTATGTTCATTACCGGCTTTGCCGCCGTCGCCCTCAATGCGGCCAATCAGGCGCCGGAAGACGCCAAAGTCCTGTCCAAGCCGTTCCACCTCAAAGACCTGGTGCGCGAAGTCGATCGCGTGGTCGCCGCCTAAACACGCCCAAGGCTTGCCACCCTCAAAAATTGCCGCTAGAGACCGGCCCCTCGAAAGCGGCCAAAAACCGCCGCCGGGCGCATAGCTCAGGGGTAGAGCGCTACCTTGACATGGTAGAGGTCCGCAGTTCGAAACTGCGTGCGCCCACCAGCCTTCGCCAACAAGTTGGCTTCGGCTCGGCAGGCCAGCCTAAGGTGCGTTCAGTAATTTTATTGGCTACGCCGCCGCCAGGCGAAGACTGTCACGCCGTTGCTTTAGCGAAGGCGGACGTGATTCAGCCTGAAGAAAATAAGGAGCGGCGCGCTCTTGCCGGCGCCAATCGCTGCAATGACCATCTTGATAATTTGTATCCCATGGGATACATCTATATCCATGGAAGTCTTGGAAACAGAGAATTTTTCCAAATGGCTCGTCAAGCTGAAAGACACTCAAGCACGCGCCAGAATTTTGGTCCGGATCGACCGGCTGTTACTCGGCAATCCAGGAGATGTGGCGCCCGTGGGCGACGGCGTATCGGAGATGCGCATCCATACGGCCCCGGCTATCGGGTGTATTTCGTTCAACGCGGCGACACATTGGTCGTCCTGTTGGCCGGAGGCGACAAAAGCACGCAAGGATCGGACATTAAAACGGCGTTGGCCCTCGCCAAGGAGATTTAAAAAACGGGCGCGTAACACACCAAGGAGCACGCCATGCCAACCAAAACTACCCGCTGGGATTCTGCCAAATACCTCGAAACGAAAGAAGATATCGCTGCTTATCTTGAGGCAGCGTTCGAGGATGGCGATCTCGCGCTCATCACCCAAGCCCTCGGCGCAGTGGCCCGTGCAAAAGGCATGAGCGAAATCGCGGAAAAAACCGGCCTCACCCGACCGAGCCTTTACAAAGCGCTTTGTGAAGACGGTAATCCGGAATTTGCCACCGTCATGAAAGTGATGAAGGCGCTGGGGCTTGACATGAAAATTGTTGCAACGGCGGCATAAACGCGCTTCACGCAACAAAACCCATCTGCTCACGCCCTATGCCAGCAGCATCGCTGATTTTGCCCCCGGCCCTGACTAGAGCAAATCCGAGTTAAATTGAATCATGGATTTTCTCTAGAGTCTTTGTTTGCCGCATTTCTATCGGAGTTGAAAGTGAATAGCTTTCAACGCGTCACACTTATCCGGAAATGCTCTAACTGGCAAAACGAGAAGCACCCTCAGACGAGCGCCTTCCTTCAATTCATCAGCCCACGAATTTCCTATTTAAAATTCTTAATTTTGTTGCGCGGCAGGTATTCAAGCTCAATTAACTGCAAAATGTCGTCTGTGGCTTCGTCGAAGCTTTTATTGTGTCGCTCGGACAGGGCTGGCGCGTGCGCAATGGCGCCGGTCAGGTTGAGCAGTCCCTTACGATTAAGAGACGCGGCGGCAAGGTCGTCGCTATAACCCTCCAGAGACACCGTGCGCCCGGCGCTTGCCAGCTCAGCGTGAAAGCGGCTCGCCAGGGTGAAAAAGTTGAGCAGTGAGGCTGCAACATTGCCGCGGGGGATGCCAAAGTCAGCGATTTCATAGCGGGTGATAAAGGCGCCATTGGTTCCATCAAGCGCGGTTCTGGTGAACGGGTAGCGGTCGTTAAACGCTCTGACGGTTTGCGAATTTGCATCGCCCTCATAGGGCGAGAATATCAAAACGCCGATGCAATTTGAGGTTCCGTTCACCTGGCAGGCGGATGGTTGCATATAGAAGTTCAACGCCCCGCCGGCATTGGCGACAATCGCCGCGCCGCCGCCCTCGGTCGCGACCGCGCGCCACACCACGCCAAGTTCGTCGAGAATGGGCCCGACCGACTGGACATCGAAATTCGCGATGAGCGTCGTCGGGTTGGCGACAACCGGCTGGTTATTCGCCGCACCAGACAAGCTGTTCTGCGCCGCCGCCGATGAGACAACTGTCGCGGCCACCGCCATCACGCCAAGAAATTTATACATAAGCCACCCTTCCCCGGATACGCCCGGCAGACCCATTCGCCGGATGCCGGTAGCATAGGAGAAAAAGACGGCCCCCGCAAAATATTCGCCCAATTACCCGTTTTTCGTGACCCCTTTTCCGTGACATTGCCGGCGCGGCGTGGTTTACGCGGGGGCTGATGACCCAACCCACTGACCCCACACCGCAAACCGGCGCCGCCGGGATTGAAGCGCGCCGCGCCGCGCTCGATATCCTTGAACGCATCGCCAAAGGCGCATCGCTTGATGACGCCTTGAAGGACTGCCGCACGTTTGACTTGCTGGAGGGGCCTGACCGCGGCTTTGCCCGGGCGCTGGCGACATGCGTGTTGCGCCGGCGCGGCTCGCTCAACCATGTGCTCGGCGCCTATATCGACCGGCCGCTGCCGAAGAAGGCGATCCGGGTGATGGATATTTTGCGCCTCGCCAGCGCCCAGACTTTATTCATGGGAACGCCGGACCATGCGGCGGTCTCAACCGCGGTGTCGCTGGCCGGCGAGCGGCGCGAAAATCTCGGCTATGCAAAGCTCGTCAATGCGGTGGGCCGCAAGGTCGCCAAGAACGGCCCCGCAGTGGTGAAAAAACTGCCCACGCGGGTTGATACGCCGGGCTGGTTGTGGCGCTCATGGGAGCGCGCCTATGGGGCGCAAACCGCGCGCGCCATCGCCGAGGCCCATCGCAATGAACCGCGGCTTGATATCACCCTGAAGGCGCCGGATGCGGCTGGTGAATGGACAGACCGTCTTGAGGCGGAGCTTTTACCGACCGGGTCTTTGCGCCGCGACGGCGTCAGCGATGTGACGCAACTTCACGGCTTTGAAGAAGGCGCATGGTGGGTGCAGGACGCCGCCGCCAGCCTGCCGGCAAGGCTTGCCGGGGATGTCAGCGGCAAGTCAGTGTTTGACCTTTGCGCCGCGCCCGGCGGCAAGACGCTGCAATTTGCGGCGATGGGCGCAGACGTCACCGCGGTTGATATTTCCGAGCCGCGGCTGGAGCGGCTGGTCGATAATATGGAGCGCACAAACCTCACGGCGAGGCTCGTCACCGAAGATATTTTAAAATGGCGCCCGCAAGACAAAGCCGACATCGTGCTGCTCGACGCGCCCTGTTCTGCGACAGGCACCATCCGCCGCCACCCGGATATTCCATGGACAAAGTCTGAAACCGACATCGCCGCGCTGACATCGCTACAGGCGCGGATGCTCGATCACGCCATCAGTTTTGTAAAACCCGGCGGCATGCTGATCTATTGCGTTTGCTCGTTGCAGCCGGAAGAGGGTGAAAAACAGGCCGAGGCGGCGCTGGCGCGCCATAAACATCTCGTCCGCAAGCCAGTCCTGCCGGAGGAGATTGGCGGGCTTGCCGGCGGCGTTAACCGTTATGGCGATCTGCGCACCACGCCGGCCATGCTGGCCGAGGCCGGCGCTATGGACGGGTTCTTCGCCGCCCGGTTTATCGTTAACAATTAGGCCTCTTTGGCGGGTCGAAATCGGCTTATTTACGGGCCCCGCCCCTTGATTGGCGCCTCGCAACCCCCGATATTACCCAAAGAATTTATGACGCTAGGCGTCAGCCGGGCCGTGTGGCTCTGGCGGCGTAATGGAAAAGGACCTATGCCCATGAACGACCCGCAACGACAGTTTGGCGCCGCCGCCAACACCCGCACCGGCGCCGTCATTGACGAGGGCCTGCGCCAATATATGCTCGGCGTTTACAATTATATGGCGCTTGCCGTCGCCGGCACCGGGCTGATCTCGATGCTGATGGCCGGCAATGAAGCACTGATGTTTCAGATCGCAACCACGCCGCTGAAATGGGTCGGCTTTGCCGGCATTCTTGGCATCGGCTTTTTTGCTCCACGGATCATTTTCTCCGGCTCCAAATTCGCCGCCCACAGCCTGTTCTGGCTTTATGCAGCGCTTTGGGGCGCGATGATTGCGCCGATGCTGTATTCCTTCCAGCAAGCCGGCGCCGCACAGGATATCTACCGGGCTTTCTTTATCACCGCCTCAGTGTTCGGCGCGGTAAGCCTTTATGGCTACACTACCAAGCGCGATCTTTCCGCCATGGCGAGTTTTCTGTTCATGGCCACAGTCGGCCTCCTGATCGCCATCGTCGTCAATGCACTTATTTTCCAGAGCGGGATGATGAGCCTGATTACGTCATCTCTGGTCGTCCTGGTCTTCTCGGCCATCACCGCCTACGAAACCCAGATGATCAAATCGATGTATCAGGAAGGCAGCGCCACAAATGAACGCGCGGCGATCTTTGGCGCGTTTGCGCTTTACGGATCGTTCGTCACGCTATTTGTGCATATCCTTAACATTCTCGGGATCATGCGCGACTGATGCTACTCCGATACCGGCTAACAACCCCCGCTTGCCAAGAGCGGGGGTTTTTTATGACTGACCTGTGACCTTGCGTCATTAATTGCGATTTGCTTGGCCGCACCCCGACGCTTAAGGTTCCCTCATGAGTGAACAAGATTGTTACGGATTGCCGATCACCGGCGCGGGCGGCGATGCGGCGCGCGGCTATGACCATTATGTGCGCGAGTTTTTAAGTTATGGCGCAGAGCTGCGTGCGTTGTTTGACGTGGTGGACGCCAATCCCGGCGCGCCGCTGCTCAACGCTCATGCAGCAGCGCTTCACATGGCGTTTGAAGGCGCTGAAGGCTGGGTGCTTGCAGCGCCCTATCTCGCCCGCATGCGCCAGACCCTGAGCGCCGCAAGCGAGCGCGAACGCTTGTTCTGTACAGCCGTCGAAGCCTGGGCGCGGCTGGATTTTACCAGCGCGCTGGCCGCGCTGGATGAATTAACCGTACGCTGGCCGGCTGATCTTTGCGCTATCAAATGGGGCCAGTATCACGCGTTTAATCTCGGCGACAGCCAGGCCTTGCTGCGGCTTGGCCGGCGCGCGGCGATCGCCCATGAAAACCGGCCCTATGTCCATGGCATGATCGCCTTTGCGCTTGAGCAAAACCACCAGCTCGATGCGGCAGAAGAAGAGGGCTTGCGCGCGGTTGAGATTTCGATTGACGACGCCTGGGCGCATCATGCGGTGGCCCACGTTATGGAAACCCAAGGCCGCCCGAGAGAAGGCGCGCGCTGGCTCGACCATTGCGCCCATACCTGGGAGAAAAAAGGCGTCTTTATTCGCGACCATAATTGGTGGCATGCGGCGCTGTTTCGCCTCTCGCTCGGACGCTATGACGAGGCGCTGGAGATTTTTGACGCCCGCCTGTGGGGCGAATGGCCTGAATTCCCGCAGGAACAAATCGGCGCCGCCTCAATGTTGTGGCGGCTGGAACTGCGCGGCGGCAATGTCGGTGCGCGCTGGGCGCCGGTGGTAGAACAGGCCCGCGCCAGAGTTGGCGAACACCTGTTTCCGTTTCACGATCTGCATTATCTTTATGCGCTCGCCAGAGCCGGAACGGAGGGAGAAGCGGAAAAGTTTCTCACCTCAATGCAACACAAGGCCGACACCGCACCGGGCGATACAGGACATGTCTGGAAGGACATCGCCGTCCCCGCCGGCGCCGCGCTGATTGATTTTACGCATGGACGGCGCGGTGAAGCAGCCTCGCAACTCACGCCATTGCTCCGTGAACTGCATAAAATCGGCGGCAGCCATGCGCAGCGCCATATTTTCGTGGAAACGATTGAAGCCTGCGCGGAAGACGCCGCTGATGCCTCAACTATCGCGCATTAATATCAACGTTCAGGTCGCCAGCTTTAATTTCTGACGGTCAAAAATCCGCAACACCTGGCCGAGGTCAGACCCGCGCTTCAGCACCGCGCCGGTCATCGACACCACCAGATAGGCGCCCTGTTTGCGCGCCAGGCGCGGGCGCTTTTCAATCCGGTAAAGCGGGACTTCCGAGGCTTTGCGGAAAACCGAAAACACCGCCGCGTCGTCGAGATAATCAATCGCGTAATCGCGCCATTCCCCGGCGGCGACGAAATGGCCGTAAACGCCGAGAATCCGCGTCAGTTCCGAACGGTTAAACGCCACTGGCTCAGTGCGGCGGCGCGGCGGGGAAGCGGAAGAAATGGAATGCATCGCCGAAGATTTTCGCCCCTCAGCCGGCAAACGGCAAGCCTTGAAAGGAATTTTTTGCACAAGCCCGCCGCGCAAATCGTCCTTAATATCGCCTTAATTGACCCCAATCTGCGCCCCATTCGGCCGTCATATTAGCCGGGCCGGGCGGGCGCTATGGCAAGAATTTCCGGTTTTAACCATCGCCCCCAGCCCCCGGGAGATCGCGCTTATTCACCCGCCCGGCGTCCCTTTTCCCATCCATCCGCCCTAACGCAGCTTGACCGGCGCGCCCAACCGCAGGACAGACGGCGCCTGCCAATGTGGGAACGATCATGAACGCGGTCTTCGCCGTCGCCCTGCCGGTCTTCAGCATCATTGCCGCCGGCTTCCTCGCCGGCCGGCTCAAACTCATGAATGCCGGCGACAGCGCCGCGCTCAACAAGTTCGTCTTTCGCTTTGCGATGCCGGCGGCCTTGTTTGGCCTCACCGCAACCACGCCGCCGCCGGGCGCGGAAGACGCCGCCATTGCGATGTCTTACGCCGTTGCGGCTT
>JAJFFZ010000070.1 GCA_021776395.1 Hyphococcus sp. | reverse complement strand
GGCGGCGCCCGCGCGGCCGATATTGCCCAAGCTAGCTCGCGGGCGCGCCAGGCGAAATTTGGCGAAGACCAGGCGCGCCGGGAAATAGCCCGCGACGCGGCCATTGCCTTTGAGCGCCGCGAGGGCGCGGCGGCGCGTCTTGACGCGCTTGAGGCCGCTGTCATCGCCAATGACCAAAGTCGCGAGCTTATTCTGGAGCGATATCGTGTGGCGCGTGGAGGCCTCATCGATGTTCTGCAGGCGGAAAATGATTATTTTGAATCCGGTGTCGCCTACCTTATCGGCCTGGCCAATCGTGATATGGCGACCTATGCGCTGATGGAGCACACCGGCGATTTGCTGCGGTTTTTCTCGCCGATGAATGAATATGCAGATGTCATAAGCGAGGGTGTAGATGGCTAAGCCGGGCGCCTTCATGAACGCGCTTATTCCAACGCAGCACTGGCTGTTTGGACCGCTGCGCGACAACGCAAAAATTTACGGGCAGACCATTCTGGCGGCGGCGATTGTCAATATGCTCGCTCTGGTGTCGTCATTTTTTATCATGACCGTTTATGACCGGGTGCTGCCGAACCAGGCGATTGAATCGCTGGTAGTGCTGACGATTGGCGTCCTCATCGCGCATCTTTTTGACTTCATACTAAAATCATTGCGCGGCTATTTCATTGATATTGCTGGCCAGCGGCTCGACGCGACGGTTGGCGCGACGATTTTTGACAATCTCATGGATATGAAGCTTGAGGCGCGGCGCGGCGGCGCCGGCGCGATCGCCGGGCTGGTGAAAGAGTTTGAAAATTTGCGTGACTTCTTCAGTTCCGCAACGCTGGTTGCGGTTGTCGATTTGCCGTTTATTTTTCTGTTTATCGCAGTGATCGCCATGATCGGCGGGCCAATCGCTCTGGTGCCGCTCACTGGCGTTTTGATGGCGATCGGCGCCGGCGTGATTATTCAACCCTTGATTATGAAGCGCACCAAACAGGCGATGGCGGAGGGCCATCTGAAACATGCCGTCCTTATCGAGACCATTGCCGGGCTTGAAACGGTCAAGAGCGTTGACGCCGGAAGCATGATGCGTTCGCGCTGGCGGGCCGGCGTAATGCAGCAGGCAAAAACCTCGACCATCGGGCGGTTTTTAAATCAGTTCGCGGTTAATGTGGCCGGCTTTGCCCAGCAATTCAGCCAGGTCGGCGTTGTCGTTATCGGCGTCTTTCTGATCGGCGCCAATGAGATCACTTTGGGCGCGTTGATCGCGAGCGTCATTCTCACCGGTCGCGCCATGGGCCCTCTGGCGCAGGTCGCCTCGCTTTTGAGCCGCGTTAATGGCGCTTTCGCGTCCTATAAAGCACTCAATGAGTTGATGACGGCGAAGTCGGAAATTGACCCCAAGCGTAATTATCTCGCGCGGCCCAAGCTCACCGGTAAAATAGAATTCCGCGAGGTTAGTTTTGCTTATCCCGGCCAGACCGTGCGTGCGCTCGATGAGGTTTCTTTTACCATCGAGCCCGGCGAGCGGGTTGCGATCCTCGGCAAGAACGGCTCCGGCAAGAGCACGATTGTCCGCCAGATCACCGGCCTTTATCAGCCGGCGGAAGGTTCCGTTCTGGTTGACGATACCGATATCCGGCAGATCAGGCCGTCGGATTTGCGTTCCAATATCGGCGCCGTCCTCCAGGATGTGTGTCTGTTCTCAGGTTCGATTAAGGAAAATATCGCGCTTGGCCTGGAGAAGGTGTCGGACGATGATATTTTGTCGGCGGCGAAAATCGCCGGCGTGCATGAGTTTATCGGCGCCTCGTCGGGCGGCTACGACCAACATTTGGCCGAACGCGGCGAGGGCTTATCCGGCGGCCAGCGCCAGGCGATTGCGCTGGCGCGCGCACTGGCGCCCAAGCCATCGGTATTGCTGCTTGACGAGCCGTCCAGCGCGCTGGACAGTCATGCGGAAGCCGCGCTCATTGCCCGGCTGAACAAGGCGACGCGCGGGCGAACGCTGCTGGTCGTCACCCACCGCATGTCGATGGTGAAGCTGGTGGACCGGATTATCGTGCTCGACCAGGGCCGGGTCATTGTCGATGGCGCGCGCGATACGGTGCTGAGCGCTATGGCGTCTGCGCGTCAGTTGAAAACACGACGGCGCGAGGCGCCCAAGCTCGTTGATACGAGGGCCGCGTGATGAGCGATACACGCGAAGTGGTTGCCGTTGATGTCGACGACGTCCTGATGATTGAGCCGGCGCGCGCGGCGCAATATCTTCTTTATACGATTGCGGCGCTATTTCTGACGACGCTGGTTTGGGCCTCGGTCGCAAAACTTGACCGCGTCACCCGCGGTACTGGCAAAGTCGTCACCTCCAACCAGTTGCAGGAGGTTCAGTATTATGAAGGCGGCATCGTTAAGGAAATACTGGTGTCGGCGGGTGAAGAGGTTATCGCCGGACAGCTTCTGGTGCGGCTCGACCCGACACAGATGAATGTTGAATTCACCAAAAGCCGCGAGGGCTACAATGTGCTGGCGGCGCAGATTGCGCGGCTTGAAGCTGAAGCAGCGCTGACGCCGGTGGTGTTTGCGCGCGAGCTTGTCGCCGTCGCGCCGCGCATCGTCGCCAATGAGCGCGCGCGATATGAAGCGCGGCGGGCGGAGATGGAAGCCGCGCTTGGGGTTGAACAAAACAAGCTCGACCAACGTCGCGAGGCTTATCGGGATGCAAAAGTATCGTTTGCAACGGCAAAGGAAGCGCTGACATTCGCTGCTCAGGAGCTGCAAATGTTGCAGCGTCTGGTCGAAAAAGGAATTGAGCCCCGGGTTGAACTCCTGCGCGCGCAACAGCGCGAGGCCGCCTCGCGCGGCGAGATGCAACGCGCCGAGATTGCGGTCAAGCGATCTGCGTTCGAGGTGCGTGAAGCGGAAGGCGAAGTTGACCGGGTGCGCAAAACTTTTTCAGCCGTCGCCACTGACGAACTTAACAAGACAAAAGCCAAATTTGAGGATCTGAAAGGCGAATTACCTGCGCTAGAAGACAAAGTCACGCGCACCGAGGTGCGTGCGCCGGTCTCGGGCATTGTAAACCGGGTGCTGGTGTCGACGGTTGGCGGCGTGGTTGCGCCGGGCGAAACGATTGTCGAGGTGGTGCCGAGCGAGGATGCGTTGATTGTCCAGGCGAAGATCAAGCCATCCGATATTGGCTTTTTGCAGGTTGGCCAGGACGCAAAAGTCTCGATCACCGCTTATGATTCGTCCGTTTACGGGTCGATGAAAGGCTATATTGAGACCATCAGTCCCGATGCGATCGAAGATGAGAAAACCGGCGAGAGTTTTTACAATATCGTCGTGCGCACGCACACGGCGGCGCTGGAGAGCAAGCGCGGCAACCTCAATATTCTTCCCGGCATGGCCGCTGAGGTGGCGATCCTGAACGGCAAACGCACGGTTCTCGCCTATATTATGAAGCCGCTCGCGGATGTCAGCCATAAGGCGCTGCAGGACAAATAACCGCCATTTTCCGGTGTAATTTGTTGGGGCCTGGCCCTTGCATGGCGTATCGTTTCGTCGGCATTGTCGGGCGGAGGGACGGTGTCAGTCGGTTTTTTGTCGGAGCAGTTTACTATGTGCGGGATCATCGGCGTTTTAGGCCATGGAGAGGCGACGCCAGCCATTTTAGAGGGGCTGAAGCGGCTCGAATATCGCGGCTACGATTCCGCCGGCGTCGCTTGCCTCAATGATGGCGCCCTTGTTCGCCGGCGGGCGGCGGGCAAGCTTTCGGTTCTGACGGCGCTGCTCGACAAACAACCGCTCGCGGGCGCCGCTGGCATTGGCCACACGCGGTGGGCGACCCACGGAGCGCCAACTGACGAAAATGCGCATCCGCATGTAACCGAGCGCCTTGCCCTGATCCATAATGGCATCATCGAGAATTTTGCCGAGCTGCGCGAAGAGCTGGTCGAGCATGGCTGCATTTTCGCGTCGCAAACTGATTCGGAAGTCTGCGCCCAGCTGATCACGCATTATCTGGAAAGCGAAAACCTTTCCCCCCGTGAGGCATTTTCCAAGGCGCTGAAGCGCCTTCGCGGCGCCTTTGCTCTTGCTGCGATATTCGAAGGTGAAGATGACCTCATCTTGGTTGCCCGGCGCGGCAGCCCGCTGGCGGTTGGGCGCGGCGATGGGGAAATGTTTATCGGCTCGGACGCGTTTGCGCTGGCGCCGTTCACCAACCGCATCACCTATCTAGAAGACGGCGACTGGGCGATGGTGACGCGCGCCGGCTTTGAAATTATTGACGGCGCTGGGCGCAAAGCTGAACGCCCGGAGACCATATCCTGCGCATCTGATGCAATGGTCGACAAGGACGGCCACCGCCATTTCATGGCCAAGGAAATTCACGAGCAGCCCGAAGTCATCGCCCACACATTGTCCCGCTATGTCGATCCGGCGAGCAAAACGCTTGGAAAGCTGAGCCACGGGTTTGATTTTTCCAAGCTTGAGCGGTTGACGATTTCCGCCTGCGGCACGGCCTATTACGCCGGGATGATCGCGAAATACTGGTTTGAGACCTGGGCGCGGCTGCCGGTTGAAATCGATGTCGCATCCGAGCTGCGCTACCGCGATGTGCCTTATGCGGCAAAGGGCGGTGCGTTGTTCATTTCGCAATCTGGTGAGACCGCCGACACGCTGGCGGCGTTGAGCGACGCCAAAGTCCATGGCCAGTCAATCGCCGCTATCGTCAATGTCGCCGAATCCAGCATCGCCCGCGCGGCGGATGTGGTGTTTCCAACTGCAGCCGGGCCGGAGATCGGCGTCGCCTCCACCAAAGCCTTCACCTGTCAGCTGACGACGCTTGCTTGCATTGCTATCGCCGCCGGGCGTCAGCGCGGCGTTCTTGCGGAGGGGGATGAACAGCGGCTGGTTGGCGCGCTTTTAGAAACCCCGCGACTAATTGCCGAAGCGCTCACCCATGAGCCGGCCATCGCGCAGATCGCCGCCGACATCGCTAAAGCCGATGACATTTTATACATTGGGCGCGGCGTCAGTTTCCCGATTGCGATGGAGGGCGCGCTCAAGCTGAAAGAGATTTCCTATATCCATGCGGAAGGCTATGCTGCGGGCGAGTTAAAGCACGGGCCGATTGCGCTGATTGATGAGACGGTGCCGGTGGTGGTGGTGGCGCCCAGCGACCGGCATTATGAGAAAACCATTTCAAACATGCACGAGCTTATCGCCCGCGGCGGCAAGCCGCTGTTGATTTCCGACAAAAAAGGCATTGCAGCAGCTGGCGACGGGGTTTGGGCGTCAATTGAAACGCCTGATACGGATGCGTTGCTGGCGCCGATTGTCTATGCGGCGCCGGTGCAGCTGCTGGCCTATTATACGGCGACGACCAAAGGCACCGATGTCGACCAGCCGCGCAATCTCGCCAAATCGGTGACCGTTGAATAGCGGCGGCATGCCAGGTTTGTCCAACTGGCGGGTTCGCGCCAGCAAGGCGTCGATGTGTTTTCTTATAGCAGATCGACACTGCATAGTTGTCTTGGAATAACCGAAATTCGGGGCATCTGACGGATCAAGATTCGCTGTCCATTCAGCCGTTGAAGCTGCGAACTGCGTCGATAATTCTGTCTTGCGTTTCTTCATCAAGATACGCATGCATTGGCAATGAAATTACGCGACTCGCCTTTTCTTCAGTAACTCTTAGCGTCCCCGGCGCCGGTGCAAAACGTTTATAAGCCGGGTTAACATGCATAGGCACGGGATAGTAAATCGCGCATGGAATACCCAAGGAAGAAAGGTGGTTTCGCAATCCGTCGCGATTTTCATGCTCGATTGTATATTGCGCCCAGTTGGAGAAATATTCCTTTTTAACAAAAGGCACGGACGCGACATAGCCTTCTAAAGATGCACAATATCTCGCCGCGACCTTGTTGCGCGTTGCTAGCTCGGTTGGGAAAATTTTGAGCTTTTCCAGCAAAATAGCAGCTTGAATGGTGTCCAAACGAGAGTTCATGCCGACCCGTATGTTATAGTATTTGGGGTCATGGTCGAAAATTTGTCCCACAAGATCTGCAGCAACAGCTTTGCCGTGCACATGCAGGCTGTCGATGAGGTCTGCTAGACCGCTGTGATTGGACAAGACCGCGCCGCCGTCGCCATAGCATCCGAGAGGTTTTGCTGGAAAAAAGCTCGTCGCCACAGCATCGGCGTAATCGCTTGGATGTTTATCGTTAAGTGTTGCTCCGAACCCCTGGGCGTTGTCGGCAATCAGTTTGAGGCCATATTTGTCTGCAATCTCGCGGAGTTTTGGATAGTTCGCAGCCTGGCCAAAAAGACAAACGCCGATAATTACCTTTGGCGCCAACTTACCGTCGCGCAAAGTTTCTTCGATAGCCCGCACAAGGTCGTCTGGATCGATATTATAGGTGTCGGGCTCGATATCCACAAAAACTGGCGTCGCGCCTAACCAGGATATCACTTCCCCTGTCGCACAAAATGTGAAACTTGGGCAAAAAACAGCATCTCCCTGTTTTACCTCCCAAGCCATGAGAGGCAATGCGATTGCGTCGGTCCCACTGGCGCAGGCGACAGCATGTTTCGCACCTGAAAATTCAGCCAGCTCATTTTCAAATAAGCCGACCTCCGGCCCCATAATGAAGGCGCCATGGGCCATTACCTTTTGGATGGCGGCGTCAGTTTCCTTCGAGATTTGACGGTGCTGTGCCTGCAGATCGATGAATGGAATACTAATGACTGAAATCTCCAACATTATGAAGCCGAGGTGATGATTGCCCTAAAAAAGCGGAAGACCGGTAGTCCAGAATTGGAAAAAAGAGCAAATAGCACACCAAGAAACTCGTTAGCACTCGCGTAAACATGTTTATAAACGTCAATTGTATAAGTGTCTGCTCCAAAAAGAATTGAGTGATTTCAGCGGTTTGTGATTCTCTGTGATTTGGAAAGAACACGGAGGATCGCATGACCTGGACCGAAATCACTCGCAAACATTATGAGCGG
>JAJFFZ010000069.1 GCA_021776395.1 Hyphococcus sp. | reverse complement strand
CGTTGGTGGCCCTTACACGCTGCGCGTATCCGCGCCATCCTATACAGATCAACGGATCACGGACATCCGCGCTGACCTTTCCAGCGATGTTTCCATTCCAGTGGTCTTGTCCCCCGGCGCCGCAACAAGCGACGAGATCATTGTCACCGCAACCGCGTTGCGCCTTTCCAATGTCGCCCTTGGACCAAGCTCCAGTTTCGACCTTGAAGACCTCACCAACTTGCCGTCAACGTCACGGCAGATCCGAGATATCATCCGTGTTGATCCGCGTGTAACGATCGGTCGTTCTCAACAAGACCCATCAGCTGGCCGCGGCACTGGCATCAGCTGCCTTGGCTCATCAAACCGCACCAACTCTTTCACCATTGACGGCGTGCGCGCCAATGACGGGTTCGGCCTAAACACATCCGGCAATCTCGCCCGAAATACATTTCCGATTCCGTTTGACACACTCGCCGCAGCCGCAGTGGAGTTTTCACCGGTTGACGTAGAGTACGGACAATTTAGCGGCTGTAATATCAACGTCGTCACCAAATCCGGCACCAACGAATTTCATGGGTCGGGTTTCTTCTTATACAATAACGATTCCCTTACCGGCGATTCCGTTGAAGGCGTTGAATTCGATCAGGGAAGCTTCGATCGCTACAATTGGGGCGCTGAAATTGGCGGCCCGGTTATCAAGGACAAGCTGTTCTTCTACGGCTCCTATGAAGAAACCGACACCGCTGCGGTCAGCAGCGTCGGCCCGGCGGGAAGCGGCTTCCCAATTGAAACTACGCTTACAAGCGCTGAAACCGATCAAATCCGTAACATTCTGATCAATTCTTATGGCCGCGATCCGGGCGAGCTTATTCGCAACCTGCCGCAAACTTCGCGCCGCATTTTCGGCCGCGTAGACTGGAACATCAATGAAGATCACCGCCTTGAGGCGACCTATGCGCGCCTTAATGAGGAAACCATTATCGGCGACGACATCAACAGCGGCCGTGGAGAATTTACATTCTCAGACAACTTCCACCGCCGGGGTTCTATGTCCCAAACCTATGGCTTGCGGATCTTCTCGAACTGGACGGATAAATTGTCCACTGAGATTAGAGTGTCGCGACAGGACGTCGATGACCTTCAGGACCCGTTTGGCGGCGGCGAAGCGCAATTGGACAATATTCCAAGGATTGCAGTTAGCGCCGGCTTTTTTACCGGCGGCCCCGGAGAGTTCTTCGGGCAAGATTTTGTTTCTGGTCCAGGCACATTTCGTTCGGCGAACCAGCTGAACTACACAACCGACCAGCTCAAATTCAAGGCAGATTATGTCGCTGGCGACCATCTGTTCACAGCTGGCTACGAACTGGAACGCGTTGACGTTTTCAACCTGTTCATCATCAACGCAACCGGTACGGTTTTCTTCAGTAATATAGCAGACCTTGCGGCCGGGAACGCATCGAATATCCGTGCAGGCGTTTCGTTCACTCAAGACCCAACCGATGCAGCCGCGCAATATAAGCGCACGGTCCATACTTTATATGCACAGGATAAATGGTCTGTTACAAGCGACCTGGAGGTGGTGCTTGGCCTGCGTTACGATTTTTATAAGTCCGGGTCGGCGCCTTTAGAAAACCCGAACTTCATCGCCCGTTACGGTTTTTCCAACACCCAGGCATTTGATGGGCTGGATGCGTTGCAACCACGGATCGGCCTTAATTACACGCTGCCCGAACGGTTTGGCGACACACGTGTCTCCGCTGGTTTTGCGGCCTTCTCAGGCGGTGACCCGAGCGTCTGGTTCGCCAACTCGTTCCAAAATTTCGGCGGCGCGCTGGGGGTCGGCGATGCGCTGACATCCTGCAACCCGGCAGACCTCATGGTCTTAAGCGGCGGCTCTTTCGGAGGCATACCGCAATGCGTCCTTGATGGAGGCCAGGCTCAAGCCTTGAACTTTAACGGCAATGTTGCAGCGACAGATCCGGATTTCGAAATTCCGACAATCCACCGCTATAGCGGCAACATTTCCCATCGGACCGATTTCAGCTCTGCGTTCCTCAGCGATTGGGATCTGCGGTTTGATGTGATTTATTCTGACCTCATTGACGCCGTCGATTTCGTTGACCTGAGACTCAACCAGTCCGGCACGGCGCCGGACGGTCGGCCGCTTTTCGAAACTGTGGATCCGCTGGCTGCCGGGTGCGTCGCGACATTTAACGGAATACGCCAAGGCTTTTCCGGCGACACGACAAATTGCGGCGGCAGCCCGCAAGCCATCCTGCTCACCAACACCGCAAATGGCGGCGGGCACACGTTCAGCGTGTCTGCTCAAGCGGCGAAAGAATTTGAAATATCCGATCGCACCTCGCTCAGCTTGAACATCGGTTACGCCTATAATGAATCCGTAGTCGGAAACGCAGGCTCTCTCTTCACGGCGGACGAAAACTTCCGTGAAGTGCCGACCTCTGATTTCAACAATGTTCCGCTTGGCCAGTCGCCACGCAATGTCACACATAATTTCGTCCTGTCATCAACACTTTCGCATGAGTTCATGACCGACTACCCAACCAGCCTGACCGCGTTCTTCCGCTATCGCGGCGGCACGTCGCTGAGCCCGACTTTTGAGCAGCCAAGGTTTGGCGACCCAAGCAATAGAGCGCGTAGTCTGCTTTACATTCCGGACGGCCCCAGCGATCCGTTGGTCACCTTCGCACCTGGATTTGATCAAACCGCGTTCTTCAATTTCATTGAGGAAAACGGCCTTGATGAATTTGCCGGGGGTATTGCCGGTAAAAGCTCCATCAGACAAAATGATGCGTTCGATCTTGACCTGCGGTTCCAGCAAGACTTCCCAGGATTTTTCGGTAGCGACAGATTTAAATTCTTCGTCGATCTCGAAAACTTCCTGAACTTTATCAGCGATGATTTCGGCGTTAACCGTTTCATCAATACCAGCGGCACGCTTGAAACCGTACCGTTAGTGGATGCATCGATTGTCGGCAATCAGTATGTCTATAACAGCTTTATAGCGCCAACAGTTGTTTCAGACTTAAACGACACGTTGTGGCGTATTCAGCTTGGCATTCGTTATGAGTTCTAAGCGGCTCTAACAACACATTGCGAAAGAGGCGGCGCTTGCGTCGCCTCTTTTTTGTTCAGGATGGTTGCAACGGCCAGTTTTCAATCACGTCGACTAATTTTGTCAGCCATGCGTTGGTCTGGGCGCCGTCGAGGACGCGGTGATCGATGGTTAGGGAGACATACGCCATCGGGCGTATCTGGATTGCGTCGGCGCCGTCGATCGTGCGCACGACAACACGCTTTTCTAGCTTGCCAACGCCTAAAATGGCCGATTGCGGCTGATTGATAATGATCGGCGTCGCAACAATCGAACCCGATGTTCCGTGATTGGAAATTGAAAAAGTACCGCCGCGGACGTCTGCGGGCGCCAGCGCGTTGTTGCGCGCTTTGTCGGTGAGGGTTTGCAACTCTTTTGCTATATCGAAATGAGAGCGCTTCTGCGCGCACGCGACTACCGGAACGATCAAACCCTTATCGCCAAGCGCAACGCCGACGCCGATATTGATGTCTTCAAACACCTCAAGATAATCATCATGCCACCGGCTGTTGACCGTAGGCGTTACTTTCATCGCCTCCACACAAGCGGCGATAAAATAGGCTGTGAAGGTGAGCTTAGCGCCGTTCTTTTGGTATTCATCCCTATGCGCATGACGGTGGGCGATGATCGCCGTAAAATCAGCCTCAAACACCGCCGTCACATGCGGCGCCGTCTGCACCGACTGCGCCATATGCTCAGCAATGCGGCGGCGCATGCGGTCATGGGCGATTTGGCGAACCGCGCCGGCGCCAAGCGTAACCGTGGCAGGGCGCGCCGCGCCAGATTCAATGTACGCCTGAACATCACCGCGCGTCAGCCGTCCGCCCTTACCGGTGCCGTTGATCAGCGCGGGCTGGAGGTCATGCTCGCGCACCAGACGCCGAACCGAGGGCGAAAGGCGATGTTCATGCGCCGTCGCGTCGGCGCTCGCTGCTTGCCGCGGCGACATTACCACTTCGGAGGCTTTCACCGGCGTGGTATCCGCAACGTCTTCGCGCATCGGCCCAAGGTGTAAGCGTCCGAGCACGCCGCCGGGCTCGGCCTCGCCGTCAGCGTCAATCAAAATTTCCTGCACAATCCCCGTCGCCGGCGACGGCACTTCAACGGCGACCTTGTCAGTTTCAAGCTCAACCAAAGGCTCGCCTTCGGCGATCGCCTCGCCAACTTTCTTATACCAGCTCTGGACGACAGCCTTCGTGCCCTCCTGTTCAACTGGCGCCACAATATCAATAATCTCGGTCATAGCGATCCCGGCCCTAAAACGCGCAAAGCTGTTCGATCTTATGACGGATCATATCGACACCTGGAACAACGCTATTGAGCAGCACCGGATTGTGGGGGCTTGGGATATCCGGCATCGTCAGGCGCGACACCGGCGCATCAAGAGAAAGAAACGCCTCGTCGGCGACCACGGCGGCGATCTCTCCGCCAAAACCGCCGGAGCGTAAATCTTCATGGACGATCAGGCAGCGCGCGGTCTTGGCAACCGAGGCCAGCACCGCCTCTCTGTCCCACGGAACCAGGGTGCGCAGATCAATCACATCAGCGCTCCTGCCCGAGGCGTCCGCAGCGTCCTCGCAGCGCTTCACCATTGCGCCCCAGGTTACAATCGTGATGTCGTTGCCTTCGCGCGTCAGTTTTGCCTTGCCAAACGGCAACACATATTCGTCGCCGGGATAGGCGCGCCGCGCCCACGGATCGTCAAGCATGGCGCGGTGTTCAAAAAACATCACCGGGTCATCGCCGCGCAACGCCGCACGCAATAGACCGGTTGCATCTTCCGCATTCGACGGAACCGCGACCTTCCAGCCGGGCGAATGAACAAACTGGACTTCATTGGTTTGGCTGTGCCACGGGTCGCCGCATTTGAAAAACCCGACCGGCATGCGCACCACCATGGGCGCAGCAAAACGATTATGCGTGCGCCAGCGCATGGTGCCGCAATCGCTCAGCTGCTCCATCGCCGGCTCGGCGTATTTGCGAAACTGAATTTCCGGCACCGGCAACAACCCGTTCACCGCCATGCCGACCGCACGCCCAATGATGCCTTCCTCTGAAAGGCTGGTGTCGAACACACGCGCGCGCCCGTGTTTTTCCTGCAAGCCCAAAGTCACCGCATGAACGCCGCCCTTCGGACCGATATCCTCGCCGAACAGCACCATCTTCGGATTGATCGAAAGCTCATGGTCCAGCGTGCGCCGCAGCGCCGTCACCATATTGATGCGCGGGCCTTGCGGAGACGGCGCCGCCTCGCCCGCCGGCAAATCCACATCCCCGCGAACACCGCCCATCTTTTGCGGCTGGTCTTCGGAAAAAATATAACGCGTTACCGTCGCCGGATCGGCAGCGTCAATCGCCTCGGCCGCCTCGCAGGCTTTCTCGATTGCGTCCTCCGCCCGCTCGGCAAGCGCGTCCCATTGCCGCTCGCTCATAGACGAGGGAACCAGATAGGATTTCAGTTTCGGCAATGGATCGCGCGCCCATTCCGATTTCACGAAATCATCGGTCTTATAGGTCTGCGTGTCCTGAAAACTATGCCCTTGTAAGCGCGGCACAATCAGCCGTAACAGACAAGGGCCCTGCCCGCTACGCGCATGCGCGACGGCTTGCTTGATGAGATGTGAGGCGCCGGCCGGGTCGGTTCCATCGCCGGAAAAGATTTTCAGGTTTTTAAAACTTGCAAGATTGGCGGCGATATCAGCGCCCGGCGTTTGCATGGTTGAAGGAACTGAAATTCCGTAGCCATTGTCTTCGACATAAAACAACATCGGCAGTTTTTGCGTTGTCGCAATGGTCAGCGCCGACCAAAACCCGTTGGTCGCAACCGACGCCTCGCCGCCAAGGACAACGCCAATCGCGCCGTCATAGTCTTCCTCGCCCAGAGTTTCGCTGCGAAGTTTAACCGCCTGCGCCCAACCCGCGGTCGGTGTATATTGCGCGCCGACGCCGCCGCACATTGGCAAGGCCTTCGCGCCATTTGGGTTGGGATAGTTAAACACAACGCCGATATCGCGTCCGTCAGAATAACCGCCCGCCCTCGCCATCGACGAGCCCAGCGCTTCGACAAGGTCAACGCCAAGCGAAAGCAGGATCGGCCGCGAGCGGTAATAACCGCAAATCGCATCATGTTTGTGGGTGAGCTGCGCGCCCAACAGCACCTGCGCCATATCGTGACCGCGCGCGGAGAACTGATATAAAACTTTTCGTTCCGGAACCAGCCGGGTCTCTTCCAAAGCATCAAGCCCGCGCGACAGATGCACCAGATAGGCAACCCGCTCCCAATCCATCAACGGGTCGATTTGCGTTGCCGTCGCATCCGTGGCGGCGATAGGGCCCAGCTCAATTTCTGCGTGTTTGCTCGACATCGGCGTCACCTTATTCGCGCAATAATTGCGCTCGATAGATCGGTTACCCGGAGTTGGTGCTGAAAAAATACACCTGATATCTTTGATTTGGTTTCCTTTTTACTCCATATTTTTATAATAATGGTATATATTACCCGAATTATAGGAATTTATGAGATAAATAAACCATTATGAAGCTCACAAAATCACATGTCGATATCCTGCGCGTGATCCAGCGTGACGCCACGGCGACGCTGGAACAGGTCGCCGCCGCCGCCGGGGTCTCACACACAACGCTTTGGCGCCGGCTAAAAGAGCTGGAAGCCAATAAAGTCATCCGCGGCCGCGTCACTATTTTGAACCCGGAGAAAACCGGGCACACAGTTTGCGCCTTCGTCTATGTGAACATCGTCTCCCATGAAACAAAACATCGCGCCGCATTTGAAAAACTCGTCGACGACACGCCGGCAATCATGCAATGTTTTTCCATCACCGGGCCCAATGATTATATCCTGACGATAAGAGTACGCGATATTAAAGACTATGAGCTTTTACTGATGGACAAGATTTTGTCTCACCCAAGCGTCGCATCCGCCTCGTCAAACATCGCGCTGCGCGAGCATAAGTATACCACTGAGTTACACCTCTGAGCTGACTATTGGTTCGTATATAGATGAATTAAACCTGAAGGACTTCCCATGTTCGTTAAAACTGACCTGCTTCCTCCCGACGCAATTTTAGGTCTGACAAAATTAGCCGCCGCCGATCAGCGCGCGGAGAAAGTTGACCTTGGCGTCGGTGTTTACAAGACGGTGGATGGGGCAACGCCGATCATGCGGGCGGTTGATCTGGCCGAACAGGCGCTGATTAAGCAGGAAAAGACCAAAGCCTATACGCCCGCTGATGGCGCACCGGGGTTTGGCGAGGCGATTTTAGAGTTGGTGTTCGGTGCGGACAGCGAACAGGTTTCCTCAGGGCGCACTATCGCGGTGCAATCGCCTGGCGGTTGCGGCGCCTTGCGGCTGGCGGGGGAGGTGCTGACCCGAAATGACGCCGCCGGAATCTCCGCCGGCGCCCCGACATGGGCCAACCACAAGCCGTTGCTCACCGCCGCCGGGCTGGAAGTCCATATGATCCCCTATTACGATACGAAGGCCTCGGCCATCGACTTTGATGCGTTCATCGCCAGCATCAAAAAACTGGGGCCTGCGGATGCTTTATTGCTGCATGGCGCCTGCCACAATCCGACCGGCGCGGATCTGTCGCATGCGCAAATTGACACCGTCATCGATGTCGCGGCCGAGCGCGGGTTCCTGCCCCTAATCGACACCGCCTATCACGGCTTTGCAACGGACCTTGAAACCGACGCTTATATTATCAGGGAAATGACGCGGCGCCTGCCGGAAGTGTTGATTACCTATTCCTGCTCGAAAAACTTTGGCCTTTATCGCGAGCGCACCGGCGCGATTATTTTTGCGGGCCGCAACCCGGACCAGGCCGCCGCGGTGAAATCGCATATTATCAATATTGCGCGCGCATCCTATTCGATGCCGCCTGCCCATGGCGGCGCGATTGTCTCGGAGATATTGCACTCGCCGGAACTGACGCAAAGCTGGCGCGATGAATTGGCGGCGATGAATCTTGCTGTCCGCAATAACCGGAAATTGCTGGTAGACGCCGCTCGTGAAGCCGGGCTTGGAAACCAGCTTTCCTATATCACTGAGCAAAACGGCATGTTCTCCCTGCTGCCGTTGACGCTCGACGATGTCAAAGTGCTGCGCGAAGAGTTTGCGATTTATATTGTCGGCGCCGGGCGGATAAATCTGTGCGGCGTTAATGCGAGCAATGTCGGCTATCTGGTGCAATCGCTGAGCACAATACTCAACCGTTAAGCTGCTATCGCCCCTTCCATTCAGGTTTTCTCTTTTCCTGAAAGGCGGCGACGCCTTCCTTTTTGTCTTCCGTTGAAAACAAAAGCGAGAACGCCTGGCGCTCAAAATCAAGATGCGCGCTATGCGGATGATCGTATGCCGCTTTGACGACGGCTTTACCTTGTTGCATGGCGAGTGGTGCGCGCGCGGCAATATTCTGTGCAAGCTCAACGGCGCGCACTGTTGCGACGCCGGGATCGCAAATCTCTGCCACCAGCCCAAATTGCAGCGCCTCCTCGGCGGTAATCGGCTTTCCGGTCAGCACCATCGCCATTGTGCGCGCATGACCGATAAGTCGCGCCAGCGTCGCTCCGCCGCCAGCGCCGGGGATAATGCCAAGGTTGGTTTCCGGTTGACCAAACTTGGCCTCGCGCGAGGCGACCGCAATATCACAGCACATTAGAAGCTCATTACCGGCGCCAAGGCACCAGCCTTCAACCGCGGCAATGATTGGCTTACGGATCGCCCGAATGCGCCGCCACAATGCCGGGCGCGGATCGGCCAATCCATCCGGCGCTTGCTTGGGCGCCATCTCGCCAATATCCGCGCCAGCGGCAAAGATTTTATCACCGCCGGTAATCGCTAGACAACGGACGGCTTCATCCGCATCGCCCTCCTCCAGCGCCTCCGCAATGGCCGCAAGCAGCGTCGTGGTTATCGCATTGCGCTTGTCCGGACGGTTAAGGCGCAACAGCCGAACGCCGCTGACCGGCGCCTCGACAATCAAAACCGGTTCTTCAGATGATGATGTCATTTTCAATCCTCATGCCTGGCCTCATGCCTGGCGCGAAAAATCTCGCACGGGCTGTAGCGCTTGTCGCCGGTTTCAGCGGCGATAGCGTCCAGCGCCGCAGCGACGCGCGCGAAGCCATGGTCTCTCGCCCACGCCATTGGCCCAAACGGATAGTTGACGCCGTTGATCATGGCGCGGTCGATGGCCTCTGCATCAGCAACCTCATCGCGCACCGCGTCGGCAGCACAATTGGCGAGCTGGCAAAGCGTGCGCAACACCACCAGCCCCGGACGGTCGCGGAGCTCTACCGCGCGCTTGCCGCACCACGCCGCCAGTTGCAACCCGGTCTGGCGCGCCTCATCGCAGGAGGCCGAGAAAGCCAGCGCCGTCGCCGGATCGCGCATCCAGTCGAGGCATAGGGCCGGCTTTTGAAACTCCGCTGCCAGCGCGTCGGCGCTGCGTCCGTCACAAAACCCGACAACTACATTACCGATCTCGGCAAAGCCTGGCTCGATATGCTGTTTCATCTCAAACTGGATGCCTGCCGCTTTCAATAGAGACTGCAAGCCTGCCGTATCAGGCCCGACGGCGAGCATGCCGGGAGCGCTCTGTCTATCGGTCGCCACAAAATTTGGCGCCGGTTTTTCTGCATCACCATAGTTATAAACGCCGCGTCCGGTTTTGCGCCCCAGCCGTCCGGCGGCGACCAGGCGCGCCTGCGACGGCGAGGGGGTAAACCGGGTGCGGCCATCATAGGCGTCGAATATCGACTGTGCGGCGGCGCTGTTAATATCATGTCCGATAAGGTCGCCAAGCTCCAATGGGCCCATCCGAAACCCGGCAAGGTCTCTATACAGAAAGTCTAGCGTCGCGGCGTCGCCCGCATCGGCTTCCAATGCGCGCCAGCCCTCGCCATAAAACGGGCGCGCGACCCGGTTGACGATGAAGCCCACCACATCGCGCGCATTGACCGCAACCTTGCCCCAGCGCTGCATTAACGCACACGCCGCCTCCGCAATTGCCGGAGTGGTATCCACGCCAGAAACCACCTCGACCAGTTTCATGATTGGCGCGGGGTTGAAAAAATGTAAGCCAAGGAACTGATGCGGACGCGCCAGCCCTTCAGCCAGCCGGGTCACCGACAAGGACGATGTATTGGTGGC
>JAJFFZ010000068.1 GCA_021776395.1 Hyphococcus sp. | reverse complement strand
GGTCGCGGAGCGGTGCACTTTCCACGAAGGCTACCTTGATAGCCTTCCCGAAGGTGATGCGTTCGATGCGGCAACTTGTATTTTGGTTTCGCATTTTCTCGTTAAGCCGGAGGAACGGCGCCATCTTTTTCGTGAAATAGCCGCCCGGCTTCGGCCTGACGCGTATATGGTGAATGCTGATTTGGCTTCCGACATGACGTCTCCAGCTTTCCAAAGCCTATTGGACGTTTGGCTTCGGGCGCACAAATATGCGGATATGCCAGTCAATCGCGACTCTTTCGGCCGCAATGTTGCCGTGCTGCCGCCTCAAGAGATTGAACTGATGATTTCTTCGAGTGGCTTTAACGCACCCACATTGTTCTTCCAGACGCTTCTCATCCATGCCTGGTATTCCAAGTCAGCTTCGTGATGGCGGCATAATATTAGGGCCGGACAGACCTATTGCCCCACAGCGCACGCGCTAATCCCTTACAAATAGGGGCATGGCCCCAGCTAACGCGGTTGTGATCGGCGTGCGCTTGTTATTTCTGGCTTAAGATTATATGTACCGGTCGTTCGGTACATAATAATTTTATCGCTTTTAAAAATGACAAACGGAGAACCAAAATGACCAATGAAATCAACCTGAAGACCTTTAAGTCCCACCTGCGCATGGCCGCTGCGGCGCTGATAATTGCCGGCGGGCTCGCCAGCTTTGCGCCCGGCGCCGCCAACGCAGCGTCCGGCGCAGCTGATGCAGACATTATCGCCGAGGCGCCGAGCGGTATCGTCGCGCATCGCACAATCGAAATCGACGGGGTTTCGGTATTTTATCGCGAGGCGGGCGATGCGGCCAAGCCTACGGTTTTGCTGCTGCACGGATTTCCGACATCGTCACAGATGTTTCGTAATCTGATCCCTGTGCTTGCCGAAAAATATCATGTATTGGCGCCGGATTATCCGGGCTATGGCGCGAGCGATGCGCCGGCGCGCGATGCGTTTGATTATACTTTCGCTAACTATGCCGACATCGTTGAAAAATTTATCGACAAGAAAGACGTTGATAAATTCTCGGTCTATCTGATGGATTATGGCGCACCGGTCGGGTTTCGATTGTTTGAAAAAAATCCTGGCCGCGTTTCCGGTTTCATAATTCAAAACGGCAACGCCTATGAAGAGGGCCTGAAAGAATTTTGGGAGCCGATCAAAGCCTATTGGAAAACCGGCGCGAAAGAACAACGTGATGCGCTGCGGCAGTTCCTCACCATTGAAGCGACGCAATGGCAATATACCCATGGCCAACCCAAGCCTGAACTGATCAGCCCTGATACATGGCATACGGACCAGTACCTTCTCGACCGCCCGGGCAACAAAGACATCCAGCTGGACCTGTTTTATGATTACCGCACCAATGTCGAGAAATACGCCACATGGCAGGCGCAATTTCGCAAATACCAGACGCCGACGCTGATTGTCTGGGGTGAAAACGACTTTA
The DNA here is from genome assembly GCA_021776395.1 of Hyphococcus sp. Lineage (GTDB taxonomy): Bacteria > Pseudomonadota > Alphaproteobacteria > Caulobacterales > Parvularculaceae > Hyphococcus. The sequence goes on along the minus strand of JAJFFZ010000068.1, from coordinate 5,011 downwards.
TTTTTCCAGCCGACGGCGCCTATCCCTATCGCCGTGATCTCGACAATGTTGAGTTTCATCTCCTCGATGGCGGGCATTTTGCGCTCGAAAGCCACGGCGCATTGATTGCCGATGAAATCGTCGACTTTCTCGATCGGGAAGTGAAATAATGCTCGCGCCTATCGCCCTTGCGCTCCTCCAGCTTCCATCAGGTGAAGCTGGGGGAGGCGTCTCTCAGAAATGTCAGCCGAGCTCCACCCAAACCGGGACATGGTCGGATGGTTTTTCCTTGCCGCGTTCAGAACGGTCGACGCCGGCGTCTTTGAAGCGGTCGGCAGCTTGCGGCGACAGCAGTAAATGATCGATGCGGATGCCATGGTCTTTCTGCCATGAGCCGCGCTGATAATCCCAAAATGTGTAGCGCACGCCAGTGGGGTCGGCCTGGCGCAAACCGTCGGTGAGGCCAAGATTGAGAATTTCCCGAAACACCGCGCGGGTCTGCGGCAGGAACAGAGCGTCATCGGCCCAGGCGGCAGGGTCATAAGCGTCTTCCGCCTGGGGAATAACATTGTAATCGCCGGCCAGCACGAAGGCCTCTTCGTTTTTCAGGAGGTCTTTCGCGTGGTGTTTCAACCGCTTCATCCATGAGAGCTTGTAGTCATATTTAGGACCGGGAGCAGGGTTGCCATTGGGCAGATAAAGCCCGCCGACGCGCACCGGCTCGGCGCCATCGGGCATCACCAACGCCTCGATATAACGCGCCTGTTCGTCTTTCTCATCGTCATCAAGCATAGGCAGGCCGCGCATCACATCATCGAGCGGGAATTTTGAAAGCATCGCCACGCCGTTATAGGTCTTCTGCCCGTGGGTCTCGACATTATAGCCGCGGTCTTCAAAATCTCCCGCCGGAAATTTTTCATCGACGCATTTAATCTCCTGCAACACCGCGACGTCGGGTTTTGCGGCGTCAAACCATTCCAGAATACGCGGCAGGCGGGCGTTAATCGAATTGACGTTAAAGGTGGCTATTTTCATTTTCAGCTTTCTGTTTGACGCGGGCCAGAGCGCTCCCCAGATAGCCGGGCCACAGCAGTTTGACAATCAACCATAGAGCCGGCATGGCAAGCGCGCGCCTGGGCGTGAATGAATAGGTCCACACAACGCTTGTGGTCTCGGGGGCCACGGACGTAAAACGCCATTCGCCGCTCGCCTCATCGACGAGCTTTGCAAACGGACCGGTGAACTTTGTCACGCGATAGGCATAGTGCTCGTCCTGGCTAAAAGCGGTCAATTCTTCGTTGACGGATGACTTGTCCGACAGCGTGTGCTTGCGCTGCTGGCCGATGGCCGACCATGGCGCGGTGTGTCCCTGGCAATTGACAATGCCGGGCAGGGGGCCGTGGTCGCGGATTAGCGCGCAAGGGTCCATCGCTGCGGCGGTTTGGAAGACATGCGCCAGAGGCGCGTTGATGGTGATGGCGGCGGAGGTTTGGATCGGCATTGGCGGCCTCGGTTGTTTATTCTTTTATGAAAGTCGCAAAATCATCCACCTCCGCTCGCGACGAACGCAACTTGTTCACCGGCGCCTCCGGGTCAGCATATCCCAGCGCCATGCCGCAATAAAGTTGCTCATCGTCGCCAAGGCCCAAAAACGCCGACACGGTTTTCGCGCGCGCCGCCCAGGCTTCCTGCATGCAGGTGGCAAGCCCCTTATCGGCGGCGGCAAGCGCGAGGGACTGCATGAACATGCCCAGATGCGCCCATTGGCCTTTGTCGAATTGGCGCGGAAGCGAAAAGAACAGACCGACCGGCGCGCCAAAAAACTGGTAGTTGTTGAGCAGCCATTGCAGCCGCGCCGGCTTGTCGTCGCGCGGAATGGCGAGCAGCGCATACATTTCCTCGCCAACCGCAAAGCGCCGCGAGCGCCACGGCTCGCCGAGCTTTGGCGGATAAATCGCCAGTTCAGCCTCATCGGCAAACGGATTATCGCCAATCGCCTTCTTCACGGTTTCGATCAGGCGCGTCCGACCGGCGCCCATCACCACATGCACTTTCCAGGGCTGAAGATTACCGCCCGACGGCGCCCAGCGCGCGACCTCAAGGACATCGCGCACCTTCTCCTCACTGACCGCCCGATCGAGAAAGGCTCGCGTTGAAATCCGCGATTTAATGGCGTCAGTGATGTTCATAATCTGGTTTCTCGCATTGACTATACCGAGTGTCGAGGGCGATCATCATCTCGCCGCTACAGAACCCGTCGAATCAATATGCAAAACAAAACCACCCTTTTAGCCACAGCGGTGATGTTCGCCGCGATTGTCTTTTTGTTCTGGCAGAACGACCAGCGGATTTTTCAGGACCAGGGGCGGCTCGCTGTCAGGCCGGACCCGGAGGACCGCGATGCGGTGATCTTTACATGGAACAGTGCGATCGACGTGCCGATGGCGCGCCGGTTTGAGGAAGCCTTTGATGCATGGAAAGGCAAAACCGGCCGCATCGTGATTGAGCTGAATTCTCCCGGCGGGAGTTTGAGCGAAGGCGGACGGGTTATTGATGTGATTGAGAAAATGAAACGTACACATGTTGTAGAGACTCGCGTCGGTGCGGGCGGCGTTTGCCTATCTATGTGCGTGCCGATTTACTTGCGCGGCGCCCGGCGTATCGCCGCCCCGTCTTCGCGCTGGATGTTTCATCAGCCGACAACGCGTGACTTCTTCACCGACGAAAAAGTCGACGAACCGGCATTCGAAACCCGGATGACGGCGCGGCGCTTCTTCAAACGTTATTTCGTCCATTCCGACATGGACCCGGACTGGCGCGCAAAGCTGGAGCGCGACTGGCGAGGCGGCGATGTCTGGAAGACCGGCCAGGAGCTGGTTGATGAGGGCGCGAATGTGGTGATGGCGTTGGAATAGTCCGGGCGGGAGAGCGGCGACCGCTTTTCCTCTGGCGCCCTAAATAAACCGCGCGACGACTTCCTTATAGGAGCGCGACAGTTTTAACTCCTGGCCGTTGTCGAGGATCAGGAAGTATTCGCCGTTGGAATGCGGGTGCAGTTCTTTCACCCGTCCGACATTGACGATGGCGGAGCGGTGAACACGCTGAAACCGCGACGGGTCTAAGCGTTGCTGCAACGCCTTCATGGTCTCGCGAATAATATGAGTTTTGCCGCCCGCGTGGATGCACATATAATCGCCCGCCGCATCAATCCACTCAATTTCATCAGCCCCCAGAACAACAACTTTCGAACCATCCTTAAAGGACAGGCGCTCAGAAAAGCGCTGCTTTTCGGTCCAGGCCGGGTCGTTGATCAGTTCCTTGATGCGGTCGCGCTCGTCTTCGGAAAGCGAGGCGAGTAATTCGACCAGCTGGCTTTCGCGGCTGACCGCAGCTGCCGATTTCATCGCCTCGCGGGCGCGGTGCAGCGCATCTTTCAGGCGCTCTTCATCGACCGGCTTGACGATATAGTCGAGCGCGTTAGCTTCAAATGCATCAATCGCGAATTTGTCGTAAGCTGTAACGAACACAAATAAGGGCGCCGGGGCTCCAATTAGCGCACGCACCACGCCGAAGCCGTCAAGGCCGGGCATTTGAATATCGAGAAAAACCAGATCGGGTGTGTGCGCCTTGATTGCCTTGACCGCCTCGCGCCCATTGGCGCATTCAGCGATGATTTCCACCTCGGGGAATTCCTCAAGCCGCAGCTTCAGACCGCGCAGAGCAAGAGGCTCATCATCGACAAGGATTACCTTCATTTTATCATTGTTCATTGGTCAGCCCCTTGTTTCGAAAGGTATAGTCAGGCGCACGCACAATCCATGCGGTTCGAGCCTGCTTAATTTGAATGTACAGTTGTCCTGATAAAGATGCGCCAGACGATCACGCATATTCAACAGGCCGACGCCAGCTGTAGTCTTGCGTAGGAAAACAGACGGATTGTCAGGCGCATCGGGCCCATTGTCGCAAACCTGCATGTAGAGCTTGTTGTGCTCTCGTTTAGCGACAATGGTGATTTCGCCGCCGGTTTCCATTTTTGCGATAGCGTATTTAATCGCGTTTTCGATGGCGGGCTGTAAAATCAGCGACGGCACCCGAGCGCTAAGCGCTTCTTTGTCAATATCGAAAGTGACTTTCAGCCGGTCGGCAAAGCGGGTCTTTTCAATTTCGAGATACAGTTCCAATGCGCGAATTTCTTCGGCGAGAGAAGTTTTTTGCAACGGATCGCTGTCGAGAGAATAGCGTAGAAACGAGGACAGTTGCGTCAACATTTTGTTGGCGTTTTTCCCGTCCTGCTCAAGCACCAGCGTTGAAATCGCGTTCAGCGTGTTAAACAGAAAATGCGGATTGAGCTGATAGCGCAACATTTTTAATTGTGCCTGATCGGCAAGGCGGGCTGAGAGGATGGCGCGCTCAGTTTCGTTTCTTAAATTGAGATAATAGTTGATGCCGAAATAAAATCCCGCCCATGAGCCGAGCAGGAACAGGTTCACCGGGACATCGGGGATTAGCAATAACAGGAAATTGGATGTGCCAATGGCTTCGCCGCGTAGTCCCATCCATGCATTGCCGAACAAGATGCCGAAGGTTTGCGCTTTCATCGCCGACATCGCAAACGCCATCAGGATGGTTGAGGACAGGGCGATCCCTAAGAGCAGCACCGGGCCCTGGCGGCGCGCAAAACGATAGACCGGGCGGGCGAGAATGCTGGTGGTTAAAAACCCGATCAGCGATGAGGCGACGGAATAGAGCAGGGCGTCCGACGAGCGGCCGGCGACAAAGGTTGAGACGCTCAACACATGCAGCATGAAGAATCCGAGCCAGCCGGCGATTTGCAATACCCAGAACATCCGGGCTTTGTCGACAAACAGCCAGTTCATCCATCGCCGGGTTCGGCCGGGTGCGACCAGAAACGGACCGTTCTCAGAGGCGCTAATCTTGGCGGTTGTCATCAATACAGGCACATGTTTGGTCATTCTATGAAGGCTGCCTTGTGCTGCAATTCAAGAACGGATGCGGCCACCGGCCTCTGCGC
>JAJFFZ010000067.1 GCA_021776395.1 Hyphococcus sp. | reverse complement strand
GTAAACCTCGCACCCGCAGTCTCGGACAGGTTCGCCGCACGACCCCGGAAGGATTGAACAGCGAAGCCGGTGTCATACCGGTAAATTTCGAGATTACAAGGGGGGCTGCGGTTCAGTTTGTGATAGGTCGCGAATGGTAGTGCATATTAGGAACACCCAAACTCCGCTCACCCCGGCGAAAGCCAGGGTCCAGAAGAGTAAGAACATGAACTAAGAATACTGGATCCCGGCTTTCGCCGGGATGAGCGGGGACAGAGGATGTTGCGTTACCCCAATCTCAGCTCAAAATTTTACGCCGCTTTACGTTTCGCATTGGAGCGGCGGCGCTTTTTGAAGTTCGCGTTTGCCGGTTTGCCACCGGGCGCTGCTTTGCTCGGAGAATGCGGCTTCCCGCGCTTTTGGCTCGCGGCTGGCTTCACATCGGTAATGGCGCCTGCCCCCTCGCCGGCTTTCTTACCGCGAAATTTCTTTTTGAACGGCTTTTTGCCGACGTTGCGTTGCTCGCCGCCCTCGGTGCCCGCGCCTTCGGCCTTCCGGCCAAAACTTTGCGGGCGTTTGCCGCGATGCTGGCTCGGCTTGTTGCGCCCGCCAGAATTACGGCCGCCACGCCCGCGAGACGGCTTTTGCCCCCGCTCATCGGCTGGCGGCTCACCGCTGGCGACTTCGATTTTGACACTCATAACTTTTTCTACGGCCCGCAACAGCCCAATTTCTTCCGGCGAACAAAACGCAACGGCTTTGCCGGCGGCGCCGGCGCGCGCCGTGCGTCCGATGCGGTGAACATAGTTTTCCGCCACTTCCGGCAGGTCGTAATTATAGACATGGCTGACGCCCGGAATATCGATGCCGCGCGCGGCGACATCAGTCGCCACCAGAACACGGGTCCGGCCGGTGCGGAAGCCTTTCAGGGCGCGCTCGCGCTGGCCCTGGTTTTTATTGCCGTGGATCGACGCGGCGGTAAACCCGGCCGCGACCAGCTGTTTCATCAGTTTTTCAGCGCCGTGCTTGGTGCGGGAAAACACAAGCGACAGATCGCCATCGCGCTCGCCCAGACATTTTTTCAGCAACGCCGCCTTGGCGCTTTTCTCTACGAAATGCACGCTCTGGGAAATTTTGTCAGCGACGCGTCCCGGCGGTGCGGCTTCAACCCGCACCGGATCGGTGAGGTAGGCGCGAGAAAGATCGGCAATCTGGCGCGGCATAGTCGCGGAGAACAACATTGTCTGGCGCGGTTTGCCAACCATCTGCGCGATTTTTCGCAAGGAGTGAATAAAGCCGAGATCGAGCATCTGATCGGCCTCGTCGAGGACCAGGAATGTCGCCTGGTCGAGAAAAACCGCCCGGCGCTCGACCAGATCGAGCAGCCGGCCTGGCGTTGCGACCAGAATGTCCGCCCCGCGCGTGAGGGCTCTGATCTGCCGGTTGATCGGCGAACCGCCAACCACGCACTCCACCCGCAGCGGCGTGCCCTGGGTAAATGATTTCAGGTTTTCCGCGATCTGATTAACCAGCTCGCGCGTCGGCGCCAAAATCAGCGAGCGGACGGTCTTCGCCGGCGGCTTGCCGCGATTGGCGAGAAGATGGTGGACAAGCGGCAGGCCGAAGGCGGCAGTCTTGCCGGTGCCGGTCTGGGCCAGGCCGACAACATCCTTGCCGTCCAGCACCAGGGGGATGGCCTTGCGCTGGATCGGCGTCGGCACATCATAGCCGAGCGGCGCAATCGCTTTAAGGACACTTTGGGAAAGCCCGAGGGCTTCGAATTGAGACACAATAATAACTTTCTGTTTGGCGCCAACGGCGCCGGAATAATTGAAAACAGCCCCGCTGGCGCGCAAAAGACGCGCCGGGACTGACATGCGTAGCGGTTGCGATCATGAACGCGGCCCCGGACCGAATTGCCCCGGCAGGCCGTCAGATCGCCAGCACCCCGCGTGATTTGGGAACTTTTTCAGGTTTGCTCAGCCGTTATGATACGGAGGAGAGCTGCGTCGGCCATTGCATCATTGTTATGTTTTTCGTCGAGATGCTTGGCTGCTCACGCGGCAACCGGGCGACGTCTTCTCGCGCCATATCGGCTGGAAGCAGCATAAAGTCAAGGGTTTATGATTTTCTAACCGTTACCGCTTGCAATAACGGGCGCATTAAGGCCCCGGTGATGGCGTCGCTCGAGCGCATCAAGGGCTTTTGACGGATCGGTTTTGTCCAAATCCGTCTCATCGCTCACTCGGTCGCGCCCGTTTTCTTTTGAAAAGTAAAGCGCTTCATCCGCCCGGGAAAGGAGCTCAGTGAGCGTTTCTCCGGGCCGGCGCTCAGCAACACCAAAGCTTGCCGAGAAAGTCAGCGCGCCTTGGTCGGTGTGAAATTTATAAGCGGAAAACTTTCGTCTTATGGCTTCGGCAAACAGGCGCCCGTCTTCCAGCCGCGTCGCTGGCATCAACAACACAAATTCTTCCCCGCCAATTCGCCCCGCAGATCGTCCGCCATTGGCGTAGCCGCGAAACAACGAGCCCGTGCGGGCGATCACAACATCGCCAAAGCCATGACCATAATTGTCGTTGACCAATTTAAAATGGTCGATATCGGCAAGCACCAGACACGCCGCCTCGCCTGTCTCATCGGCCAGCAAAAATGTCCTGGCGGCGGCCTCCTCAAATCCGCGGCGATTGAGCATGCCGCTGAGCGAGTCTGTGATCGAACGCTCGCCTAAATCTTCTATTATTTGTATACTGAAAGAAACGAATAATGTCATCGCCATCGTCACCGCAATTACGCCGACTGATAAATGCAAGGCAATAAAGAAAATGGAATCGTTATAGGTATCGATCGTAAATGGCGTATCATCAAGTAGGAACACCATGACAGGGCGCACAATAAATTGCAGGCACATCACCACGTAAACACCGAAAATAACCTTTTCGATAGCGCGATGCATGTGCGAGCGGATCGCCAACAACCCAATGGTGAGAATCAAGCCGTTGCCAAGATTGACCGCGAAAGCGCGCAGCCACATGTCATCGCGGACAAAGAGAAAGAACGCGAAAGCTGACAAGTTCAGCACCGCCGCCAGCAGCAGCGCATTCCATGGCGCATGTTGGCGATAGCGCATCGCAATCCCGGCGGCAAAAGTCACCGCCGTGATGGTGTAAAATACGTTGGTGACAACAGAAACGAATATCAGCGAGAAACTATCGCGCAGAAAATCAATTAAAAACGCTGTCGCTCCAAAGGCGTATGACGCACCTATCCAGGCTGCGGCTTTCATGCCTCGATTGGCGGCAAACAGGCTCAAAAAGCCGATTGCGAACAACAAAAACACCAGCGGATTTAGCAGCTGGAAATATGACTGCGCCTGCAATGAATTCGCCCCGCCGAATAAACCAATCTTCCAGCGCGCAGCGTGTCATTAAATCGGTAAAAATCGGTTAGCTTTTGGCTTGGTGAATAAAAGCTTAACGCTAGCGCGTAGTCCAAGATGGCGCCCTTGAGGTGCATTCAGTAATCGGGTCGGCCAAATGCACAACGGCAAGCCAGCCACGAAAAAAGCGGCCCTCTGATGAGGACCGCTTTAGCTGTTTCACGTTTTGGCTTGAAAATCAGGCGTTGGCTTCCGCCAAGTCGATCTTCACGCCCGGCCCCATGCTCGAGGCGAGGGAAATCTTCTTGATGTATGTGCCTTTCGCCCCGGCCGGTTTGGCTTTGGCGACGGCGCCGATAAAGGCTTTGACGTTTTCGGCAATCGCCGCCTCGTCAAAGCTCGCCTTGCCGACGCCGGCGTGAATGATGCCGGCTTTTTCAACTCGGAACTGGACCGCGCCACCTTTGGCGTCTTTGACGGCCTTGGCGACGTCCGGCGTTACGGTGCCGACTTTCGGGTTCGGCATCAGGCCGCGGGGCCCGAGCACCTTACCGAGGCGGCCAACCACCGCCATCATGTCCGGCGTTGCGATCACCCGGTCGAAATCCATAAAGCCACCCTGAATTTTCTCCATCAGGTCTTCCGCGCCGACAATATCGGCGCCGGCTTTGGTCGCTTCCTCGGCCTTGGCGTCCTTGGCGAACACTGCAACCCGGACCGTGCGGCCGGTGCCGTTGGGCAGTGAGACCACGCCGCGCACCATCTGGTCAGCGTGGCGCGGATCGACACCAAGATTCATCGCCACTTCAATGGTCTCGTCAAACTTCGCCTTGGCGTTCGACTTGACCATCTTTACGGCCTCATCAACCGAGAGAAAGCTCGTGCGGTCAGTGTTTTCAAGTGCGGCGCGCATGCGTTTTGCTGTTTTTGTCATCGCTCTAGCCCCTCACTTCCAGGCCCATGGAGCGCGCCGAGCCCATGATAATTTTCGTCGCCGCATCCAGATCGTTGGCGTTGAGATCGGCCATCTTGGCCTCGGCAATCTCGCGGCACTGCGCAGTGGTGACCGAACCGGCAACTTCCCGGCCGGGCTCCGCCCCGCCTTTTTGTAACTTCGCAGCTTTGCGCAGAAAGAACGCCGCAGGCGGCGTCTTGGTTTCAAAGCTGAACGATTTGTCGGCGTAAATGGTGATGACCGTGGGGATTGGCATCCCCTTTTCCATTTCCTGCGTCTTGGCGTTAAACGCCTTGCAGAATTCCATGATGTTGAGACC
>JAJFFZ010000066.1 GCA_021776395.1 Hyphococcus sp. | reverse complement strand
GCCGCTTGGGCTCGCCATTGAGGATCCTCTGAGAGCCGAAAACGCCGCTGATCGGGCCCGTTACCGGCCAGGTAAACCCCGCCGCCCAATCGGCGAGGCTTTGGGTGGTTTTGCGCGCGGCTTTTTTCTTGGCGCTGTCGATGGCGATTTTCTCCAGCTGTGCAGGCGTAAAGCCGGAGACTTTTGACTGGTCGAGACCGTCAATGCGCTGCACCGGAAAGTCGCGGTCTTCGATCTCCATGGCATGGCGCTCCACCGCGCCATCACGGAGCGTTACGACCACTAGCGATGTCGGCGCGCTGTCGCGCCCGAAGCCGAAAACAAACCGCCCGTCCGCGCCGACCATAATATCGTCGCCATCAAACCGCACCGTCGCGCCAGGCTCGGTCTGGCCGAACACAAGCCCTCCCTGCACGAACGAACCGCTGAGAGAAAACCGCGTCGGTTCGTCGTCAAAAACTTTCTGGCGCTCGGCGACATCGAGCATCGCTTCGGCGTAATTGGCGCGGCGGGCGCGCATCTCCTCATCGCTGACGCCGGTGTTAGATGATTTGCGATCCACTGGCAGCGCAATCGGCGGCGGCGGTGTGATTGCGGTTTGCTTCGGCGATGGCGCATTAGCAGTTTCCTGCGCCGGGGCGGCGGCGCATGCAGCGACAAAAGACAACAAAGAAAAACCAACCAACCGCATCACACCCTCGCTCCGTATCCAAACCCCTTCATCGCCGCATCCGCATCGGCGTAGGGTTCCTGGCTATCGACATTCCAATAGCGCAAATCGGTTAATTTGATCTGCTTGCCGGTGATCGCGCAGGTCACGTAGGAGCCCGGCGCGACGATGTGAAATTCTGCATCGCCATACTCTACCACCGCTTCCTTGGCGGCGCTGACGGAATCGAACGGGTTCATTTGCAGCCTCTGTCCTTAAATTTCTGAAATTTTAGCGCAACCGCCATCCGCTAGTCAAAGAGCCTTTGTTGGCGCGGGGCGGTCTTGGGTTTTTTAGCGTTTTTGGCGGCTGGTTTTGCCGGCGGGGTTTTGGGCTTCGCCTTGCCGCCGCCAAACGTAACCTCGCGCGCGCCATCGGCAAACTGGATTTGCCCGTGCGCGCCAGCGGCGACATCGCCCGCCCGGCGGATCACCGCGCCGGTCTCATTACGCACCAGCGCAAAGCCGCGCTCCAAGACGCGGGCGTAAGAAACCGTTTCCAAAACCCGCGCCGCGCCCACAAGCGCGGTCTTGCGCTCGGTGAAAATCCGCTGCGCCCGCTCGGCGATGCGCGACCAACTGGCGGCGACTTTATTGGCGTTAACCGCAAAGCCGGCGGCCAGGAGGTTTCCATTGAGCCGCCCGCCAGTCTTGGCAATCGATGTCAGCGCGTTATCAACACGCGCACGCGCCGCCGCGCGCAGCCGGTCCGAGGCGCGGTCAACGCGCTGGCCCGCGGCGCCGAGAATATCTTCCGGCCGGCCGAGCCCGCGCGCTGCGGAAATCAGCCCGGCGCGGCGGGTCTCGAACAGACGCGCCGAGGCGCTGGTGATGCGGCGCTGTTTGTTTTGCACCTCCGCCAACAAATCAGCGCGCACCGGCGCCGCCATTTCCGCCGCCGCACTTGGCGTTGGCGCGCGCTTGTCGGCGACATAATCGATCAGCGTCGTATCGGTCTCATGGCCCACCGCTGAGATGAGAGGAATGTCGCTCGCTGCGGCGGCCCGCGCCACCGCCTCTTCATTAAAGCACCACAAATCTTCCAGCGAGCCGCCACCGCGTGCAACAATCAAAACATCCGGGCGCGGAATATTACCGCCAGGTTCAAGTGCATTAAAACCCTCAATCGCCGCAACGATTTTCGCTTCCGCGCCGCGTCCCTGCACCAGCGTTGGCCAGACAATAACGTGACGCGGAAATCGCTCGCGCAGGCGGTGGAGAATATCGCGGATCACCGCGCCCGAGGGCGAGGTGACGACGCCAATAACTTGCGGCAGAAACGGGATTGGTTTTTTACGCGCCGCCGCAAACAACCCCTCGGCGGCCAGCTTTTTCTTGCGCTCTTCAAACAAAGCCATCAACGCCCCGGCGCCGGCCGGTTCCAGCGCGTCGATAATCAGCTGATAGCGCGACTGTCCCGGAAAGGTGCTCATCCGTCCGGAGACGATGACTTCCATCCCCTGTTCCGGGCGTACAGCAATCCGCGCCGCGACGCCCTTCCACATCACCCCGGAGATAACCGCTTTTTCATCTTTCAGATCGAGATAGACATGGCCCGAGGCGGCGTTGGTGACGCGTCCAAGCTCGCCGCGCACCCGCACAAAGCCGAAATTGTCCTCAATCGCGCGCTTTACCGCCCCGGACAGCTCCGAGACGCTATATTCATGGACATTGCCGACTTTTGATTCCACCATAGCGAGGCATAAAGCACAATTTGCGGGCCTTTATAAGCAGGAATGAGACGCCTGTTTTCAGCAGTTTCAAGGCTCGACTTTTCTAACATGTCAGTAGCGTATGCGTATCAGCAGACCTATCGCGGTCCATTCGCGCCGATGTTTCGTCGGCGTCCATTAATTTTCACGGGGAGAGACCAAATGAAATTGAAATTACTTATGGGCGCTGCTGCGGGCGCCATTGTTCTCGGCGGCGTTAGCGTCACCTTCGCGCCGGGCGGTCAAGACCAGGCCGGAGCGCCGTTCATGCATCCGTTGACGATTGTGCGCGCCATGTGCGGGCGCGGCGGCGACGAGCTCGCCAAACGCCGCGCATTCTTTGTGCGCGCCGCAAAAGCCTATGCAGCGACGCTAGAGGGCGAGGCGCCCGGCATTCAGTCCTTGCTGCCGTCGCTCGGCGCGATCAGCTATGAGATTTCAACCAACGACCCCGAAGCGCAAGCCTGGTTCAATCAGGGCCTCGCCTTCACCTATGGCTTCAACCATGAAGACGCGATCAATTCTTTCCGCCGCGCGCAATCGATCGACCCGGATTGCGCCATGTGTTTCTGGGGCGAGGCGTTTGCGCTCGGGCCCAACATCAATGCGCCGATGGGCGATGAAGCGGCAGCGCCCGCTTACGCCGCCATCATGAAGGCGCTCGCCCGCCGCGATGGCGCCAGCGCGAAAGAAACAGCGCTGATTAATGCGCTCGGCTATCGCTATCAGGCCGAACCGATCGCCGACCGCTCAAAACTCGACAATGCATTCGCCGACGCCATGGATGATGTCGCCACTCAGTACCCGGATGACAATTTCATCGCCGCTTTGTCAGCCGAAGCCAATATGGACACCCAAGCCTGGGACTATTGGGCCGATGGCGGCCGCATGCCAAAGGATCGCACCGCCCGCACCCTATCGCTGCTGGAGGGCGTGCTGGCGCGCGACCCGAACTATACGGCCGCGATCCACCTTTATATTCACATCACCGAGGCGTCCAGCGATCCGTTCCGCGCCGCCGATCACGCCGACCGGCTGGCGGCGCTAACGCCGGGGCTCGGCCATCTGATCCACATGCCGTCGCACACTTATTATCGTATCGGCCGATTCAAGCAGTCGCTTGAGCACAATATCAAAGCCGTCGATGTCGATGAGGCCTATCTTGCCAACGCCGACGCCAGCATTCTTTATGAATATGGCTATTTCACCCACAACATTCACTTCGCAATGACATCGGCGCAAATGTCCGGCGATGCGCATACCGCGCTATCGATGGCGACGCGCCTCGATGCGAAGCTACCGATAGAGATGGCCGCCGCCGCGCCCTGGGTGCAGCCGATTAAGGCCGCACCTTATTATGCGATGGTGCAATATGGCGCCCCCGCCGACACCATCGCCCTGCCCGATCCCGGCGACGCGCTGCCATTCTTGCGCGGCGCCTGGCACTATGCGCGCGGCGAGGCCTACGCCAAACTTGGCGATGACGACAAAGCCATGGGCGAGGCTGAAGCCATCAGTAGGCTGATTGCTGAGGCCGACCTCAGCGCCTTAACCGACGGCGGCGTGCCGGCGATTGACATTCTCAACATCGCCCGGCTGACTGTCATCGCGCGCCTGTCGGCAAGCCAGGGTGATTTTGACACGGCGATTGAAGCGATGGAAGAAGCGGTCGCCTTGCAAGAAGGCCTTGCCTATACCGAGCCGCCTTACTGGTATTACCCAGCCAAGCAAACGCTCGCCGCCATGCTGCTCCAGGCCGGCAAGACCGAACGCGCCGAACAGCTGTTCCTGGAGACCCTTGCCGCCTCGCCCAACAACGCCTGGGTGCTTTATGGGCTATCAGAAAGCTACAAAGCCCAAGGCGACAAGAACGGCGCGAAATACGCAAAAGCGCTGTTCAAGGATGCATGGCTAGGCGAGAAAAAAACCACGCCGAGTTTGGCGCAGCTTTAGGGGCTGTACGGAGGGAAGTCCCCCCTTCGACCCTTGATGTTAGACAGAGGGATTCACCTCCCCCTTGAGGGGAGGTCGAAATCTTTGATTTCGGGAGGGGGGATTTCGGGAGGGGGATTTCGGGAGGGCGCGCGCCTTTCCTGCAAATGCCGAGGGTTACGCATCGCCGTGACCCCCACCCAAAAAAGCGATGCATTTTTGACCTCCCCTCAAGGGGGAGGTTGATGTTGCGGCGGGGGCCTCACGGAGGCTCAAGCCGACTAAAATCCAAACAACCACAACACGAATCGATTCTTCAAAAAAACAACCCAGAGAGGGTCGTTGGCCATAGTTCGCGCTGACCGTTTGCGAAGCAAACGCAGCTGCGCGGACATGCATTTTTTTGTAACGCCGCACGCAACAAATTCTCTGTTGAAGTTGTTTCTTTAGTCTGGATTTCTCGTGCAGCGTGTTTGGCGTAAGGCTCTCGTCGCGCAAAATCGTCAAATGGGGCCCGTGATTGGGTCCCCCAGCCCTATCACCCATTTAACCGGTGAAAAGTTATCCTCACGCATTCCAGCGGCCCTATACTCCTGCGCAATCCAGATATGGAGAGGCGTTATTGCGAGCGCTCTTTAACCAGCCGGAATTGCGACCAAAGGAGAAAACCAAGTGCAGCGAATAAAAACATCCTGGCGCCATGCGCCGGCGGCGCCATCAATGAAGGCGGCGGCGCTATCAATGAAGGCGGCGGCAAGTGAAAATGTTGGACAAGATTTGGCTACAGGCCCCGTGGTTGCTGGGTTTGCATTAAGCGCGAGGACGGTCGCGCCATCGTTTGCGCGCCTTCGCGCTCTGAACCACAAGAAAGCTGTTAATATGCACACAGAACAAAGCTACTTGTTCTTCTCGGCCTCTTCGAGGGCTTTTTCGAGCTCACGAAGTTCCTTTTGCGTCAGTTCGCCATCCTCGCGCAGCGTCCATCCGGGTTGCGGCGTATCGGGCCCGATATCGGGGCGGTTGCCCTTAACGCCGCCCATGATGTTATCGTCCAGGCCCTCGGCAATCGCCGCCCCGCCGGGAATGTCGCGACGGAAGTCGCGCAGCCCATTAATGCGGCGCGCATCTTCAAGGCGGCGCGCACTCGCCCGGCCGATTAACTTGTCCAACTCCGGTCCGGTGCGGCCGCCCTTGCGAGCATCGCGCAACAGCCTGATCGCACGCGAGTAATCTTCGCCGGAATCGCCGGGCCGCCAGCCGGACAGCAGCGCGCGCCGTCCGGCGCACTCGGCGGCTTTGTCTGTGTCGTCAAATTCTTCCGGGCAGAAAATCGCCACCACCCCGGATGAGCCGGTGTCAATCGGCGCCTCGCCCAGCGGCAATTGCACCAACGGCCGGACAAACCGGCGACCGGAAAAGGTCGGTTCCTGATCGAAGATATCGTCGTTCTGGGGTTGCTCGTCGGGCGCGTCTTCTGCGAGGCGCTCGTCTTCCGGTTCGTTATCGGCGCCGTCGTCAGCACCTTCGTCGTCGGCCCCGTCATCGCCCGCATTGTCCTCGCCGTCATCATCGTCGTCGCCGAGGAATTCGTCGAGACCCGCCTCCTGGCGCCGCTCGGGTTCAACCGAAAGCAACGGCTCGGGGTCGTCCTCCACCGGCGCCTGGTCGATGACGTCTTCCTGCGGCGCCGGCAAGGTCAGATCATCTTGCGCTGCATCTGCCGCATCGAGAATTAGCGGCTCGGGGTCTTCTGCCGGCGGCGCAAAAGCCGGCTCAAGGTCGAGATTGAGCTCGAGTTCTGGTTCTGGTTCTGGCTCGGGCTCTGGTTCCGGTTCTTCGACAATTTCAGGCTCGGGTTCCGGCTCGGGCTCCGGTTCTTCGATCAGTTCCGGCTCTGGTATGGGTTCGGGCTCTGGCTCAGGCTGCGGGTTTATTTCCGGATCGCGCAATTCCGGCAGATCCAGGCGGGGAATTTCAACCAGGGTGACGTTGATGGAGGGCCCCGGCGCATTCGGAATCCAGATGCGCACCCGCCCAAACACTGACAGCGCCGTCAACACAATCAGGTTGATGGAAATCGCGATGACCAGCGCCGATGTCTTGCGGCGACGGTCATTGGCGGCAAGGGCGTCAAGCACCCGCGCGCTGGCGCGATCAAACGGGCCATATATCCGCCGCCACAACCGGCGCACAGACGCAAAGGCGCGCAACGGCGCAACGGCCACATGCGCTTTTTGCGCGCCGTTTTTATCCGGCGGAGGATCGGCATTTTCCGTCATGCGGCCTGGCATTGATCCCTGCGCCATTGATCCCTGACATGGGGGCGCTTAAACGCGGAGGACGAATAGATGAGGTGGCCCAAGTGAAAGTCCTGTTGATCGGCGGCG
>JAJFFZ010000065.1 GCA_021776395.1 Hyphococcus sp. | reverse complement strand
CAATCGCCGCAACATGATCGCGGATCATCGATTCCACGCTGGCAAGGCGCGACAGGGCGCCGTCGAGCCCTTCATTGAGCGCTTCCATGTGACCTTGCACAACCGCGCCGACCGTGTCGGCGTTGCGCGCCGCCGTAACGTCCGGCGTGGTCATTTGTTGTGCAGCGGCGGCAATCGATTCTGCCGCGTTGAGCATCGTCGCCATGCGCGAGAGTGCGTAGCCGATCAACAACACCAGCACCGGCACCACGAAGGCAAACAACACCGTTTCAAATCCGAACGCGGCGAGCGGGTTCCAGCCCTCGGCAGAGCCGTTGAGCTGAAGATGAGCAAAATAATTGCCCAGCGGCGTGCCGACCATGAAAGAAAAGAACACAAATAAGGCGGTCAGGCGCGAGACTTGCGAAATCTGCCGGCTCATGGCGTTCCAGCGGCGCTCATTATGGACAATCGGCTCAATCGCATCGATGTCGCCGGCGGTCACGCTTGTGGGTTTGTCCGCCTCAACAATGCCTTGAAAGCGCATGCGCGGCGCGCCCTCTGCGGCGTCCTCCGCATCGGCCTCTAGCGCGTTGATATCGTCGCTTTGGTCGCTCAAGCCCCACTCCGGCGGTGATGAGGTCCCCGCATAGCGGATTTTCGCCGGTCCGCCAATTGGTTGCGCAATATTCTTCGCCGCCGGCGGGGTATTTTATCGGCCCAGTCCGGCGCGGGGCGCAAACAACGGCGTTCGTTTTACTGGAGAATCCCCCTAGCCTGAAGTAATGGCCCAGACAAAGCGACAAAAAATATGAGCGCCTGGCGCGGAAAAGTTGAAAAACTGGTTGAAAGCGGCGTCTTTCAGATCGTCGTTTTGACCTTGATTATCGTTAATGCGGTGATCCTCGGGGCGGAGACGTTCCCTGGCATCAAAGATCGTTTCGGCGATGTGTTAATGTTCACCGACCGGGTGATCATCTACGCTTTTGTTGGGGAAATTATCTTGCGCATCCTGGCCGAGCGCGAGGCTTATATCCGCAATGGCTGGAATGTTTTCGACTTTGTGATCGTGATGATTTCTCTCCTCGCGGCGACTAGCGGGCTGGCGGCGCTGCGCGCCTTCCGGGTGTTGCGGGTGTTACGGGTGATCACCGTGATCCCGCGCATGCGCCTGGTGGTCTCGGCGTTTCTCGATTCCATTCCCGGCATTTCTTCTGTCGGGGTGGTGCTGGCGCTGATCGTCTATGTTTTCGCGGTCATCGCCGCCAGTCTTTATGGGCCGGACCATCCGCGACTGTTCGGTGATGTGTTCACCGCCATGTACACCTTGTTTCAGGTGATGACGCTAGAAGGCTGGCCCGATATCGCTGCCACGGTCGCCGAGACCCATTCGCGCTCTTGGATATTTTTTCTCACCTTCGTGATGATCGCCACCTTCACCATGCTCAATCTTTTCGTCGGCATTGTCGTGCGGGTGGTCGAAGAAGATTCAGACCCGGTGATCGACGACCTCGCCGCCAGCCAGCAAGCCATCAGCGCTGACCTCAAAGCCTTGCGCGAGGATATCGCGGCTCTGTCGCAAAAATTGTCGCGGTGAGTAAGAAAAGCAAGTCTTTGAAAAACAGCCGCCCCGCGCCGCATACTTTTGTCAATTGGACTTAAGCAGGCCAGTTTGAGATAAATAGCGTATGAGGGAATTTTCTGACTATATTGTCTTTGTCGATGAGAGTGGGGATCATGGGCTGACCAAAATAGATCCTGATTTTTCCGTATTTGCACTTGCATTTTGCATCATCAAAAAATCCGACTATTTGCGTCTGGTTGTTCCGGCTATTCAGCGATTCAAGTTTGAATATTGGGGGCATGACGGCATCATCCTGCATGAGCATGAATTACGGAAATCAGCAGGCGATTTTGCGTT
This sequence comes from Hyphococcus sp., assembly GCA_021776395.1. Lineage (GTDB taxonomy): Bacteria > Pseudomonadota > Alphaproteobacteria > Caulobacterales > Parvularculaceae > Hyphococcus. The sequence continues at coordinate 5,797 of JAJFFZ010000065.1, read as the reverse complement.
TCTTCGTGTTAATCAGGAGTTGCGTGCAGCATTCATGAATAAGCTTTCAGGCATTATGCAGGAGGCTCCCATCAAGATAATCGCTTCTGTTATTGATAAAGAGAAATTGCAGAAGAAGTATGCCGATCCTTGGAATCCTTATGAACTTGCCTTGCAGTTCTGCATGGAGCGTGCGCTCAGCTTACTTTTCAACGCTGACCAACGTGACAGGTTAGTGCATGTCGTTTTTGAAGGCAGAGGCAGGAAGGAGGATAACGAACTTGAACTTGTTTTCCGCCGAATCTGTGACAACAATTCGAAACTAACGCGTCCTTCAGCAAGGCGAGTAGGCCGGCGCGGGTTCACTCCAAGTTTTTCGGAAATAGGGTTTGAACCAAAATTTCTTCCGAAGTCAGTCAATTCCAGCGGGTTGCAATTGGCTGATCTTGTAGCGCGGCCAATCGCTCTTAAAACCCTTCGACCAGACCAGCCAAATAGGGCTTATGAGATTATCACCGGAAAGCTCTTCGCGAAGAAGGTATTTCCCTAAATCAAAACAAAAAGGCCCCGGAAATTCCGAAGCCCCTTTGTCGACCGGGAAATGCCCAATCCTTTGTCTAGAATGTACACTAAAAGTGTACAGATGTCAAGGGAAAATCTATAAATTTGTTTATTTACAATGGCTTAAGTCGCAAACAGCGCGCGCTTTTTGGCGACCGCGGTTTGTTTCAGCAACGATTTCAACAGCGGGCGCGAGGTCAGCCTCGCGGCGATGATGCCGAAGGTGACGGCGAGCGCACCGACCGTGAGCGCTGCGTCCTGGGCGACGATGGAGGCGGCGTCGAGCAACGAGATTAAAAACAACGCCGATGCCGCGCCGGGCGCCCCGCCAAACCATGCGAGGAACATCTGGCTCTCTTTTGCTAGCGTGGTTTTTTTGAGCGCCACGAGGCGCGGGCCGGCGCGCATGATCGTGACGGCCGCGAGCGCAAAGACGATGGTCAACAGATCAGCCTGGAGAAGGCGCGGAGCCAGCAACAGACCGAAGGCGAAATAAGCCGCTGGCGCGGCGAGCCGTTCCACCACCCGCCGCATCCGCACCCTTGTGGTGATCAGAGCGGTGGTCTGTTCGCCCCAAAGGAGACCGGCGGCGGCGGCGGCGATCACCGGGTGGGCGCCGATCAGCGTCGCGACGACAGCGGCAATGGCGCCAGCGGCGATGGCGATGGGCGCCCGTTGCCTGGTTTTCAGCTGATTGCCCGCGACAGCGGCGACGAACCCCAGGCCGCCGCCAAGCGCGAACGCTTTAAAGGCGGAAATCGCAAATTCATAAACCGGCGTCACCGCCGGCATGCCGACCGGCGCCGCCGTAGCGGCCGCCTCCAGCAATAGCGCTACCGGCAGGCCGAGCGCTAAAATCGCTGCGCTTTCGAGCCGCACCGCCGCCTTGATAACCGATGGCGCAGGCGCATCCGCCACCGCGCGCCGGTCAAACGCTGCGCCATTCAGCGTTAAGGCGCCGGCGACCAGAAACGCCGCGCCCAGCGTCAGGTGCGGTACCAGAATGAACGCCGCCAGCCCGCAAACCACCAAGAAAAGCGGCGCCCCGCCAATGGTCAGCCGGAACGAGGCGGGACAGACATTTGCCAGCCGCGACAGGCGAAATTGCGCCGCGGCGACAAAGACCAGCGCCGCTAGGAGAACATCCGCGCCGGTAGCGGCCCATTCAGAAGGGGCAAACGGCCCGCCGGCGATGCGGTAGACAATTGAAACGCCAGCCCCGGCGGCCAGCATCATAGCCGGCGCGCGGGCCATGGCTTCAAGCGCCTTGGCCTTGCTCAGAATCCAGAAAGAGGCGGCGAGGATGAGCGCCGCCACAATGAAAACCATAATAAAACTGACCGCTTCTGCCCTGGCGCCCTTTTAACGGGCGGCGAATCACTGTTCGCGCAACCGTGGATTGATCCGTTTGTAAATGCAAATTGAAATTTCGCCATAATTAGGGCGCATGCGGTCGAATGTGGTGTTGGTCGCCAAAGCTTGCGCCGGTAAATGATAGCTGTTTCAAAATATTATGACGAACTTTTAATCGGCGCCCGAATTAAGAGATAGGGCGATGTTGCGTGCGGCGTGACAGTTTTCTATCGCCGGTTGATTTCCGTAGTTGTTATTCGCGCCACCACTATTTTGTGCGCGCCAGTGAACACGCCATGTGCAAGCGGTTTCGTGATTTTTCGCAGTGATTTCACAAAAATAATTCTCACGAATTTCGATGGGTTCATTCACGGCTGTTCTGACGCCTGCACAATGTTTTTCCACATGAATTTTAACTTTGCACATTGGAGAAAAACCCATGGCCAAAACCAACAGCGGCACGCGTGCCAGCGGCGCGCGCGTCAGTGGCGTGCGCGGGAAAATCAAACGCGCCATTGCCGGCGCCGCGCCGAGCCTTGCGCAAGCGCTGGGCGGTCCGCTCGCCGGCGCGGCGGTAGCGCAGCTTTCAAAGGCGATTTTCGGCGCGCCCGACGGTGATGAAGAATTGTTGAGCGAAATGCTTGCGCAAGCCTCGCCGCAACATCTGATCGCGCTGAAAAAAGCCGATCAGGAATTTGAAGTCGCCTTGCGTGAGGCAAGCCTTGAAGGCCGCCGCATTGACGCCGGCGATCGCGCCAATGCGCGCCAGCGGCAAATCACCATGAGCGACTGGACGCCGTCAGCGCTTGGCGCGTTGATCATCTTAGGGTTCTTTGCCGTGCTCGGCGTTATGGTCGCGCGCAAGATGCCGCCCGGCGCAGAGACCGAATTTTCAATTATGCTCGGCGCGCTGGCGACCATGACCGCGGCGGTGGTCAATTATTTTTTTGGTTCTTCCTCCGGCTCAAAAGAAAAGACCCGGCTGATGGCGCTGCCATTATTGACCCGCGCGGCGGGGGAAGAAAAAGTCGCAGCAGAAAAACGTAATGATCGTAGCGGCGGCGGTTGAATTTTGGACAGAGGCGGCAGATTCTAAAGATTGGCATCGCCGGGAAGGCAAAAGTGAACGCAACGAATTTTGATATTGCGATTATCGGCGGCGGCGTGATCGGTCTGTCGGTTGCGCGCGCGCTGTCGGGCCAAAAGCGCCGCGTTGTGGTGATTGATGCAGGCCATGAAACGCCGCCGGCGACGGACGCCGCCGCCGGCATGCTGGCAGCCTCATTTGAGAGTGCTGCTGAGGAGAGCATGGCGGATGCGCTTTACGCGTTGGGTGCGCAAAGTCTCGCCGCCTGGCCGGCCTTCGCCGCGATGCTGGAAGATGAGACCGGCCTGTCGCTCGATTATCGCGATGACGGCATTGTCGCGGTTGCGTTTGATGAGGGACAGGCGGCGGCGTTGAAAGATAGCGGCGAGCAGTTGTGCGCACGCGGCGGCGCTGCATGGTTTTTGGACGGCGGGGAGGCGCGAAGGCTGGAGCCGGCCTTGTCGGACCGGGTTGTCGCCGCGCTTTATGCGCCGGGCGATGCGCAGGTCGATCCGCGCAAATTGCTGATCGCGCTGCGCGCCGCCTTTCGCAAAACCGCCGGGAGGTTTTTTGGTGAACGTGTTGTGCAGGTTGAAGGCGACAAGGCTGGCCACCGGCTGATGCTCTCCAATGGCGAGCGGCTTGTGGCGAAGACCGTTGTGCTGGCGAGCGGCGCAGCGGCGACACAGCTGATCGCCGGTCTGCCGCCGCCGCCGATCACGCCGGTTAAAGGAGAAGCGCTAGCGGTCGATAGGAGCGAGAACACGTTTCGCCATGTCATTCGCTGCCCGGCGCAACCGGCGCTGCCTTATCTCTGTCCGAAAGCCGATGGTCGGGTGATTATCGGCGCCACCGAAATCGCCGGTCGGCGTGACGCCGGCGTTGATGACGCCTCGGTCCGCAAATTGAGGGCGGGGGCGGCGGAGGTCGTTCCTGCTGTGCGCGATTGGCCGGAAATTGAACGTTGGTCAGGCTTGCGTCCGGCGACCCCCGATGGCGCGCCAATATTGGGCCGCGACCGGCGCGGGCCGGACGGCGTGTTCCTCGCGCTTGGCCATTATCGCAATGGGATATTGCTGGCGCCGGCTTGCGCTGAGGCGTTGGCGCGCGAGATTCTGGGGGAGAGCGCGCCCAGCCCATCGCCGTTAATACATCTTCAACCCTTTCACCCGGAACGCTTTGTTTCCAGCGCAGGGGAAGGCGAGCATGGTTAGCGCTTTCTTGACAATAATGGGCCAAATTTGCGGATCAACAAGGAACCCGCCATGCCCATCGACTTCAACCCATCCGTCACCGCGCCGCAAAAAGTGACGACCGCTTTAAAACACGCCAGCGAAGCGACCGGCGCCGGGTTTGATTTTCTAAAAATGGTCGCCGCGCGCGAATCCAGTCTCAACCCAACGGCGAAAGCTAAAACATCAAGCGCCGCGGGCCTGTTCCAGTTTATTGACCAGACTTGGCTTGGTGCGGTGAAACAATATGGTTCGCGCCACGGACTTGGCGAGCAGGCAAACGACATCAAACGTGGGGATGATGGTCGCTTTAATGTGTCGAGCCGGGCGCGGCGCGAGGAAATTCTCGCCTTGCGGTTTGACGCCAACGCCTCCGCGGCGCTTGCCGGCGAGCTCGCCAATGAGAACCAGTCCATTTTGGAACGCAAACTGGGCCGCGCGACATCCAGCGCCGATCTTTATACGGCGCATTTTCTGGGGCCGACGGGCGCGGTAAAGCTATTGAGCGCCGCCTCGTCGGTTGAGGCCGCCAGCCTGATGCCAAAAGCAGCAGCGGCGAACCGTGCAGTCTTTTATGACGGCGCGCGCGCCAAAACTGTGGGCGAAGTAGTCAGCTCCATCAGCGCCTCAATGAGCGGTGCGAGCGCGATGGACGCAGCACAGATGTCGCCACCGTCAATTCGCACAGCATCGCCCGGCAAGAGTGCGATATATAATCCGCACGCGCATAAAAATACGATTGCTATGGAAGCGCAAACACTGAAGCAGTATGCGCAACGCCCGGCGCCGCGGCTGGCAGAGGCATCAGCACCGTATTCTGGCATATTGTCATCCGCAACATCGCCGTTGAGTGCTTATGCCGCCCTCGCACCGTCGTCGCGGTTGTCGGCGTTTGCGCTCAGCGCTTTGCAAGGGCTCGACCCAGCGCGGGGTGGTGAAAATCGTCAGGGCCGCGACAGCATCGCTTGAGAGTGGTTTTGTCGAGTATTTGTTGGGGCTGCTCTAGCAGCGTGGGGCGGCGAGGCCCTCGGGGAGTTTTGTGTCGCCATTGGCGCAGGCGTCGGCCAGTTGCTCCGTAGTCAGATTAATGACGTCAGAAAGATCGGCGCCCTGAAGTTTGGCGCCGGACAGTTTTGCCAGATTCATATTGGCGCCGCCGAATTTCGTATTTTGGAGATTGGCGCCTTCAAACCGCACGCCAGTCAAATCGGCGTCGGTGAGGTTGGCGTCACTGAGATTGGCGTCAACGAACACTGCGCCGGCGGCGTAGGCGTCTTGGAGTGTGGCTTCGTGTAAGTTGGCGCCGGAAAAGCTTGCAAAAGACAAATCTCCGCCAGTGAAAGTCGCCGCCTCGAAATCCCCTGCACGGGCGACCGCCTCGCGCAACTCCGCGCCGGTAAAATCACTGCCCGCCAGCATCGCTGCGGTAAGGTCGGATTTCGCCATCCGCGCCTGCCTGAAATTGATATTCGCCCCGCTCGCCCCTTCAAACACGGCGCTATCGAGGAGCGTGCTTTCAAACTGCGTTGCGGAGAAAAACGAGCCCGCAAAATTAGCGCCCGGCAAGTCCTTGTTGGAAAAGTCC
>JAJFFZ010000064.1 GCA_021776395.1 Hyphococcus sp. | reverse complement strand
CATCTCCTCGTACTTAGCATGAAAGGAATAATCCTTGTATCAGTCCGTACTGGTTACCGGCGCCTCCAGCGGTATTGGCGAAGCCACCGCCATCCATCTTGCTCATAAAGGCTTCCGGGTGTTTGCCGCAGCGCGCAGCCTCGGCAAGTTAAAGACTTTGTCGGGTCTCGGCGGCGGGCGCATCACGCCGCTCGAAATGGATGTCACCGACGAGACGTCAATCGCTGCGGCGCTGGCGGAAACCTCTGACGGCGACAGCGCGCTTTATGGTCTGGTCAACAATGCCGGCGTCAGCATCATGGGCCCGCTCGAAGAGGTTCCGGCGGCGGACTGGCGCCGGCAATATGAAACCAATGTGTTTGGACTGGTGAATGTCACCCGCGCGGTGCTGCCGCAAATGCGCGCAGCCGGGCGCGGCCGCATCATCAATATCGGTTCCGTCGCCGGCAGAATCGCCGCGCCGTTTCAGAGTGTTTACGCCTCATCAAAACATGCGGTTGAGGGTCTGTCCGATTCGCTGCGCCGCGAACTGGCGCCACACGGCGTCAAGGTTAGTGTTATCCGTGCCTGTTTTATGATCACTCAGTTTGGCGCCCAGGTGCAGGTGCAGTTGGTTCGTTACGCCGGCGGCGCTTATGCGGAGCAGATAAAAATATTCAAAGCCTGGCACGCAAAAGGCCACCCCAATGCGGCGGGGCCCATTGTTGTTGCTGAGGCGGTGCATCATGTGCTTACCGCCCAGAGCCCGCATTCGCGCTATACGGTTCCGAATAAAATGCTCGGCTTTTTGGCGCTCAGAAACCTGGCGCCCTCGGCCGTCACCGACCGGATTTTCGCACGCGCTACCGGGCTGGATAAGTTCAAGAAGGGTTCTGCATCCTAAAGAGCCCCGCAGGCCGGCAATTTCGGCCTGTTCTTGATGGTGGTTTCCGGCTAGGAAAGCGGGCGAAAACCGAAAGCCGGGACATATCAATGCCAACGCCTATATTTATGCCTGCCCTGTCGCCGACCATGGAGGAGGGGACCCTCGCCAAATGGACCGTCAAGGAGGGCGATAGCGTGTCGTCCGGCGACGTCATCGCGGAAATCGAGACCGACAAGGCGACGATGGAAGTCGAGGCCATCGATGAAGGCGTGATCGGCAAGTTGCTGATCGCCGAGGGCACAGAGAACGTCAAAGTCAACGCGCCGATTGCGGTGATCCTTGGCGAGGGCGAAAGCGCCGATGAAATTGATCTGTCACAACTGAATGGCGCGAGCGCACCGTCGGCGCCGTCGGCGGATGTTGAGCCCGTAGCGGCAGAGGCGCAGACCGCGCCTCAAGCGCCGGCGCAACCCAAATCCGAGCCGGCTATCGACCCGGAATTGCCCGACGGCGTAGAGATGGTCGAGACGACCATCCGTGATGCGTTGCGCGATGCGATGGCCGAGGAAATGCGCCGCGATGAAAACGTCTTTCTGATCGGCGAGGAGGTGGCGCAATATCAAGGCGCCTATAAAGTCAGCCGCGGCTTGCTCGAAGAGTTCGGCGATCGCCGCGTCGTTGATACGCCGATTACGGAACATGGATTTGCCGGCCTCGGCGTTGGCGCGGCGTTTGCCGGGTTGAAACCCATCGTTGAATTCATGACCTGGAATTTCGCGATGCAGGCGATTGACCACATCATCAATTCAGCGGCGAAGACGCGCTATATGTCGGGCGGTCAGATGACCTCGTCGATTGTCTTTCGCGGACCGAACGCAGCGGCAAGCCGCGTCGCCGCGCAGCATTCACAAGATTACGCCGCGTGGTATTTAAATATTCCGGGGCTGATTGTGATTGCGCCTTACTCGGCGTCGGACGCTAAGGGCCTCTTAAAAGCGGCGATCCGCAATCCCAATCCGGTGGTGTTTTTAGAACATGAGCTGCTTTACGGCGACACGATGGATGTCCCCGATGTGGAGGACTGGGTGTTGCCGATTGGCAAAGCGAAAATCCAGCGCGAGGGCGAGGATGTGACCATCGTCTCCTATTCGCGCGGCGTGAAATTCGCGCTTGAAGCGGCGGAGACTTTGGCCGGTGAGGGGATATCCGCCGAAGTCGTCGACTTGCGCACGCTGCGGCCGATGGATGTTGAAACCGTCCTCGCCTCGGTGCGGAAGACCAACCGCGTCGTCACCGTCGAGGAAGGCTGGGCCCCCAGCGGCGTCGGCGCCGAAATCGGCTGGCAAGTGACGCAACACGCGTTTGATTACCTGGACGCTCCGCCAGCGCGCGTGACGCAGGAAAACACGCCACTGCCTTATGCCGCGAAGCTCGAAACGCTAAGCCTTCCGAATGCGGACAAAGTTGTGCAGGCCGTTAAGGCTGTGATGTATGCCTAGAGAGTTCTATCGAAGGCAGGCTTAAGATGATCCACTCCGGCCAATGCCATTGCGGAAAGCTGAAAGCGACTTTTGAAACCGACAAGTCGCCGACTGCGCTCGGCGTTCGAACTTGCCAGTGCGTGTTCTGTCGCCGTCATGGGGCGGTGAATATTTCCGATCCTGAGGGCGTGATAACAATTGATGCATCACCTGCTGACATCAACCGCTATCGCTTCGCGCTCAAAACCGCCGACTTTCTCACCTGCCACCATTGCGGTGTTTATATCGCGGCGGTGATGGGCGCGGGCGAGCGGATTGTCTCGACCATCAATGTCGCCGGGCTGCGGATGGAGGAATTTCTGAACATTGATGAAGCGCCAATGGAATATGGCGCGGAGACCCCTGACGAACGCATCAAGCGGCGCTATAAGAAATGGACGCCGACAAGATTTACAAACCCGGACCTTGCCGCCTCGAATTTTGGTCCTCATTGATGTGCTTTTGGATTATAGTGACGCAAGACAATTCAACCTCCGCTCATCCCCGCGAAAGCGGGGATCCAGCAAAAAGGATTGCTGGTTATTTCTCTGGATCCCCGCTTTCGCGGGGATGAGCGGGGAGTTGGAAGACTAAGGATGAACGGATAGTTTTATGCCAACGCCAATTTTAATGCCTGCTTTGTCGCCGACGATGGAAGAGGGCACGCTTGCCAAGTGGAACGTCAAGGAGGGCGATGCGGTGTCGTCCGGTGACGTCATTGCTGAGATTGAAACCGACAAGGCGACCATGGAAGTCGAGGCGGTGGATGAGGGCGTTGTCGGCAAAATCTTGATCGGCGAGGGCACTGAAGGCGTGTTGGTCAATGCGCCGATTGCGGTTCTGCTCGACGATGGCGAGAGCATGGATGATGTGGATCTGGCTGCTTTAAGTAGCGGCGGGTCGCCATCCTTCGCGACGCCGACTTCGTCGGCTCCTCAGGATGAGGGTGGAGTGAGTGGAGTATCTTTTCAACAACCACACCCTCATCCTGAGGAGGGCGCGCCAGCGCCCGTCGCGAAGGATAGGCCGCCAGCGCAACCTGTCAGCAATGGCCGCATCATCGCTTCGCCGTTGGCCAGGCGCATGGCCCGGCTTGAAGGGCTCGAGCTTGCAGCGCTGAGCGGTTCCGGCCCGCGTGGGCGCATCGTCAAGCGCGATATTGAAAGCGCCTTGCAATCGGGCGCTGGGAAAGCTGTCGCCGCCGCGCCGCAAGTGGCGCCCGCATCGGTCGATGCGCGGCTTTATCCGCCAGAGAGCTATGAGGCGGTCAAACTCGACGGCATGCGCAAAGTTATCGCCAAGCGTCTCACCCAAAGTTTTAACAGGGAAGTTCCGCACTTCCCGTTGAACATCGATATCGAACTGGACACGCTGCTGGCGGCGCGCGCGCGCATTAACGCGACCTCACCGAAAGAAGGCGATGGCGCGTTCAAGCTGTCGGTCAACGACTTCATCATCAAAGCCTCGGCGATGGCGCTAAAGGCGGTGCCGGCCGCCAATGCGACGTTTACGGATGAGGCGATCCTGTTGCACAAGCACGCCGACATTGGCGTCGCCGTCGCTATCGATGGCGGGCTGATCACGCCGATCATCTGGAAGGCCGAAGAAAAAGGCCTCAAACAGATCTCCGCCGAGATTAAGGATATGGCGGGCCGCGCCAAAATCCGCAAACTCAAACCGGAAGAATATCAGGGCGGCACATTTTCGGTCTCCAATCTCGGTATGTTCGGGATCAAATCCTTCGCCTCGATTGTGAACCAGCCCCAAGGCGCCATTCTGTCCGTCGGCGCTGGCGCGCCGCGCGTCGTCGTCAAGGACGGCAAGATGGAAATCGCAACCGTAATGACGGTGACGCTGACTTGCGATCACCGGGTGGTAGACGGAGCAGTGGGCGCGCAGTTCCTCAATGCCTTCCGGTCGTTCATCGAAGAACCAGCGGCGATGCTGCTTTAGAAGCTGGCGGCCGCCAGTTTTTTGCAACGCAGTATTACAAAACGTGATGGCGCGCCTCAGTCTCGCCGCAATATCGCCGTGAGAACATTCGCTTTGGGGCCCATATTTCATCTGTCGCCGGGAGGTTGCGTATCTCGCCCGGCGGCGGGCGAGGCGCACAGCGTTTGTTTCTCTCTCCTGTTGTTTGCGCCTCGCCTATTTCTCTCTGCAAGGCTTTGTTTAGGATGGGTTTTCGAAACAAACTGAAGGCAGAGCGGCATCCTACGATAGGAACCACCGCAGCATAAAAATTCGCCTTTAACGGGAATTTCGTTAACCTTGCCGCAGTCTTGCCACAATTCAAATGTAAGTTTATAACATCACCCAGAACAGCGATTATCGCATATTCTGCGGTCGGTTCATTAGTTTAGTTGTGTATCAAACAGTTGCGTAAGTTGCGTAATCGGGCGGGCGGCCCTTATTCCCCCAAAAATGGGGTCGCCCGTTGCCGCTCTTTTAAGCGCCCTTCAATAATTTACCTATTTAAGTGTTCCGTTCGCCGCCTGACACGGGGGTCCTCACGCACTATGCCATTATTATCAAAATACCTGTCCGATGCGCGCATGGCGCGACTAGCCCCCCATATAAAGGGGGATATCCTTGATATTGGCTGTCAGCGCGGTCAGTTGAAAACGAAAGTTGCGGGCCAGATCAGGAGTTACACCGGGTTAGATATGTCACCGGCGGCGGTTGCCGCTGCGAGAGAACTGCATCCGGATGCTACATTTCTTACGCTCAATATCGATGAAGAAGTTGTCCCGTTTGAAGACGCCTTTGACACCATCGTAATGTCCGCAGTTATCGAGCATATTTTCAATCTCAGAACACTTGGCCAAAGCCTTGCGAAGGCCCTTCGCCCCGGCGGCGTCGTTGTTCTTACGACACCGACCCCATTCGGCAATGATTTCATCCATTCGCTTGGCGCGAGCATTGGTTTATTCAGTAAAATCGCGGCTGACGATCATATCGCTATATTCAACAGGAAACGCTGCGAAGTCTTTGCGAACGAGTTCGGCCTTCGTCTCACGCGGCACAGCTTGTTTCAGCTTGGATGCAACCAGCTTGCAATTATTGAAAAGCCTGCTCCAGGCGCTTTGGCGGCGTAAAATATGGCGTTAGAGTAGTTTCATGCTCTCCTTTGCCAACAATCTAAGGTTTTGAGCTTGCGGGGCGGCGGCGCCTCGTATAGTGACGCGCCCTCGCGGGAGGTTTTCCGGCTAAGTCCTGTCGGGGCCGCACCGCGTCCTTTCAACCGTTTCGCCCTCATGTGGCGGACATCTTTGAGAAGGTCATAAAATGGCAAAGAAAATCGCAGGCTACCTGAAGCTTCAGGTGCCGGCGGGCGCGGCGAACCCGTCTCCGCCCATCGGTCCAGCGCTCGGCCAGCGCGGTCTCAACATCATGGAATTCTGCAAGGCGTTTAACGCCAAGACGCAGGAAATGGAAAAGTCGATGCCGATCCCGACGATCATTACGATCTTCGCGGATAAGTCATTCAC
>JAJFFZ010000063.1 GCA_021776395.1 Hyphococcus sp. | reverse complement strand
CCAGCCGGTGACGTCGACCGCTTCGCCGATGAAATAGAGGCCGGGCGTGTTCTTGGCTTGCATGGTTTTGGAGGACAGGGCGTTTGTGTTGACGCCGCCTAGGGTGACTTCGGCGGTGCGGTAGCCTTCCGAGCCCGCCGGTTTGATGCGCCAGTGATGGACCGCATCGGCGAGGGTTTTAAGGCGCGCATCGGCATGCTCGCCGATTTTGCCGCCGATATTTGCGCGCGCGGCTATCGCCTCGGCCAGACGTTTGGGGAGGCTATCCGACAACACCGTATGCGGAGCGAGTTTGCCTTGAGAATGGCGCGCATCGCGTAAGGTTTTAAAAACATCGATATCGGGCGCCAGGTCGATTTCAACCTCATCGCCTTCGCGCCAGTAAGACGAAACTTGCAAAATACTGGGCCCGGAAATCCCGCGATGGGTAAACAACAGCGCCTCGTGAAACGCCGCCCCGCCGCATTGCACCTGCGCCTCGACGGAGACGCCGCTCAGCGCTTTGGTTTCGTCCAGCAAGTCTTGCTCAAACAGGAGCGGAACCAGCGCCGGCCTTGTCTCAACAATATTGAGGCCGAACTGCTCGGCGATGCCATAGGCGAAGTCGGTCGCGCCCATTTTCGGGATGGATTTACCGCCCGTGGCGACTGCCAGCGCGTCACATTCGAACCGGTCGTTGGTGGTCGTGAGTTGAAACCTGTCTCCGACTTTTTCGACCGCTTCGACCGTCACCGACAAGCGCAGCTCGACACCGGCCTCGCGGCATTCGTCCGTCAGCATCGCAACAATCTGCTTTGCCGACTGGTCGCAAAACAGCTGGCCAAGGGTTTTTTCATGCCAAGCGATGGCGTGGCTGTCGACTTTGGCGATAAAGTCTGCGGCGGTGTATCGCGACAGTGCGGACTTACAAAAATGCGGGTTTTGCGACAGAAAATTGCCGGGCCCGGCGCCGGTATTGGTGAAATTACACCGTCCGCCGCCGGAAATCCGGATTTTCTCGCCGGGCGCTGAGGCATGGTCAATCAGCAACACGCGCCGCCCGCGCCGGCCGGCCTCAATCGCACACATCAACCCCGCAGCGCCGGCGCCGATAATCGCCACATCGAATTTTTTCATGATGCGGCTTCTAGCGCATCTTGCGCAGGAATTGAATCACAACGTGTAGCGCGTCCTTCGCGACGGATTGGATATTTAACAATATCCAATCCTCCTCAGGATAGTATGCCACTTGATTCATAGAATATTCGAAGCATCATATTCGGGTATGGCGCCACGCCAGGACAACCGATCGCGGCGCCATCCTGACACGGAACAATTATGCGGCTTGGGTTAACACTACCGGGAAATCAATGTCGGTATGGGCGACATGATTGATGTAGTTGGTGAAGATGTTGGCGACAACATTGGCGACAGTCTCGACAATTTGCGCGTCATCAAGGCCAGCCTCGCGGGCGAGGGTTAAATCACCGTCGCTAACAAAGCCGCGCTTTTTAACCACCGTCACCGCGAAGGTTAAAATTGCCTGTAGCCTGGCGTCGGATGATTTGCCCATGAGACGCGCTTCAATTTCCGCGGCCTCGACTTTCAGGCTTTTGGAGACCGCAGTATGGGCGGAGGCGCAATAATCGCACCCATTGGCGCCGGCGACCGCCAGGGCAATCGCGTCTCGGGTCGCGGCGTCAAAATCGCCTTCATCCAAATTCTCATTCAGGCTCAAAAGCCCTTTTAACGCCGCCGGCTGGTTGGCGAGCACGCGGTAAACATTCGCCGCCGCACCATTTTTCGACCGTATGACGCCGAACAGTTCCGCCGCCTCGGGACTGGCGTCCTGGTTGGTCACTTGCGTCAGTCTCGACATTTCAATTTGTCCTTTTCTCCGGGCGGTTTTTGTCCGCCCGCTTATTATTTTCGTGACGACCGTCCGGAGCGCCGCCCTGGGGGATTGGGCATCGCTCCGTAAGGCCTTCTCGCCGCGCCTTGACCGGTGCGGCGGAGCTGCATATAGGGTTACGGAACGGTCAGTCAACAATTAATTCTTGACTAATCGGTAACATATGTGCGGGGGCATTAACTATGGCGAGGCCAAGGGGATTTGAGCCTGACGAGGCGCTGACGGCCATCAAGGAAGCGTTCTGGCGCGGCGGCTATGACGCGACGTCGCTGCGCGATATCGAACAGGCGACCGGCCTCAACAAACAGAGCCTTTACCGCCTTTATGGCGACAAGCGCGGCATGTATCTGAAGGCGATTGACCATTATTCGGCCCATGAGGCGATGGCGGCGGGCGTCTTGCTCGGCGACGGCGAGGAAGGCTCGCGGGCGCGGTTTGCGCGGTTGTTTGGCCGGGTGGTCGATATCGCTGTCGCGGGCGACCGGCGCGGGTGTTTTTTCTGCAATGTCAGCATCGACCAGGCGCATCGCGACGGGCGCGTGCGCGCAGCGGCGATGCGCGGCATGGAGGCGATGCGGGCGACGTTTGAACAAGCGCTGGGCGCGCAAGGAGAGGCCGCGCCCGCCAACACAAGACAAAAAGCCGCCGGCCTGCTCACCGCCTATCTCGGCCTTCGGGTGATGGTCCGCGCCGGCTTCGACGAAGCGGCGCTGCGCTATGCCGTAGACGACGCGCTGGCGGGGATTTAGGGCGCGGCTGGGTGTTCATCCGTTAACGGATATTTTCAATCTTCCCAGCTGAATGGATTGCCGCGCCAGGTGTTGCGCCCGCCAATGGTGTGGAAAGTCCGATGGATCGGTTTTTCAATGAGATTTCCAGCGTCTGGAGCGGTTTGGGCGCCGGGCTGATAAATTTAACCTGTACCGGGCCGGATTCAACATCTTCCGGGGTGACGAAAAATCCAAACAGTTTCCATTGGTCGTTACGTTTAACGAGATTGACCTTATAATCGGCCGCGCCGCGCTGATGGGTTGCGCGCGCCGTACACGCCGCCAAAACAAGCTCGCCAGAATCCGTATTTAACTGGTAATTTGTAATCTGGCAGGCGGCGTTCTCATAGGCTGTCATCTCGCCAAGCAGGCGCGAGCCTTCAGCCATAATGGTTTCAAGAGCGCCGTTTTTCAAAAGGTCCGCGAGTTCGGGCGCGGCCCGGCTGGAAAGCGCGGCGCCATCCCACTTGGTTGCGACGGCGGGAATAGCGTCATCGGCATAGTCATGGGCTTCTTGCAGGAGTGGGCCCGCTTTTTGAAGTCCGATAATAAATAAAACAGTGAAAGACCCGACGATCAATAACGCCAAGCCGCCAACGATAGCGAGAAATGTTTTCACGACGCCCCTCCAAGAACAACCCCGCCAAAAGCGTAGCAGTTTTGTGAGAAGGGTCAAACATGGCCATGCTCGCTCAGGACCTACTTGCGATTCGCGCCAAACCGCCGCACAAATTCGCCCATGGCTAAAAAACCCGACGACATAAAAACCCTGTCCTTCGAAAAAGCGCTTGGCGAGCTTGAGGAGATTGTCCGCAAGCTGGAAAGCGGCGCGGCGGAGCTTGAAGCCTCGATTGAGCTTTATGAGCGCGGCGCGGCGCTGAAAGCCCATTGCGAGGCGAAGCTGAAATCGGCGCAGGAAAAGATTGAAAAGATTGTCGTTGACGGGAATGGCAAGCCGGCGGCGCAAGCAGCGCGTTTCGACTAAAAATTTATTGTGGCGGGCTTGGGATGCGCATAGCGGTTCTTATAATTGCCGGATTGGGCGGACTGTTCGGGGTCTGGTGGATGGCCAGCGCGCCGCCTGCTGCGATTGTTGTCGGCGAGGCGGCGGAATTTGCAGCCCCGCCCGCATCGCTCGGCGCGGTTACGCCTTCAGGCGATTATATTTCATTGAATACTGAGCGCATAGCGTTGACGCTGCCGGCCTATGACGAGGTGGTGTTGAACGCCGAGGAGAGCCGGGCCTATATAACCGCCGTAGACGGATGGTTCTGGCAGGTTGACCTGGCCGCCGGGGTTGCGGCGCGCTTTGTTGATGTGCCTTTGATGCCGGCTGGCGCGCGGCGCGCGCCGGACAATGATGGTTTGATCTATTTTTGCGCCTCGCGGCTTTATGGCGCCGAATATCCCGCATCTGACCGGGTTGGTCTCTACCAGCTGGACGTTGACACAAAAGAGGTGACGCCGCTTGTCCTCGACGTGCCGCAGGCGCCGGCGCCGGGCGGCGCGGCGGTGGTGTATTTGTACGATGGCGGGCCGCGGCTGCGGCGTGATGAGGCGAGCGAAGAAAATTCCCGGCCGGTGGCGTTTTGCAACGATCTTGATGTCAGCGCTGACGGCCGACGGATCTATTTCACCGAGCCATTCGCTTATGATAATCCCAGCATGGGCGGTGCGGGAACCTATCGCGAGGCCATCGCGCTGGGACGCAATGGCTATATCTGGCGATATGATATGGATACGGATGAAGTCAGCCTGGCTGCGCAAAATTTCACATTTCCTGACGGTATTCTGGTCGAAGACAACCCCGCGGGCGGCGTAGAAGAGAGCCTTCTGGTTAACGAGACCGTCAAGTTCAAGCTGGTGCGGATATTTACCGGCGGCGCGAAGGCGGGACGCCACGAGACGGTTTTGGAAAACCTGCCCGGCATGCCCGACGGCCTCGACCGCGACGGTGCGGGCCGGATTTGGGTCGGGATGATTAAACAACGCTCGCCGGTGATCGACTGGATTCATAACAACCCATGGATCAAGCCGTTATTGCTGCGCCTGCCCTATGACCTGATGCCGTCGGACCGGGCGACAAGCTTTTTGGCGCTCAGCCCGGATGGGGCCCAGCCGCTGTTTTACTCAGCGCATGACGGTTCGGTCCTGACCGAAATCTCGGTGGTGATCCCCGCCCGGACTGGCCTCTATCTGGCGACCGTCGGGCATGATTCCAAAGGGCTTTACAGCGTTCCGTATCCGGATGGGCTGACGCCTTAGGTTCATGCGACGTGGGGGTGGCCTAACGCAGTTGCAGGTTGAGCCGCGGCAGGATGGCTGCGAAAGGCGTTTCAACCGTATCAATGGTTCCGGCCCGCGCCAGGCTCGCATAGCCCTCCACCAGCGACCAGATTAAAACTTCAACGCCTCTTGCCCCGGCGGGGCCAGCGTTGAATGGCGCGCAGGCCTCGGCCAACACCTGGTAGGAGGCGGACGATATGGTTTGATACTCTGCTTCGCAAGTGAATATCTCATCGGTTCTGAACATCAGCGCGGCCATCGCCTGGTTGTCTTGGGCAAAGGCCAGATAGCCATTGCAGACCGCCACGAGGCGCGCATGCGGGTCTTCATCTGCGGCGTCGCGATGTTCAATCATTGTCTGTGTAAAGAGTTTAAACCCTTGCGCGACAATCGCCGTCATCAGGCCTTTCAGGCCGTTGAAATGATGCGCGGGCGCGGCGTGAGAGACCCCGGCCCGGGCGGCGCATTTGCGCAACGTTAAAGCGCCGTGCCCGCCCTCGGCCAACAGCGCGACGCCAGCCTCGACCAAGGCGGTTTTCAAATTGCCATGATGGCGCGGTTTTGTAGGCTGACTTGCCGTCATGAGGTCGATGATAGCACTCCACTTGACACTGTCAAGCAAATGTGGGAGAGGGTATGGTTCGAACTTTACATTGTCAAGTTGGGGCATTCTCCGAACCCGCATCGCTCCGATCGGGTATCGCTCGAACGCAAAGAGGGGACAGCGCCGATGCAGTACGTGTCTAAAGTAAGAGTTTTTCTATTGTGGTTTTTTTCGCTCGCCATCGCGCTCGTCTCCTACCGGTTTTTGGCGCTCGGGCTGGAGGCGGCGTTTCCTTCCATGCTGGGGCATATCGCCGGTCGGCGCTTGGTGTTTGTGTTGCATATATCAGCCTCCCCCATAGCGCTGGCGCTCGGGCTGTTGCAGTTCCTGCCGCGATTGCGCGGGCGTTATCCCGCTCTCCACCGCTGGACTGGGCGCATCTACGCATTGGCGGTGCTGATTGGCGGCGTATCGGGACTGGTGATGGCGCTCGGCGCGTTTGACCGGCCGGTGGCGGCGTTCGGGTTTGGCGCGCTGGCGATCTTCTGGCTTGGAGCGACGGGGCAGGCTGTTCGCCTGGCGATGGCGGGACGCACCACTGAGCATCGCCGCTGGATGGTCCGGTCTTATGCGCTGACCCTGGCGGCGGTGACGTTACGGCTTGAATTGCCGTTTTTCTTCATCTTCGGCGGCATGGGTTACGCGCAAGCCTCCAGCTATGTCGCCTGGCTGAGCTGGGTTCCAAATGTGTTGATCGCCGAGTTGTATTTGCGGCGCCGGGTAAAGTGAACGCAGTCTAGTTCCCCGTAATCGGGGCGATGCGTTGCAACAGTTTTGCATAGCTCTGCGGAAACAGCCGCTGCACGAAAGAGATAAACTTGGCGTCGCGCCCGACAATGACGCGGCGCTTTTTCTTCACCGCGCCGTCAAGGATAATGGCGGCCGCTTTTGCCGCGCTGGTGATCGCCGCCTTGTCGAAGCGCTTTTCAGCCTCTTTGCGAATGGCGGAAATGGGCGGCAGCTCATCAAATTTCGCATTGCGCACAATATTGGTGGCGACGCCGCCGGGATGGACTGAAGTAACGGTGACGCCCTGGTCTTTTAACTCCGCGCTCAGCGCTTCAGAAAATCCGCGTACGGCGAATTTTGAGGCGCAATAGTGGGTCTGGCCGGGATAGCCGATCAACCCGAACAGGCTGGAGATATTGACCAGCCCGCCTTTGGTCTCGA
>JAJFFZ010000062.1 GCA_021776395.1 Hyphococcus sp. | reverse complement strand
CAACTTCAGGCGCAGCGCGTTCAGCTTGATGAAGCCTTCGGCGTCTTTCTGGTCGTAGACGGCGTCTTCTTCAAAGGTGACATGGGCCTCGGAATAAATCGTGTGGTCGGACTGGCGCCCGATAATATTGGCCGAGCCTTTATATAGTTTGATGCGCACCGTGCCGGTGACATGCTCCTGGCTTTTATCGATCGCCGCCTGCAGCATCTCGCGCTCCGGCGCGAACCAGAAACCGTTATAAATCAACTCCGCATAGCGCGGCATCAATTCGTCTTTTAAATGCGCCGCGCCGCGATCAAGGGTGATTTGTTCAATGCCGCGATGGGCGGCAAGAAGAATGGTTCCGCCCGGCGTTTCATAAATCCCGCGCGATTTCATGCCGACAAAGCGGTTCTCCACCAGATCAAGCCTGCCGACGCCATGCCTGCCGCCATAATCGTTGAGCCGCGCCAACAACGCCGCCGGCGACAACGCCTCACCATTGATGGAGACCGCATCGCCGCATTCAAATCCGACCTCGATCTCCTCCGGCTGGTCCGGCGCGTCTTCAGGATCGACCGTACGCTGATAAACATAGTCCGGCGCGGCGACCGCCGGGTCTTCCAGCACTTTGCCTTCCGATGAGGTGTGCAGAAGATTGGCGTCAACCGAAAACGGCGCTTCGCCGCGTTTGTCTTTGGGGATGGAAATTTGGTGTTTTTCAGCCCAGGCGATAAGTTTTTCGCGGCTGTTCAAATCCCATTCGCGCCATGGCGCAATCACATGAATGTCCGGGTCGAGCGCATAGGCGTTTAATTCAAACCGCACCTGGTCATTGCCCTTGCCGGTGGCGCCATGGGAGATGGCGTCAGCGCCAGTCGCACGCGCAATCTCAACCAATCGCTTGGCGATTAACGGCCGCGCGATTGAGGTGCCTAACAGATAGAGCCCTTCATAAAGGGCGTTGGCGCGGAACATCGGGAACACAAAATCGCGCACGAACTCCTCACGCAAATCCTCGATATAAATCTCTTTGACGCCGGCGCGTTCGGCCTTGTCGCGGGCGGGGCCCAACTCATCGCCCTGGCCGAGATCGGCAGTGAACGTCACCACCTCGCAGTCATATTCAACTTGCAGCCATTTCAATATCACCGACGTATCGAGCCCGCCGGAATAGGCCAGGACGACTTTGCTGATGTCTTTGGCGGCGGGTTTGGATTGGGTCATGGCGCGCTCCGCTTGTTGCGGCGCAGCATATAACGCGGCGGGCGGAATAACGCTAGAGCATTTTCCGACCAAGCGGATGCCGGTTGGACGCCAGAAAATGCGACCAACTAAGACTCTAGAGCAAAATTTGTATCGGTATGATCAGATTTTGCTCTAGTTTTGTTTCAACAACGCCATCGCCGCGACCACCATGGCTTCCGTGCCGATTTTGATTGCCGGTTCCGGTTCGACTTTGAAAAATGGCGAGTGGTGGGAGGCGGCTTTTTCGAGGTCTTTTGCGGGCGTGCCGCCGACATTGAAATAGACGCCTTTGACGCCGGATTGCGGCGTGATGAAATAGGCGAAATCTTCCGCGCCCATGCCCTCGCGCGGCTTATAGAGAAGGATGTCCTCGCCCATCGCGTCCGCAATCGCCGCACGCACCCGGCCGGCCGTCTCGCGGTCATTGATGGTCGGCGGCGTGGTTTCCGTCTTTGAACGGATGACTTCCGGCATCAGCTTTTTGGGAACGCCCAGGGAAATAGCGACGCCTTTCGCCACCCGGTCGATGGCGTCGAGCAGTTTCGTACGCACCGCCGGATTATTGGAGCGCACCGTCAACTGCATCTCGACTTTATCGCCAATGATATTGTGTTTGGTCCCGCCATGGATAGCGCCAACGGTGATGACGCCGGCGTCTTGCGGCGCAATCGTGCGTGAGACCACAGATTGCAGCGAGACGACGATTTGCGAGGCGACCAGCACCGGATCAATCCCCTTATGCGGCGAAGCGCCATGGGCGCCGACGCCATGCACGATAATATCGACGCTGTCGGAGCTGGAATAGGCAATGTCTTCCAAAATCCTCACCCGGCCAGCCGGCAGCTGGGCGGAAACGTGGAAGGCGAGCGCGTAATCAGGCTTGGGAAAGCGCTTATAAAGTCCGTCCTCAAGCATATCGCGGGCGCCGGAGATGCGCTCCTCCGCAGGCTGACCAATCAGCACAAGCGTTCCTGACCATTGGCCTTTGCGCGCCGCCATCTGCCGCGCCGTTCCGACCAGCGATGTCATATGCGTGTCATGACCGCAGGCATGCATCACCGGCTTCACCTTGCCGTCAATATCTTCCTGATGCGCAACCGAGGAATAGGAAAGCCCTGAATCCTCCAGCACCGGAAGCCCGTCCATATCCGCGCGGATCATCACCGTCGGCCCGGCGCCGTTCTGCAGCACCGCCACCACGCCCGTGCCGCCGACGCCCTCCGTCACATCATACCCAAGCGCCCTGATTTCGCTCGCCAGGCGCTTGGAGGTTTCAAATTCGCGATGAGACAATTCCGGGTTCTCATGGAAATGCGTGAACAGCGCCTCAAGATTGGCGTCATAGTCCGCCGCAATATCAGCGCGAAGGTCCGACTGCGCTAGCGCTGGCGCGGTGAGCACGGCAAGAGCGATGGCGGTGACGACCAATGAAGCGGTCTTTTTCAGCATTATAAAGTTCCTATCCAGAGAGCATGATGAGGGGACAATACCCCATGCCTACAGCGCGATAAAGCGCAGACAAATGCGAAAATTCGTGATGCTGCGCCACAATGTCCCGAAGCCCGGATGGCCTGCTTAAGGCCTTGCCTCGCTGAACTTCGGAAATTACCATCAGATAGCGGCGTCATCGCGGGACTGCGATTGGCTAGTGACGGGCAAATGCCAGCCGCTTTAAATATTTGGGGAGATCATTCATGCGAACATTTACTTTATCTGTGTGCGGATTTTTTGTTTGGGCGGCCCTAACCACAACACAAGCGCAGTCAGTGCGAACTGTTACTTTTCGCATCCCGGTCGAGGTTGAAAATATCCGATATCTCAGCTCCGTGCGCGCCGATTGCAAAATTCAGGACGGCACTAGGGATGGCCCGCTCAACATACCGAACTGGTCAAATGCACACACTATCGGCAAGCGCGTGACAATCTTCTTATGGGACGAACGGTTTACGGCCTGCAGAACAGAACCGCGCACGGAAGAAGCGGCGCTTCGGTGCGTCGACACTTCAGAAGAAGGCAAGTCCTGGTCCAACATCGTAGAAGTGCCGGTGCGAGATTACGAGAGCGGCGGCATCCGAGTCGCGGACGGTGCGGAGTATAAATGCATCACAGAAGTGAGCTACGACACCGAGCCTGAACGCGCCGGCGAAGCAACGCTGTCTGATGCTTTATGCGCCGGCTTTTATGATAATCCGTTTGCGGTGACGGCGCGCGAGCGTTACCAAACCTACACCGGCGGCGACATTACCGCCGCAAACTTATGTATTAAAACTTCGTTCAACGCATCGCTCGATGTTGTGGACGTGCCGGCGCAATATATTCGCGGCGGAGAATGTTGCGAGGCGCCGCCGCCAGCGCCGAAGGAACCTACAGCGCCGGCCGTAGTGCAACTTCCAAAGGGCGCCTTGAAACAATCAAAGACGCCGATAGGGTCCGCGATCACCAAGGCGCCGCTCCTCGCGCCGCAGGCTGGAGCGAACACAACATGCGCCAATGCTGTGCAAGGCAAAATCGCCTGGGATTATAAGGGCAGTAAACAATGGGGACAGGGCAATATTGATCGGCTTTGCGCGGGCGCGAAAAACTCTACTGAGCCGGCCCAATGTTTTGAGCGCGTCATGCATGGCGACGTCAGTTGGGGCGGCGGCACGCAATGGAGTTGGGCCAATGCAATAGACCTGTGTGAGGGATCAACCAATGCCAGTGCGACCGTTGCGTGCTTTGAAACCGCCATTAACAACGGCACGGATTGGCGCAACGCTATCAGCGAATGTGACGCGCAACCCTAAGACGGGCCCACCGCGCACCCAACTTCCTCGCCGATCGCATCCGCCAAATCGTCGAGCCAGAAGCGCACGGCTTCAACGATTTTGCAGCGTTCACCAGTGCTTAGTCGCGGATCGGCTTTTATATCCGCGGTTAACGCCTCAAAACTTGCAACCTCTTGCATCACGCCAACGCCGCCGTCATTGGTGGAATCAAACCGCATTACTGAGCCGCCATTCGTCGACCAGCGCGGCCATTGCGCAAGGCCGGGGCCATTGCCGGGCGCGCCGTCACGCGCAAACGCCGCCCAATAGGCGCCCATTCTGATGGCTAATTCCTCACGGGTTCGAGCTGTATTCTTATTGAACAAAATCTTATCGAGCTTGCCAAACAGAATAAACCGGTTGAACACAAACGGGATTTCCATCGCATGACTGGCGCCGAGTAATTGGCCCGTATCGGTAAACAAAAATCGTCCGCCCTCGTCCCAATCGAAGCGGTAGGCGTAGACATCCTCGTGGCCGGCCGCCGCCATCATCGCCGCCGGTTGGTCAACCGAGCGAATGCCCCAGATGCGGCTAAGATATTCTGACACCGCATCGTAGTAATCCTTATCGCGCGGCGCCAGGAAGACGCCGAGGATCTTCTTGGTGAGCAACGGATTGGCGATATGAAAAAACTTCATCTCGTCGCGATTGGTTCCGGTGATAATCGGCACGGCGTGAAACGCACCGGCAACCGCGAACACCTCGCGCAACGGATAAGACGGCAGCGTCACTCCGTCCTCAATCACCGTCGCCAAAGCGAGCCGGCCGCGCCCGTTTTCACTATAGGCGCCAAGCAAAGCCTCAGGTGACACCGCGCGCAGCCCCGCCGCATCGGTTACCCCAAGACGCGCGGCGATCATCGCTGACGGATTGGTCTGCGGGGCGCCGGAAAATTCCGCTTCCGCCAGCGGCACGCTGTCAAAACTGCCGGACTGAATGATGGCGCGGTCAAACAAGCCCTCCGCCAAAGGCGAGGCGAGCAGCGCGGCGACATTGTGCCCGCCGGCGCTTTCCCCGAAAATCGTGATGTTCGCCGGATCGCCGCCAAAAGCTTCAATGTTCTCACGCACCCATTTAAGCGCGGCCATCATATCCAGCAGCGCAAAATTCGCCGCCGCATCTTCCGGCGCCTCGGCGCTGTCGCGCATGGCGGCGTTCGCAAACCAGCCAAACGGCCCGAGCCGGTATTGCACCGGCACGATGATGACACCCTCTTTGAGCGCAAGCTTTGATCCGTCATAGGACGATGACCGGCCCCAGACATTAGAGCCGCCATGAATCCACACCATGACGGGAAGCTTTTTGTCTTGCGCATTGGTGCGCGCATCGGGCGGCGCATAAATGTCGAGCGTCAGGCAATCTTCCGCGCCGATAAACAGCCCCGGCTCCAGGCCTTCACTGGCGTTAAGCGCATTGCTCATCTGCGCGCAGCGCGCGCCGAACGCGGTGGCGTCGCGCCTTCCTTGCCAGCCCTCCGGCGGCCTCGGCGCGCGCCAGCGCAACTCGCCCACCGGCGGCGCCGCGAAAGGCAAGCCGCGCCAGGAATGCGCGCCGGCCTCCGTCGTCAGCCCGATAATCTCGCCGCCCGCAACCACCCGCACCGTCGCCTCATCCGGGACTGCCGGCGCCGCAGCCGGCGCATCGGCCTTACCGCAGGCGGCGAGCATCAAAGCGGCGGTGATCGATAGAATCTGTTTCATCTGTCTCTTCTCCAGCGATTGTGGTGTTCGGGCGGAATATGATGTTCCGCCATTTTCACCCATGCGAACAGGTTTTTTTACAGTCCGGGCCCCCGGAACGGCGCAGTTAAACGGCTCGGGGCGGCGATTTCGAAACCGACGGTTAACGAACCCATATTAAGGTTGCGGGCTTATGACGGTCGCAACCCTTTGCGCCGCCAACAGGGAGCCGCGCGCGATGCCGTCAGAAAAACCATCTTTCGCTCAAGCCATGGGCCGAAAAAACAAAAAAGCCGACGCCGATGACGGCGCCTTTACGATTTTAATTGCCGAAGACAATGAGGTTAACCTCAAAGTCATGCAGGCGCTGCTGTCGAAATTCGACGCCAAGCTGATCCTCGCCAAGGACGGGCGCAAAGCTGTCAGCCTGTTCCGGACCCGCAAAATTGATTTAATCCTTATGGATATCAACATGCCGCTGATGGACGGGCTGGAAGCCACAAAAGAAATCCGCGTCATTGAGCGCGAAAACGGCGCCGCGCAAACGCCCATCGTCGCCGTTACCGCGCACGTCAAACCCGCCGACCAACATATCTGTATCGCCGCCAGCATGAACGACTATCTGCACAAGCCCGTCAAAGACGATGACTTGAAACGAACCTTCCAAATCTGGGCGCCGGGACTGTCGTTTGCACGGCCGGCAAAAGACGCCGGCGCGGTGTCTGCGGCTTAAAGCATATAATCCGCCCATGCCGGCATGGTAGGGCGGGTATCGCTAACGCTCAACCCGCCCTACGCGGCCATAGCCGCATGCTGATAAGGTGCATATTGCTCAGCATAAGTCCTATTTTGGTTTGACCGTCATTTGTCAGTCTTGTTTTTCTCATTGTCTTGTTGGCCAAAATAAAACGCTGCAACTTCATCAATATACCGCTCAGGAAATCCACCTTGCAGGTTGGTTAAAATAACTACCGCGACATCATCTTGATAATAAACCGCCATGGCCGAACGACCACCGCCAATGGCGACCGCTGCCGGGTGCTCGTCACGCACAAACATTGGCCACCCGATGGCGTAACCATTTAACTTGCCGCCCCATCCAGCAGTTTTCCCATCTTGCAAAATTGACGGCGACCACAAAACCTTAAGGCTCTCCGGTTTGTACAACAGCTCGCCGTTTTGCAAAGCGATGATCCAATCGGCAAGTTCGCTTGCTGTAGAACTCATGCCAGAGGCGGTGCGTATAGGGGGTGGAAAATCTTCCCATATGTGGGTTAAGGCGCCCGTGATAAAAGTGGTATAGCCGCGCGCCGAATGGGATGCGATACCCTGATAGTGGCTAAAGCCGCCCTCACTGGTGCGCTTCATGTCTACCTTATTGAATTGCTGCTCGCGGATAAAATCCGTAAAGGGTTTGCCGCTGAGCTTATCGATAATTTTGCCAATAAGAACATAGTTGGTTTGGGTATATCGGAACTGGGTGTCGGCCGTAAATTCCAGCGGCGCTTGAAGAGTTAATGCCCAGGATTCATCCCAACCTTTTGAAGAGCGCAAATTAGCGTTAGAGTCCATCACATCTGGCAAGCCGGAATTATGGGTCATCAGCTGCCGGATAGTAACTGTTTGCCAAGCCTCAGGTAAGTCAGGCAAATAATGGCCAACGGGCTTGGCTAAATCCAGCTTGCCCTGTTCCACTAATTGCATAACCGCCACTCCAACAAATGCTTTGGTCATAGAGTTGAGGGCAAACAGCGTTTTGTCATCAACCGCGATATTGTCAGATACATTGGCAATGCCATAGCTGGCTTGCTTGACCACTTCTTGGTTTTTCACCACAGCCACCTGCAGCCCCGGAATATCGCGTTCAGCCATTTTTGCCTTCAGAAAATCATCCACTTCATCGGCAGCAGCGGCTTGAGCAAGCAAAGAACAAAGCCCAACACATATTATCTGACCAAAGCGCGCAGATAATTGTGTGAACAGGACGGAAAATTGGCGCGGTGCGCCTAAAATAATTTGGGTGGTCAGGGTTGTGAAAACTCGGGTCATTGCGTTTGTCCTCTTTCTTATACGATATTGATAGAAGCAAGGCGCATGGAACAAAAGCGTCTTAAAGGCTTGTCTAACGCTCTATATCTTCGGTTTATCGCATTTCATAAATGAGGCTGAATCTCGTCTCGCCTTAGCTACTACTCATAGCTCACAGAAGCAGGCTTGGCCTTGGCCGTAGGTTATGGTTCAATCGGCGCATGCCGGATTATCGTCGCCTTTACGCCGATGGCGGAACATATTTTCTGACGGTTTGTCTAAATGATCGCCAGAGTGATTTGCTTGTTCGCGAGATTGCGTTGCTACGATCTTCCTGGCGTGATGTCGCTGCATCGCGACCGTTCGAGACAATCGCGGCAGTTGTTTTGCCTGACCACATGCATTTTCTTTGGCGGTTGCCGGATGACGATCATGACTTTCCCACCCGCATGGCGCAATTAAAAGCGGGCTTTACCCGCCGGTTACCGGAATGCGCGAAAGGCCGTGGGCGCAAGCGTGAGCGCGGCGTTTGGCAATCAAGGTTTTGGGAGCATTGCATAAGAGACGACGACGACCTTGCGCGCCATATCGATTATATTCATTTCAATCCCGTGAAACACGGGCTTGTTGATGATCCCGACGACTGGGCCTATTCGACATGGGCAAAATGGACAGCGGAGGAAGGGCGCCCAATCAATATTGCGCCGGAAGATTGGCAACCGCTTCACCTTGGCGAACGCGAATAAATGGCGGGCAAATGCCCGCCCTACGCGGCGATAGCCGCATGCTAGCCCACCGTCTCTTTCCACTGAATTTTATCGAAAGCGACGTTTCGCAACTCCTCATAAAGCGCCTGAAGAGAATTTGTTGTGTGTTCTGAATAGTCGAATTTTTTCATTATTTATTTCCTTTTAAATTAAAAATATCACTTGATTACATAATATATGACTAGAGATGGTAACGATGTTTCACGGCGTCAAGAGGAGCGAAAAGAATTACTTCAGTGCGCCTCCGGCGTAGGGCGGGCATTTGCCCGCCAATCAATGGTGTCGGATTGGTGTTGTGGATTGTTTGTGGTTCAATCCTCTCATACCCGACTACTGCTACACCTTGGCGCATGCGAGAAATTGGCGGGCAAATGCCCGCCCTACTACGCGGCGATAACCGCATACGCCACAAGTAAACCCCACCCTCACCCCTCCTCCAGCATCTCCATCACTGAGAAAATGTCCTTGTCGCCGCGGCCGCACATGTTGAGCAATAGGATTTTGTCGCGGTCCATGTCCTTGGCTTTGTCGATGGCGCGGGCGAGGGCGTGGGCGGGTTCCAGCGCCGGGATGATGCCTTCGAGTTTGGCGCAGAGTTGGAACATCGCCAGCGCTTCTTCGTCGGTGGCCGAGAGGTATTTGACGCGGCCGGACTCACACAGCCAGGCATGCTCCGGGCCGATGCCGGGATAGTCTAGGCCGGCGGAAATTGAGTGCGCTTCGGTAATCTGGCCATCATCGTCTTGCAACAGATAAGTGCGGTTGCCATGCAACACGCCGGGCCGTCCGCCGGTGAGCGAGGCGGCGTGTTGGTCGGTCTCGACGCCCTTGCCGGCCGCTTCCACGCCGATGATCTCCACGTCTTTGTCGTCGAGAAACGGATGGAACAGCCCGATCGCATTGGAGCCGCCGCCGATGCAGGCCATCACCACATCGGGCAGGCGCCCTTCTGCGTCCATCATCTGGTCTTTGGCCTCATTGCCGATGACGCATTGGAAATCGCGCACCAGTTCCGGATAGGGGTGCGGGCCCGCCGCGGTGCCGATGATGTAAAATGTTGAGTCTACATTCGTCACCCAGTCGCGCAGCGCTTCATTCATCGCGTCTTTCAGGGTCGAGCGCCCGGAGGTTACCGGTATGACCTCTGCGCCGAGCAGCTTCATGCGGAAAACATTGGGGCTTTGGCGCTCAACGTCAGTGGCGCCCATATAAACCACGCACGGCAAATCAAACCGCGCGCACACCGTGGCGGTGGCGACGCCGTGCTGGCCGGCGCCGGTCTCGGCGATGATGCGGGTCTTGCCCATGCGCCGCGCCAGCAGGATTTGGCCGATGCAATTATTGATTTTGTGGGCGCCGGTATGGTTCAGCTCATCGCGCTTGAAATAGATTTTCGCGCCCTTAGTAGGGCCGGTATGTCCCCGGCAATACTCGGTCAGCCGCTCGGCGTAATAGAGCGGCGACGGCCGGCCGACATAATGTTTGAGGTAGTGCGCGAGCTCGCTTTGAAACGCCGGGTCTTTCCTGGCGGCGCGATATTCTTTTTCCAGCGCCAGCACCAGCGGCATCAAAGTCTCGGCGACAAACCGCCCGCCAAACTTGCCGAACCGGCCTTCGGCGTCAGGACCAGTGCGGTAGGAATTTGGGGGGCTGGTGGTGTCTTCGGTCACGGAAACGGGGCTCGTTGGTTTGGGCCGCAGGCGGCTAAAAACTAACCTGCGTTAGGGCGCCGGAGTTGATGTGCTTGTCTACTTCGCTCAGCTTTGATGAATATGCAATCGCAGCAAAGAGTTCTGTTGAGAAGATTTGGGTGTCGCCCTTGTCTTCGGGCATCACATAGGTAACGCGCGCTTTGACGTGCCAATCGCCTGTTTTGTTAAGCCAGAGAATGGTCTTCAAGGTCTTGCCGTTGATAGGCTCAAGAATAAACGCCGCGGCCTTAGTGTCGCCCTGTATCGATGTCGCCTGACCGTCTTCAGTTTTAGAGTCCGCGGTCATAGTCATGGCGCCGCTGGCGATGGGCAGCTGATTAACGATGTCATTGAGCGCCGCCGCATAATGGTCCTCAAGAGTGACGTCCGGCCATTTTGATGCGTAAAGCGTTATGTAGATTCCCAACAGCTCGCTTTGGTAGCTGCAGGAAGTATCCAGACCATTTTCATCATAGACCTGAATCCCGCCAAGCGGGACCAGAGCAAGATTGCTTGTATCGTCGTCGATTGCGATCAGCATTATCATCGCCTTCTGGCAGGTCATACCGCTATAGGCATGCCGGTAAACGTCCTCTTCCTCGATCCAGCCTCCATTGTTTGCCGCTACGTCAATCCTGATCGGGGTGAGCGTTTTGGCCTGTGAAGAAAAATTGAGAATTCGCGAAGGGTCGCTGGTTTCAAGCGCTGCTTCATGGGCCGCGGTGCGCCGCAAGCTTTCGGCGCCAATCTCTGCTCGTTGTACCTGGGCGACATGAAACGCCACATTTTGCAGCTCGTTCTTGCCCACCAACGCTAAAACTTCCTGCCCCTGCGCCACAATTTCCTCAGGAAGCCCATAAGCCCTGGCATGATTGAAAGGCATACCAACCGCGCCTGGCGCATGGGCGTTATCGCGCGGAGACCCGGCGCCGGCGCACGACGTTGCGACGACGGCAATCCCAGACGCTGCCAAAAAATTACGAAAACTCATGATTAGACCCCTGCCCCTACAAAACCCAGGGCAGCTTATGCGATCGGGGTCGGCCGGTCTATGAGTGAGTTAAAATGCTGCACCGAATGCTGCGCACAAAACCCGCAGCATAAAACCGCCTGCTCTATTTTTTCGCATTTAAAACAAACGCTTCGACAAGCGCATCGTCCTTGCGGCCGGGCGCGGTTTCAACGCCGCTCGAAACATCAACGCCTAAAAATGCTGCGCTCTTTTGTGCAGCAATGGCGGCGGCGACATTATCGGGGGTTAGCCCGCCGGCGAGGAGGTAGGGCGTCTCGCCGGCATAGTCGGCGAGCAGCGCCCAGTCGAATGGCGCGCCATGGCCGCCGGGACGCGATGCGCCGGGCGGCGGTTTGGCGTCAAACAGGAGGATATCGGCCGCCTCGGCATATGCCGCCGCCGCGCCAAGGTCTTGCGCGCCCGTCACCGCAATCGCTTTGATGATATCAACCGCAAAGTCCGCGCCCATCTCTTCACACCGCGCCGGGCTTTCATGGCCGTGAAACTGAAAATGCGTAAGGAACGGCGCGGCTTCCGCCAGTTCGATTTCGCCAGCGTCAACAAACAGCCCGACCAGCTTTGGCATGTTAAAGCCGTCTTCAAAGCTGGCTTGTTTGAGTTCGACAACGATCTCTTCGGCCGCTTCGGGCTGAATAAAGCGCGGGCTTTTGCGGAAAAACACGAAGCCGAGATAATCGGCGCCGGCGCGCGCGGCGGTAAGCGCCGTTTCCAGCCGCGTCACCCCGCAGATTTTGACCGCTACATCACTCATATCATTTGGGCGTATTCATTGAGGACCGTCTTGTGGCGAAACGTCGGCGCTTTCAAGTATCGCCGGCGCGGTCTCGCCCGCGCGCCGCTCGGCGGCCTCAAGCCTGGCGGTAGTGTCGGCAAGCTCGGCCCGCAGGCGCTTCAGCTCGCGATGCTCGGTGCGGGCGCGGGCGCGCTTGGGCCGCGCCGAAAGCCACATCCCCATAGCCCCGGCGCCAAGGCCGATAAACAGCATAAGCATCAGCCATAGCCATAGCGGAAAGGCCGGCGTCGTCAGGGCCGGCGCAGCAGCGGAAAAGGGGTCTAGGCTGAGGGCGACCATCTGGCGATTGGCGACCAGAAACAGGACCGCGATGACAAATACCGGGATCCAGACAATGCGAGAGAGCCACTTCTTCATGGGCGCGAGCGTTTCATGAGCGTGATTGTCTCATATTACAGGCGCTGAAGGCAACGTGTTAAACTCGCAATGGGACGCATCTAACCGCCTGGGTTTAGCGCGCCAGCCGAAAACCGGCCCTCGCGGTTGAGCCTGTCGCGCAGCTCCTTGCCGGCTTTGAAAAACGGCGACCATTTTTCTTCAATATGGACCGCCTCGCCGCTGCGTGGATTGCGGCCGACCCGCGCCGGGCGGTGCTTGACCGAATAGGCGCCAAAGCCGCGAAGCTCGACCCGATCGCCGCGCGCCAGCGCGTCGGTAATCTCATCAAAGATGATGGAAACAATGCGTTCAACGTCGCGATGGAACAGATTCGGGTTCTCATCGGCGAGT
>JAJFFZ010000061.1 GCA_021776395.1 Hyphococcus sp. | reverse complement strand
TGGTGCGTATCCGCAAAATGGATCGCGCCGACCGCCAGGAGCAGGAAGCTTTGCTGGAGCTTTATCTGTCAGCGATTGGCGAGGCCTGATCATACGCGTGATCAAAAATCCCGCTTCCAGTTGGCGGACACCGTCTGATTGCCATCCTGCTTGACCTCGGTTTCCACCGTGATGCTGTCGGTGATTTCATATTGAACCCGGACTGACCCATTGTCGCCTTGAGCGTCTTGCGTTGCGGTGACGAACAGGCCGTCGGCGACATATTTCCCGACGGTGAGCGAGCCGCCGCCTTTTTCCGGGTCGAGATCGAAGTTGAGGAGATCAAGGCCGGTTGAACGCCGCAAGGAGCCGGCAAAGCCGGCGCCGCCAAACGGTCCGATGCCGCCGAGCGAAGCGAGCGCTTGCGCGGCTTGTAAAGATTCCAGCGCCGAGAGCTGATCGGCCGGTTTGCCAAACAAAATAAGCGCCATGATGTCGTTCGAGGACGATGGCGGATTGGCGGTGAGGGTGATCTTCGGCTCATCAGCGCGCCCGGCAACGGCGATGATTGCGGTCACGCCGTCGCTGGTTTGATATTCGGCGCGGATATTGAGCAGCGGGTTGTTGGGCGAGAGCCGGTCGAATGTAATCTCTCCGCGAGTGAGCGTGAAACGCCGACCGGAAAAGTCGAGCCAGCCCCGGCGAAGTTTCATCCTTCCAAGGATTAATGCGGCTTGTTTCTCGGTTACAGCAGTGATGCTTGCTGACCATTCGCTTTCCAGCCCACGCCCACGGACAAAAATGCGGTCATCGGCGTCGATTTTAAAGTCCATATCAATCGTAGTCTGCGTCATCGGCCCGCCTGAGGCTGTGGAATAAGTATCTTCATCCCTATGAGACACGACCTCAATCGGGACCAGGCCGGTATTTTCCGGCGTGACGATTTCAGCGCTGAGTTCTGCAATCTGGATGGTGCCTTTGGCGGCGAGCGCATCCAGCGGGCCGGCGATGTTGACTGCGCCGCTTGCGCGCAGCCGACTGACCGGTTGGGCTGACAACTCGGCATCGTCAAAATTTATGCGTAAATCGAGCCGCGGGTCATCGGTGAGCGCTATTTCGCCATCCAGCGTGATGGTATCGTCTCCGCTCTGGTCTGCGCCGCGCGCGCCGCCTGAAAAGCGGACCCTGCTGCCGGCGGCGCCATAAGACGCCGTCGCCTCGGTGTGAACGCCGATGATCGACAGGCCGGTGCGTAGCTCGGTATAGGCGCCGTCCGTGACTTTTGCCTGGCCGGAAAGCGCCGGGTCCGTTGTCGAGCCGCTGAGCTTGAAATTAGCGTCGAGATCGCCTTCCAGCGTTTGCAGCGCCGGCGGCAGATAGGCGGCGACCGGGCCAATCGGCCCATCATAGCGGATATGGCCGTCAAGCGCGCCTTCGGTGTTGATACTGAGCGCTGGTGTTTTCGTTAACAGGGCGGGGTAGGAAATACGCATATCAAGATGGTCTTCATCGGCCGCGCTCTGGACGATTACCGTCTCGCCATTCCAGACAAACCCGGTTTTTATAGCATCGGTAAGATTGGCGACCAGAAGAGAACGCATTTCGAGTGCGCCGCGCGCGGGGATGGATTCATCTGTATCGAGATATATTGTTGCGCTGGCGACGCCGTCTGCACCCGGCACATTAACATCGCTAAGCCTGATGTCGGCACGCCAGCGGGTTGGCGAGAACGCGCCATCAAGCGCGATACGGCCGGTGCTGCCCCAATTGAGGCGAAAATTATCAATGCCGACGCCATCTTTAAGCAGGATATGGCTTGGTGCGCGCAACGAAAATGTGGTGTTTGCAACCAATCCGCTGATCTGCGTCAGGGTGACGGCAAGCGCATCGTGAATATTCAGTTTGCCGGCGACGGAGAAGTCTTGCACCACGCCTGTTGGTGATGTCTTTAGACGCTTGACGGTAGCGCCCAATCTAATCGCATCCGGCGCACCCTCTATGGTGAGGAGTAAGCCGGACAAGCCAAAACTTTCAGAGACAAGCCTTTGGGACGTCAGGATAAAGCCGGTCTCTTCACCGGACATGGCAAGGGCGCCGCGGGCTTCAAAATCACCCACAAACGGGAGGCCCGGCCAGGGTTCGGCGCCCTCCTGGCCGGAATAGTCAAGAGCGATATCAAGCGCTTGCGCCTCGGGCCGATAGGCGCCCGATCCGGTCATGGCGAAGGTTTCAGACCGGTAGTCGAATTCCGGCATAGAAATCCGTCCGTCTTCGGAAGACCGCAACACCGCCTTAAACCGCCCTTCCCCGCCAGGCGCCCGCGCTGTGACCTCGCCGGTCGGTCTTGAAGGCAGCCCGGCAAGGGCGATGTCGATCAATAGCGCCGGCGCTGGCGCCTTGTTCACTTCCGCGGCCGGTGTTTTGATGGCTGCGGTAAGGGTGAACTGGTCGAGCGTGCCCGTGATATCAATTTCACTATGGGTATTGGCGGTGAGGTCTATCGGCGCCAGGAAAGAGGAGATGAGTGTAGGGCTCGTCTCGAGAGCGCCAGCGAAAGCGACCTCTCGTGTTTTGAGTGTATAAAAACCGGCCCCGCCAAGCGATGATCCATCGTCTAGCGTAACGCTCAATTTTTGAACATCGATCTTATCGTTGAGATCGGCAGTAACCACTCCGGTGAGCTTTGCTTTGGCGTTCAGGAAACTGAATTGTTCCCTAGCGCCAATTTCAGCGCTGACCTCGCCTGTAAATTGTTTTCTAAGATCGGTTTTTCCTTTGCGGATTGCAAACGTCAGAGTGTTGCTTGTGAAACTTCCATCTACTGCAAAGGCGCCGCGCTTGCGTTCGATATTTGCAAGGATATTCGCTGCTTCACCGAGATAGTCTCGCAGGTCCGGGCGGTAACTCTCCGCGAAGACGGTGTGCAAATCCAGTGAGAGATTTTTAAGCGCGCCGGATGCGCCTTTCCATTGCGCGGTTCCGGTCATGTCGCCAATGGCGCTGGTGAGGCGGTTGATGGTAACAACGCCGCCCTTGCCGCGCTCGTCGATGCGCAGATCAAAAGCCACCGGGCGGGCTAACTCATCGATATCGCCAAGCGCCCGTCCCGGTGTAAATTCGCCGGCGAGGTCAGCGCTCACGATTTTCTCGAGATCGCCAGATAGGGTTGCCGTTAGCTGTCCATAGGCGCCAATGGCGGTGTCGATGGAAAATTGCGCGGCGTTGATCGGGCCGCCGCCTGTTAGGCTGAGATCAATAGGCCCGTCGGCGGCGGCCAGCGTTGCGATAATCCCACCTTCCGCCGCCGCGACGTTAATGTCCAAAAAAGCCTGACCGGCATTGCGTTGCAAATTAATTGCGGCGTCGATGACGTCGAGATTATTTTCACTGGTGATTTTTATATTGGCGGTGATATCGCGGCCGCCAATAGCAATATTACCGGCGCCATCGAGACGCAGCGGCCTCTCGCCGAGATCGCTTTGGAAATTAGCCAGGCTGAGCTTAGCGATTTTTATGTCGGGCAAATTGTTTGGCAGTTTCAGCGAGAACCGCGCCGGCATATCGGGCTCGGGCCGCTCTCTTGCCGGCGGCTTGCGCAAGAGGTGTGCGGAAATAATCTCCAGCTTTTGAATATCAACTTGTCTGCGTAACAGTTTGAGTGGGCGCAGAGTGATGTTGATTTCTTCGATTGTCGCCCACGGCCCGTCCGTATCGTTGAGGGCTATGGTTTGCAGAATAACCTCGCCGGGCAGGGCGCCTTTGAGCGCGCCAATTTTCGCAGTTCCGTCAACTGCGTCTGCAATCGCCGTTTCTGCCTGCGCGATAATGATGCGCCGGCCGGTATCAGTATTAAACAAGCCCCATAGGCCGGCACCCGCGAGAGTGACAATCGCGATCAGCGTCAAGCCGGTTATAATCACTATACGTTTCATCAGAACGGTTGCCCCAGTGCGATGTATAGTTGATAGCCGCGGTCGCTTTCGCGTTTGTCGCGCGGGAACGCGACGTCGAGCCGGACCGGGCCGATGGCGGAGAGATAGCGCACGCCGCCGCCATAGCCGATAAAGAACTTCTCATTGAAATCGGGCAGGTTTGAACTTGATACCGAGCCAGTATCGACAAATCCGGCAAGCTGGATGTTAGAGGAGACTTTGCCGCGCAACTCGACCGCGCCTTCGATTAATGAACGCCCGCCGATGGGCGCGTTCTCAGCGTCGAGCGGTCCGGCCTCCTGAAAGCCATACCCGCGCACCGACCCGCCGCCGCCGGCGAAAAACCGTTTGTTGAGCGGTAGCCCGTCAAACGCGCTTCCGAACGTAGCGCCGAGTGCGCCGCGCCCCGCGATTGTAAAACGGTCGTCTTGGCCAAATGTCACGCGTGAGCGCGCCGTCCACTCGGCTTGCGTAAAAGTCTGCGAGCCGGAATAGGGCGTCACAACGATGCCCGAGCGCACGCCGGAGGTTGGCCCGAGGAGGTCGTTTTCGGAATTCCACAACACCGATAAAGGCGCGGAGATTAAGTAGGTTCGCTCTTGCGAGCCGTCGGCTTCAATATTGGATGTCTCCAACGCCACCGAGCTGCGGGTCTCCAGCTTGCGGCCGAACCAGCGCTTGGCGATTCCGCCAGAGACGCGAATGGATCGTGCGTTAAAAGCTTCCGTTGTCTCGTTTGAAAACTTAAAATTGCTGAAGGCGTGACCGGGAAGCGAAGGCAAGGGTTTGTTCAGCGAAAAATCCAGCGATTGTTCGATGGACGAGCCGCGCGCATCGACGCGAAAATTCTCGCCCTTGCCAAAGATATTGAGGTGTTCAAAGAACAGCCGCCCGCCGGGTCCTTCCGCAGTTGAGAACGATGCGCCGGCGCCGAGCGTGCGGCGGGCGCGCTCTTCCACATTGAGAATGATCGGCGCCACGCCTGCATCGTCGGGCGCGCCGGCCGCCACTTCGATGGTGTTAAACAATCCGGTCGCCGCCACCCGGTTGCGGTAGGAGACGATTTTGGAGCGCTCATATTGATCGCCAAGTTCCCAGGTTTTCAACTTGCCAAGAAATTTTGGGTCGGTCTTCTTCAGGCCCTCAGCCCGGATGTCGCCGAAGCGCGCCTTTGGGCCACTTGTGAAGCTGAAAACCGCATGCGCGGTATTCTCGTCGAGATTAGCAATAGCGCGCCGGTTTGCCGCTTCCGCCGCCGGATATCCGCTTTCCCAAAGGAAATTGAGAAACTGGCGTTGCGCATCGCGCAGATTGGCGCCGGTAGCTGAGTGATCGGGCGTGATCTTCGCATCTTCAAAACTTTGCGGTCGGCCATCCCCGTCATCGCTATAAAGGATTTCATATTCGACAATCCGGAACGGCGCGCCCGGCTCAATCGTAAACACCACAACCGGCTTTTGATTGTTCTCGCCTGGTTCCAGCTCAAAACTTGTGCGGCCGTTGTAATAGCCGGCCGCCTGTAGCGCATCGTCGAGTGCTTTGATATCGCGCAGCGCGGCGCGTCGCAGCGCCGCTGCGGTCGGATAATCACGCACGCCTTTTTCCAGCGCGGAAATCAGCTTGAGCTTGTCTTCAAGACCGGCCGGCGCGCCTTCAAACCTCACCGCATAGCTCTGCTCGGCAAGCGCCGGCGCGGGGCCGAGGCTGATCACAATCCCGGCAAGACCCGCCGCAAGAATGAGAAACTGGGATAACCTCAAGGAACTGCTCGCTAACACTACGTACCCTTGCCGGCAGCGGGGCTTTCGGCGCTTCTCACATAAGGCTGGCGCCGCTCCGCCTCGGCTTGCCCAAGCTCTCACAGCTTTGTTAACCTTAGGCTTCAAATGGGCTGATTTTATGGCGCTGATGGCGTTGGCAAAGCGTGTGCGAGTGCGCTAAATCCTACGCTTTGTTAAGGCGATTAAAACGGCAGGCAATTTCATGGCGCATCCCTTATGTGGAGCCAATCTCGCGACGCTGGCAACGGTGGTCGGACGCTCGGGCCTGCCGGACAGGATCGGCGAGGGCGCGCTTGTCGGACTGGCGTCGGCCGTGCGCTGGCCGTTTTCAACTGCGGAGAAGCTGGTGATGGAGCGCCGCCTGCCGTCGCTTGAAGATATGCCGGCCCCGGTTTTCATCCTTGGCCATTGGCGTTCGGGCACGACCCATCTCTACAACATCATGTGCCAGAGCGGCGCCTGGGGTTTCGTGCCGCCGGTGGCGACGGGTCTGCCGTGGGATTTGTTTGGTCTCGCCAAGGTTTTCAATCCGTTGCTGGAGCGCGCGCTTCCCGAGCATCGCTATATCGACAATATCCCGGTGCGCCCGGACAGCCCGCAGGAAGACGAAATCGCCATCGCCAACATGTCCGATGTCTCGTTCTATCACGGCATCTATTTTCCGCGCGCGTTTGCTGAAAATGTTCAGCGCGGGCTGTTCTTCGACGGATGTTCAACGGCGGATATTCGCGGCTGGCGCAAACAGTTTACGTATTTTCTGCGCAAGCTTTACCTGCATCAGGGCGAAAAGCCATTGCTGATTAAAAATCCGGTCTATACCGGAAGGCTGGCAATGTTGCGCGAGATGTTTCCGGGCGCCAAGTTTGTCCATATTCACCGCAATCCATACGACGTATTCGTCTCGATGCGGAATTTTTATGCCAAACTCCTGAAGGAGCTGGCGCTCCAGAGCTACGACCATGTGGATATCGATGAGACGGTTTTGTCGGTCTATGACCGGATGATGCGCGCTTATGAAAGCGACGTGCAATCGGTGTCATCTGAACAGCTGGTTGAGCTGCGCTATGACGCGCTTGATGCGAACCCTCTACAGTCGGTTGAGAAAATCTATGGCGCTTTGGGGCTCTCGGGGTTTGAGACCAGCCGCGGCGCGTTTGAGCGTTATCTTGCTTCGGTGAAAAGCTTTGAGAAAAATAAATTCGACTATAGCGATGCGGCGGCGGCGAAAGTTGAAGCGCGGCTTGGCTACTGGATTGAAAAATGGGGCTATCAGCGTCCCGGTGAAGAAAATAAAACTAGCGGCGAGGGGACGCGGGATGCGGAGACCGCAGCTTAAATTTCTGGTTGTCCTGGGGCTCGGCGCGCTCAGCGCTTGCGGGCGGGCGCAAATCGGTCCGGCGCATTATTCCGATGCGCAATGCCGTCGGGTGGCCCTGGTTGACGCCGTCACTGGCGCGAGGCTGGTCGGTGCGGAAGATTTCGCCATTGAGCGCACCACTGGGCGGCTGTTTGTCTCCGTCTATAATCGCCGCAGCGTTGAGCGCGCCGCGCGCAAGCGCAACCGGGCTATACCCGAAGGCGGCGTCTACGAGCTTTCGTTGCCGGAGATATTTGCAGGCAAGGCTGCGTCCGTCACAGCGAAGCCGTTGATTGCGCCCGGTGAAATCGCCGGCGGGCTCCGGCCGCATGGAATTTCTTATGATTCGGCGAACCGCGAGCTAGTCTTTATCAACCGCGCCTATCACCGCTCCGGACGCGGATGGAAAATGGAGCCGCATTTGCAGCGTATTGGCGCTGACGGCGCCCTGGTGGTGGCGGAAAAAGACAGCGTTTCCTGCAACGCCAATGATGTTTTGGCGACGACCCGCGAGACCTATACCAGTTTTGACCATAGCGCCTGCAACTGGATGGCCGGCGTTGAGGATATTTTTCGCTTGAAGCGCAGCGGCGTTATCGATGCTAGCGGCGCCCGGCTTTATGAGCGCGCGGCTTTTGCCAATGGGCTTGCCCGAACATTGAGCGGCGAGGTGGTGGTCGCAGCGACGCGTGAGAACGCGTTGATTTTCCTGGCGGAGCGCTCAGGCGCGCTGGAGGAAAAGACGCGCATCAAACTACCTGGCGGTCCCGACAATTTGACCCTGGCCGATGATGGCGGCGTCGTTGCGGCGGTGCACCCGTCGATGGTGCGCCTGGCGCTCAACCGCAAGCTTGGCCTCGGCAAGGCGCCGTCGCGGATCGTTAAGGCGGACCCAAAAACCGGCGCGCTGCAAATTCTCTTTGACGACCCTTCGGGCAAACTGTTCAGCGCCGCGACTGTGGCGGTGCAAACCCTGGACGGGCTGATCGCCGGATCGGTTACTGACGAAGGACTGTTGGTCTGCCGGGCGCTAGCGTGAGCGATATTACGCTGGTAACCGGCGGCGCCGGCTTTGTCGGCAAGCAGCTGGTCAGAAGTTTGCGGGCGCGCGGCGAGACCGTGTGCAGTTTTGATATTGCGGCCGCCGCGCATCCCGATGACGTGCAAGGCTCGATCACCGACGTTGGCGCCTTGCGCCGCGCCATGGCTGGCGTTGCAACGGTGTTCCATCTCGCGGGCAACGCCCAGCTATGGGCGCGCGATGCGGGTATATTCGACCGTGTCAATCGTCTTGGGACGGAGCTTGTTGTTGGCGCGGCAATGAAGGCTGGCATCCAGCGCCTTGTCCATTGTTCGAGCCTGACAACGCTGGTCGGGCGGGCAACACCCATCGGCCTGTCAACTGCCGATGAGAGCGTGCGGCTCGCCCCTGACGACATGCTCGGGCCTTATCCGCGCTCAAAGCTGGCGGCGGAGCGCATTGTCGAGGCGGCGGAGCGCGAAGGGCTGGACGCGGTCATTGCGCTGCCAACCGAACCGCTGGGACCGGGCGATGACAGTCTGACGCCGCCGACACAAATGATTCTCGATTTCGCCAATGGCGGGACACCGGCTTACATCGACTGCATCTTGAATTTTGTCCCTGTTGAAAGCCTGGCAGAGGGGCTGATCGCCGCCCGCGACAACGGTAAATCCGGGGAGCGCTATCTGCTTGGCGGCGCAAATATCTCCATGAAAAAGCTTCTCGACATGCTGGAAAAGCTGACCGGACGAGCAATGCCGAAAACCCGGATGCCTTACGCCGTCGCGCTCGCCGCCGGGGCGGTTGACACCAGGCTCATCGCTGCGATTACCGGCAAGCCGCCAAAGGCGCCGCTGACCGGCGTGCGCCTGGCCGGCAGGCAGGTGTCGTTCTCCAGCGAAAAGGCGCGCCGCGAGCTGGGTTGGGCGGCGGGCGAGGTTGACGCCGCGATGGCAAAAACGCTTGACTGGATGCAACGCAAACAACTGCTGAAACCGGTTTGAATTATCGTTGCGCTGGGCGATCATGAAGCCGAGAGGGTGTTTATGAACGTTGAAACTGCGCGCCAAAACGATGACGCCATTGCGCCCTGGCTGAAAGGGCGCTCGATGGAGGACTGGCGCAGCCAGTTTGACCGCGACGGCTATATCACTTTTGAACAAGTGCTGACAGTCGCCCAGATCGACGAAATTAGAACAGCGCTGGCGCCCTATCTTGGAGCAAACGTCACCGGGCGCAACGAATTTGAGGGGCGCAAATCAAACCGTGTTTACGCGCTGGCGGCGAAGTCGCCGGTGCTGGCTGAGCTGGTAATGCATCCGCTGGCGCTGTGTTTCGCCGAAGCGGAGTTGGGGCGCGCTTGTCTGTTGTCGGCGTGTCTGGCGATTAACCTGCAACCGGGCGAGACCGCGCAACCCTGGCATTTCGATGACAGCCATTATCAATGGCCGCGCCCGCGCCGGTCGCTGGGGGTCAGCACATTCTGGGCGATTGATGCGACAACGGATGATAACGGCGCCACAGAAATTTTGCCGGGCAGTCATCTGTGGCCAGAGGACCATATTGAAGGCGCGGTTGCGGAAACCGATTTCTCGCGCATTGAAAGCCGCGACGGCGATCCCGGCGCCCGCAAAGATGCAGTGAAGCTGGCAGCGCCGCCCGGCTCTTTAACGCTGGCCAAGGGAACCTTGTGGCATCGCGGCGGGGCCAACCGATCTGATGCGCCGCGGCTGATTATTACCCCGCAATACTGCCCGGGCTGGACGCGACAGCTGGAGAATATGTCACTGGCGGTTCCACCCGAGGCGGCGCGGGCGCTTCCAGAACGGGTTCAGGAGCTTCTCGGCTATTCCATATGTTCGCCGTTTATGGGCTATGTTGATGGCCGCCACCCGAAACGGGTGCTGGCGCCATAGTGATGTGATAACCTGTCAGCCATGAAAATTGCGGCGTCTTGTCTCATGGGATGCGCGTTATTTACGCCCATCTTTGGGTTAGAGCAGGCAGGGAGACGTGTACATGCAATTTAAACGTATTATCGCCGCGGTTGATGTATCAGATGAACTGGCTTCGGATGTCTTGCGGGTTGCCGATAGCTTCGCACGTGGAAATGGCGCTAACCTCCGTGCCGTGAGCGTCTGGCCGCCGCTGAGTGTAGAGACATCGGCTTTTGCTACCGACATGGGGGTCACTGGCGCCATCGCCGGGCGAACCTCCGTTGAGATGCATCAAGAAGGACGCGTCGTGTGTCAGGAGCGGCTGGGCGAGTTGGTGGATAAATATGCGCCGGGCGCCAGCGCCACTATTCTCGATGGCGACGCCTCTCAGGCAGTGTCGGATTTCGCAGAGGAAGTAGATGCGGATTTGATTGTCATCGGCTCGCATCAGCGAGGCTTTTGGGGCGCTCTGTTCCAGGGCAGCGCATCAAAGCATGTCATCCATGATGCGCCTTGCGCGGTCTTTATAGTCACAAAAGCCTATGTGAAAAAACTGGGTTGGTAGTTTTTACTCGCCCGCAAAGATGAAGGCGTTTGTCGGCGCGGCTTTGGCGATGAACATTTGCAACAGCTGACCGGGTTTGAGGAAAATATTCTCACCGCCCGTTGAGACTGCATCAAAAGGCTCGCGGCGTAACCGACGACAGGCGCGCCAGGCTTCCGCCTCGCTGGAAAATCCATCGACGAAAGCGGTGTCTATCGCATCCGTCGCGGTCTTGCCGATTTTCTCATAGACCAGTTCGACGTAAAACGGTCCCAAGGGTTGGATATCGTCACTCATCATCACATCCTCGCATTATCTGCGTATGTAATCAGACGCTTTGATGGTTAATCTTGTGTTTAAATAGTCAGTACAGCGATTGAAGATAGGAACCATACGGATAAATAGGATGTTCTCAGGGGCGCGTGCTAACCGCGCAGTTACCAAGATGAACAAACTAATAAGTTCGCCCTTTCGATTGCCCGCCTTGGCCGCGCCAGTGCCGCAAGGCGGAAGCCATGGTCATCATCGTATATAGTCCCGCAGCGGCAGGTAAAAAGGCTGCTTCCCATGGCTGGGCGAGGTAAACCCAGGCGAGGAAGGCG
The DNA here is from genome assembly GCA_021776395.1 of Hyphococcus sp. Taxonomy (GTDB): domain Bacteria; phylum Pseudomonadota; class Alphaproteobacteria; order Caulobacterales; family Parvularculaceae; genus Hyphococcus. Next base: position 23,964 of record JAJFFZ010000061.1, on the reverse strand, counting down.
GCGGCGATGAGGGCAAGGCTCATAGCTCTTGCTAACCGCGCCGCCGCCGCGCCGGCAAAGGGCGTATTCAGCGCAGGCAATGTGCTTGGAATACCAGCCAAAATGCGTAATGTGCAGGCCATGTCTGCGACTTTGAAAACAACGCCGGAAACCGCCACGCGCGACGCCCTGGGCGCGGCGGGTGAGACGCCGTCCGGCAAGGGCGCGGGTGATGAAAACTTTCCCGTCGGCTCGTTCCTGCTGCCGAAACATCTGCGCCCTCATGTTGCGACCTATTATGCGTTTGCGCGAGCAATCGACGATATTGCCGACAATCCAGCGCTGGCGGCGGAAGATAAAATCTCGCGATTGCGCGCTTTCGATGCAGCGTTGCGCGGTGAGGCGCGTGATGACCCGCGTCTCGCCAAGGCCCATGCTTTGCGTGAGAGCCTTGCCGCAACTGGCGTGACCACCAAGCACGGCTCCGACCTTGTCGCCGCCTTCGTCCAGGATGCACAAAAGAATCGCTATGCAAGCTGGGACGAATTACTCGGCTATTGCGAGTTGTCGGCAAATCCTGTCGGGCGCTATCTTCTCGACCTCCATGGCGAGGACAAAAGCGGTTATCTCTATTCAGATGCGCTTTGCACCGTGTTGCAAGTGGTCAATCACTTGCAGGATTGCAGCGACGACCGGCGTGAGCTCGACCGGGTTTATGTAATCGGCGACTGGATGGCGCAAGAAGGCGCGTCTATTGAAGATGTTGACCGCGATGCCCTGACGCCGGGGTTGCGCCGGGTGATGGACCGTATGCTGACCGGTTGCGATGAGCTGATGGCGCCAGCGCGCGAGCTCCCAAGGGCGTTGCTATCGCGGCATCTGGCGATGGAATCGGCGGTGATTGTCAACCTCGCCGACCGGCTGATTACCCTGTTACGGCGCGGCGACCCGCTCGCAACGCGAGTGGCGTTGACGAAGCTCGATATTGCCTCATCCGGATTGCGCGGCGTCGTCGGCGGCTTCTTCGCCGCCGGCCGGGGCGCAAGACAATGAGCGTTGCGGCGCCAGCCATATCCCTCGCCGAGGCGCGCCGCCATGCGCAAGCGACGGTGGCAAAATCAGGCACGTCGTTTGGCGCCGGCATGCGCATTCTGTCGCGACGCCGGCGCGAGGCGATGTATGCGATTTACGCCTTTTGTCGCGAGGTTGACGACATCGCCGACGAGCCGGGAACGCTTCAGGAAAAACAATCCGGGCTCAGCGCCTGGCGGATGGAAATTGAGCGGGTCTATCGCGGCGCGCCGACAACGCCGACCGGCGTTGCGTTGTTGGAGCATATCCAGGAATATGATTTGCCTAAGGAGGAATTCATTCTCGTTATTGAAGGCATGGAGATGGACGCCGCCGGTCCGATTATCGCGCCGACCATGGACGGGCTTTTGGCCTATACACGCCGCGCCGCCGGCGCTGTCGGCATGTTGTCGATGCCGGTGTTTGGCGCGCCACAAAGCCAGGCGGCGGAGGATTTCGCCTTATCGCTGGGCGATGCGCTACAGCTCACCAATATATTGCGCGATGTCGAAGAAGATGCGGCCGAAGGCCGACTTTACCTGCCGGCGGAATTGCTCAAAAAGTATGATTGCCCGCTTAACCCAGGCACCGTTGCAATGGCGCGGGGATTGCCGCAAGTGCGTGAGGAATTAGCCGCGGTAGCATGCGAAAAATTTGCAGCGACGCGTGCAGCGCTCCCCCGTCTTGATTGGCGGATGCTGCGCCCCGCCCTGTTGATGATGGGTGTTTATGAGCACTATCTCAACATGATGACGGCGCGCGGCTGGGACAATGGCCAACCCAAGCCCGAGATTTCAAAATTCCAGAAACTCCTGGTCGCCGCGCGCTGGTTTATGGCCCCGAGGCTGAAGGCGCCAAAATCATGGTCGGATTAATTTTGGTATTGTTTAATTTTTCGAGCCCTAATAAATGAGCCGTACACATATCATTGGCGCCGGACTGGCGGGCTTGGCGGCTGGTGTTCGACTGGCTGAGAGCGGACATGCCGTGACGCTTTATGAAAGCGCCGGGCAAGCGGGCGGTCGCTGCCGGTCATTTTATGATAAACATCTCGAACGCGATATCGACAATGGCAACCACCTGATTATGTCGGGCAATAAGTCGGCGTTGGCGTTCCTTGGTACGATCGGTTCGGTTGGCGCGCTGACGGGTCCGCCCTTTGCTGCCTATCCGTTTGTCGATGTGAAAACCGGCAAGCGCTGGACAGTCCGCCTTAACGAGGGGCCGATCCCGTTCTGGGTGTTCGACAAACAATCTCGTGTGCCCGATACGAAGCTTTGGGACTACGTAAAAGCGGCTGGTATCGCGCTTGCGGGCGCCGACAAGACGGTTGCCGGCGTTATCGATAAAAGCGGGGTTTTGTTCGAACGGTTTTGGGAGCCGTTGACGCTGGCGGTGTTGAACACGACGCCGGAGCGCGGCCAGGCGCGGCTGTTATGGAGCGTTATTCGTGAGACGTTCCTGCTGGGCGGGCAAGCCTCAACACCGTTGGTCGCCAAACTAGGCCTCGGCCCGGCGTTTATCGATCCGGCGGTGAAATTTATCGAATCTAATGGCGGGCTCATACGCTTCGGCGCGCGGCTGCGCAGCGCGTGGATGGAAGGCGGCGCGGTCACCAGCCTTTCTTTCGCCGACGAGACGGTGACGCTGGAGGCGGGCGATCAGGCAATCTTCGCGATCCCGCCATCGCGCTTGAAACAAATCATGCCGCAGCTTGACCCGCCCAATGACGACGCCAGTATTTTAAATATACATTTTCGCGTTCCCTCCACCGCCCCGACGGCGATGCTGGGGGATGGGCCATTCATTGCGCTTACCTCCAGCCTTGGGCAGTGGGTGTTTGTGCGCGACGATATTATCAGCGTGACGACCTCGGCGTCGGACGCCATCGGCGCTGATGACAAACCCAATAATGAAGTCGTTGAACAAATCTGGCGCGAGACGCAAATCGCGCTCGGGCTGGACGTGGCTTATGACCGTGTGCGGGTAATCCGTGAAAAACGCGCCACACCAGACCAGTCGCCAGCCGGCGCCGCCAGACGGCTGAAAGCTGAGACCGAATATCGCAACCTGTTCCTCGCTGGGGACCACACCGATACTGGCGTGCCGGCGACGATTGAAGGCTCGATAAGATCGGGGAACACGGCGGCGGCGTTGGCGATGCGTGCGATTGCATGAAAGATGCGGGCAAATTCATCGCCGTCATCTGCGGATTGAAATCCGAGGCGCAGGCCGTTGCGCGCGCACTTGACGCATCGAAAATCCGTGTCGGTGTTTCCGGCGCCAATGCTGTGCGCGCCGAAGAGATTGCGCGTGGGTTTTGCGCCGCCGGCGCCGTCGCGATTGTCAGCGTTGGCGTTTCTGGCGGGCTTGATCCGTCGCTGGCGCCGGGTGATTTGATTATTGGTGACCGGGTTCTCTGCGACGCCGGGAAAGGTTACCAAAGCGACCGGCGTTTATTGGATGCAATCGCGGAGGAGCCCGCCGCCGCGAAGGCGAAGGTTGGCGCTTTGTTAGGCGCTGACGACATTATCGAAAGCATCGAGAAAAAAGCGGCGCTATATCGCGCCCATCATGCGCTCGCCGTTGATATGGAAAGCCATGGCGCGGCGCGTGCGGCGGCAAGCGCCGGCGTTGCCTTCCTTGCGGTTCGCGCGATTGCTGATCCGGCCGACAGAGCCTTGCCGCCGGCGGCGCTCGGCGCCGTTGCGCCAGACGGATCGACGCGCATGCTGGCGACATTGGGCGCGGCTTTGCGCGATCCCAAACAGTTTCCGGCTTTGATGAAACTCGGCGCCGACAGCGCGGCGGCGCATAAAACCCTCCGCCGCGACCTCGTCCCGCTGTTTGGCCGCCTTTTTCTCAGCCTTGATCTTTGACATTTCCGCTTCGACCAGTTTTTCGTGGACGTCTTCTGCCGGGCGGGCGTTGGAGAGATCGATCTCCGGCGCCATCGGGCCTTCGGTTTTAATTTTGAACATGTTCGGCAGCTTGAACATTTTCAGCGGATTCTTCACCGCATCCATGGCCGCCGTCGGCTCATAACCGCAATGGGCCATGCAGTTGGAACACTTCTCATAAGCGCCGGTGCCGTATTGGTCCCAGTCCGTTGTTTCCATCAGCTCCTTGAACGATGACACATAACCCTCGCCAAGCAGGTAGCAGGGTTTTTGCCAGCCAAAGACGCTGCGGGTGGGCGAGCCCCAGGGCGTGCATTTATATTCTTGGTTGCCGGCCAGGAAATCGAGGAACAAAGATGAGTGCGAGAAATTCCACAGACGATTGCGCTCTTTGCCGATTTTGAAAATATCGCGGAACAGCTGTTTGGTTTTCTCACGCGACAGGAAGTGATCGGCATCTTCGGCGCGCTCATAGGCGTAGCCCGGCGAGATCGTAATGTTGACGCCAAGGTCGGTGGCGAAATCGAGATAATCGGCAACTTGCTTGGCCGTCATGTTGTCAAAAATCGTGGCGTTGACATTGACCTGAAAGCCGCGCTCCTGCGCTTTTTTTATTGCTTTAACGGCAATCTTGAAGGTGCCTTTTTGGTCGACCGCGTGGTCGTGTTCTTCTTCAAGTCCATCAAGGTGAACGGAGAAAAACAAAAATGACGACGGTTTGAACAAGTCGAGTTTCTTTTCCAGGAGCAACGCATTAGTGCATAGCGAGACAAACTTTTTACGCGCTACTATGCCCTCAACGATTTCGCCGATATCCTTATGGATTAAAGGCTCGCCGCCGGGGATAGCGACAACCGGCGCGCCGCATTCATCGACCGCATCAAAGCATTCCTGGACAGACAGACGCTTATTCAGGATTGGCGCAGGGTACTCGATTTTACCGCAGCCCGGGCAGGCCAGGTTGCAGCGAAACAGCGGTTCAAGAAACAGCACCAGCGGATATTTCTTACGGCCCATAAGGGTCTGCTTGACCACATAGGCGCCGACACGGGCTTGCTGGTGTAATGATACGGACATGTTCGTCTCCAGACGGTTCTTATTGTTACTTAGACGTGTTCAACGGGACTAACGGCCCAGGCTTTCATCGCATCTTCCGGGCGCGGGACATCAGCCAGCTCACGTGGCAGCTTGAAATGCACATTTTCTTCAGCGCCGTCGAGAGTTGAAACTGTGACATCGCGATAGTTGCGTAGCCGTGCGATGGTGTCCTGAACCAGGCTCTCCGGCGCTGAGGCTCCGGCGGTAACGCCGACCCTGTGCACGCCCTCAAGCCAGGCGGGGTCAAACATTGATGCATCTTCGATCAGATAGCTGGGGATGTGATTATTCTCGCCAATTTCACGAAGGCGGTTTGAGTTGGAAGAATTGTGGGCGCCGACCACCAGCAACAGATCAACTTCCTTGGCCATAGCGATAACAGCGGTCTGCCGGTTTTGCGTGGCGTAACAGATGTCTCTTGTGTCGGGGCCGATAATATTTGGAAAACGATTTTTGAGCGCGGCGATGACGTCCTTGGTGTCATTGACTGACAACGTGGTCTGGGTGACGAAGGCGACGCGGTTTTCATCGGTGACGCTTAAAGCCTCGACTTCGTTGGCCTCGGAAAGCACATGCACAGTCCCAGGAATTTGCCCGAGCGTGCCTTCGACTTCTGGATGGCCGATGTGACCGATGAGGACAATATCGTAGCCCCTCTCGGCGTAGCGGCGGCCTTCCTTGTGCACCTTGGTGACCAGCGGACAGGTCGCGTCAATCACACCGAGTACGCGCTCAAGGGCTCCGTCCTCTACTTTTTTTGCAACGCCATGGGCGGAAAATACGGTGACTGCGCCGGTTGGGATTTCGTCGACTTCCTCAACGAAAATTGCGCCGCGGGCGCGCAGCGTATCGACCACAAATTTGTTGTGGACAATCTCATGGCGGACATAGACCGGCGCGCCGAATTTCTCCAGCGCCCGCTCGACGATATCGATCGCCCGCTCAACGCCGGCGCAGAAGCCGCGTGGTTGTGCTAGCAGGACATTCAGCTTTTCGGTCGCTGGCATAGCGCCCCCTCTTAACCCAAAATATTACTCTATGCGTTATTTCACGCGCCCGCGAGGCCGGCAAGCTCGTCCGTCCTGTTGATTCCGGCTGATATAGCGGTTCCGGCGCTGCAGTGCAAAACACTCGCGATCACATATTTTTGTCCAACATTGCAGCCCTTAACATTGGCGATGCCGCTTGGCCTGGGCGTGGCGCTCGTGTAGCGTTGGCCCTCGGGGAATGAGTTAAGGGGTTTTCATGTTCAAGATGTTTTCTAATGGCGCCAGTGAGGGATCATGGCCGCTTTCGAAGATCGCTGCGGCGCTGAAAAACGCCTATGGGGCGGTTGATACATTGGGAGAAGATGGGCCGCTAAAGGTCTATGGCGTTGAGGAAAATGGGGTCAATTTTGTTGTCGCCCTGATGCAGTCTGCGGCTGGCTCGGGCAAAGTAGTGGAAATCGGCTTTCTGGCGCGGTTTACCGGATTCTCGCTGACCGTGCAGGCAATTGAAGCGCTCAACCGCAATCTGCATATCAGCGTCGTCGCTCTGGAAGGCGAGGACCTGTTTTTGATGGCGGGCCTCCAGATTACTGGTAAATATGATGATGGCCAATTTGGGTTGGTGCTGGAGGCATGGCGGCGCGACCTTATGGTAATGCTGTATGGGTTGAGCGGTGAGCAGGCATCAATGGTGGAGGCGTTTCCGGCGGCGAAAATGGCGGCGGCGCGCACATTCGCGACCAACAAGGCGCCCAGTTCAGAATCGGGCGCTAAGTTAGACATGCTGTCGAGTTTTCTCGGCGCGCAGGCGTCGAAAGAAATTTGTGATGAGTGCGGCGGCAAGGGTAAGCGCGGGTTAATCGCGCGGACTTGCCTGGACTGCGACGGGTCGGGCTTTGTCACGCCGCGCCGCCACTAATTTACGTGGCGGGTTGAGCCGGTTGGACGAGCGCGCTAATAGCCGCGCTCGTTTTGCTAAGTGAAGGCGGCCATGTCTGTATTTGCTCAAACCATTAAGGAAACCGCCGCGTTGGTGGAGACCGCGCTCGATGAGTTCCTGCCGACCCAGAACGGACCGCTCGGCCGAGTGGCGGACGCTATGCGCTGGGGCGCGCTTGACGGCGGCAAAAGGCTGCGTCCGTTTCTGGTAGTCGGCGCGGCGGATATGTTTGATTGCCCGCGCACCCGCTCGGTCCGGGTCGGCTGTGCGGTGGAAATGATCCATTGTTACAGCCTCATCCATGACGATTTACCGGCGATGGATGATAGCGATCTGCGGCGCGGGCGGCCGTCGGTGCATAAGAAATATGACGACGCCACCGCGATCCTTGCAGGCGACGCCTTGTTGACCCAGGCCTTTGAAATCCTGGCGGAAGAACAAACCCATCCCGACGCCAATATCCGCTGCGCGCTGGCGCTGGAGCTGGCCCGCGCGAGCGGCAAGGCCGGCATGGTTGGCGGTCAGATGATTGATATCTATGCCGAGCAAAAGAATTTCGATCTTGCTGGCGTCACCCAGTTACAGCGCCTGAAAACCGGCGCCCTTATTCGCTTTGGCGCGGTCGGGGGCGGCATTGTCGGCGGCGGATCGGAAGATGAGATCACAGCGCTCAGCGCCTATGCCGAAGACCTCGGTCTCGCCTTTCAAATTGTCGATGACATCCTCGATGAGACCAGCGACGCGCAAGCGCTCGGCAAGCCGGTCGGTCAAGACAGCGAAATGGACAAGGCGACCTTCATCAAACTGTTCGGCATGGACGGCGCTAAAGCCAAAGCGGCCGCGCTGGTGGAAAGCGCGAAGGCGCATTTGGATCGGTTTGGAGATGCGTCGGCGCCGCTGAAGGGCGCGGCGGATTTTGTTTTTGAGCGGAAGAGTTAGACTAGGGATTAGGTTTTAGGGATTAGACATTTTCTTCCCAATCCCCACTTAACTCTTCGCTTCCGCTTCCAACCGATCCAGCAATGCATCTACCCCGTTCGTTTCAATAAACGATGAAAACTCTTCGCGTTTGACGAGCATGATGGAAACGCCGGAGACGATGATGTCGATGGCTTTGCGTTCGCCGGAGCGTAGTTCGCGCACCCGCCAGTCGACCATGATCGGCGCGTTGTCTTTGCGCTCAAATTGGGTGCGGACGATGACGTCGCGGGCGCCGATTTGTTTTGCGTCAACGACTTCCAGCGGCTTGCCGACAATTTCGTCAAACTGTTCGGCGTAGAGTTTCGTAATATATTGCGGAAAGATAGCGTTATAGCGCGCGGTCTGTTCATCACTCATGGTTTTGCGCGTGGCGCCGAGCATAAACTTGCCAATCGTGTCGAGTGCGAGCCCGTCGGCGAGCACCACGCGAAAATTCTCAAGCCGCGTCGCCTCGTCAACAGTTTCATCGGTGAGGGCGACGGTGGCGCCATTGGTCAGCGCTTTGGCGAAGGCGATCGCAGCCTCAATTCGCGAATTTTCCGCTTCCGCCGCGGCCGGCTCGTCCGCAGCCTGGACCGGCGCGGTAATTGATGCCGCTGCAATCAGCGCGGCGAAAATGCGAACCCGAGACATAAACATCGATGCTACCCTGTTAGATGCGCGGCCGGTGGGCCGGTGTGAGATTTGAAACTATATGGTCTGATTGCGGCGCTATTCCAGCATGATGCCGACAATAAGATGGCGGGTGTGGTTTTTGGCCCGCAGGAGGGCTTATGAGCCGATTAACCTAATTTCATCGAATTTCCAAGTAGCAGATTGTTTATCCTAGCTATTACGACGATTGGCCATAGCTTCAAGGCGGCTTTTGAGGCGCTTGTCGGCGTAATTAAAAGCCGCCGGTAAAACCACTAGCGTACAAATTAACGTGATCGCGAGGGCGATGGTCAGCAACTCGCCCATGCTGGCCGTGCCGCGATGCGGCGACAACATCAAGCTGCCAAAGGAGGCGACCGTGGTCAACGCCGCAAACAAAACCGCCCGCGGCGTTGATGTGCCATAGACGCCTTCGCCGGCGGTGATCTGGTCGTGGCGCATCACCAGATGGATGCCGCTATGGACGCCAATGCCGATCAGCAACGGCAAGACGATGACGTTGGCGTAGTTAAACGGCGCGTCCAGCAAAACGCCGGTTGCAGCGGTGAGGATGGCGGCGAGCAACAATGGAAACAGAACCAGCAGCACGGTGAGGATGCGCCGCACCAACAGCCATAGGAAAACGGCGATCACGGCAAACGCAATCAACGTCGCCTGGAGCATCGCATTGGAAATAACCTCGCCAGCCTTTTTCGATTGCAGCGCGCCGCCGGTAAGATCGGGAAAATGTTTTTCGACTTCGTCGACAAATGCGTTGAGCGCATTGTTGTCGCGTAGGTCCTGTTTGGGAAGAATATCGACGCGCCAGATACCGTCCGCCGATAAATATCGCTCGCGTAATGAGGCGGGCAAACTATCGACATCAATATAGTCAGCGTTCATCTGCGCGCTCAGGCGGTCAACCAGTTGCGGCCAATAGCGAAAAACATTCTGCTCAAGACGCTCTATCGCGGCTGGATCGCCCGCCGCCGCCAAATCGCTGAGTAGAGCGGCAAGGCGTGCGCCCGGGCCGTCCGTATACGCTTCTTTGAGCCGGGCCTGTAATTTGGCGATACCCTCTGTTGCAGGGGGGCCTTCAATGCTGGCGGGTTCGGCGGCGAGGGCGAACACCAGTGTTCCCGCCGCGAAATCGATTAATTCGAGCTTTTCGTCCTGATCTTCAGGCACGAAATCCGGCAATGACCGGGTGCTGGCGACCGATGGCAGCGCCGCCGCCTCGGTTGAGGTTTCGCGCGCGGCCGCCTCGCTGCCGACCAGCCGGGTCAGCCGGTAGGGCACGGTCGCGGCGTCGTCAAACAGCATATTGAAGCCGATGACGGAGGGCGCGTTAGGATTGCGCAGTGACATCTGGTCGGCGTCAAAGCGCACCTGCGGCATTAACAGGAGCGCAAAAATACCGATCAGAATGGTCACAAACGCTACCGGTCCCGCGACCTTTGACAGCGATTGAAAAATCGCGCGAATGCGCCCGCTTCGTTTTTTGATTTTAGCGGCGGGCAGGCGCGCCAACGCCGCCGGCAGGAAAGTGACGGAAACCATAAAGGCGATAATCACCCCGGCGGCGGAAATCATCCCGAGTTGGGCGATGCCGTCGAACTTCGTCGGCACAAAAGATAAAAACGCCAGCGCCGTTGTCGGCGCGGCCAGCGCCATCGCCGGGCCAACCTCATGCAAGGCGCCGGTGAGCGCGGCGGCGTTGTCCTGGCCATCATCGCGGCGCTCTTGCACATGTAAGAGGAGGTGGATGGCAAAATCGAGCCCCAGCCCGATCAGCAACACCGTAAAGGCGACCGAAACCAGATTTAACTCGCCCATAAACGCAGCTGCAAAAGCTGACGTCAAAACCAAGGTGATGATGAGGCCGGTCAAGGTTAGCACCACCATTGCTGCGGAGCGGTAACACAGCAGCAAAAGCAGGCTCACCAGGATAAGCGAAAGCGCCATCGACATGCCGATGCCGGTGGTGACCGCTTCAAGCTCTTCCACCCGCAACGCCGGATCGCCGGTGACATAGGCCTCGACCCGGCCGCTATATTTTTGAGACAGCGCGTCAATTTCTTTGCGCAGAACTTCGATGCCGGCTTTGGCCGGTTGCAGCCGGGTAAAGTCGAGCACCGGTGTTGCGTATAGGAGCCGCGTATGGCTGTCGCTGGCGCCGATCTCGTGGTCCAGCGCACCCATCCACGAGAATGGTCTGACCTCTCCTTCGATACTCGCTTCAACAACAACGCTCAACTCTTTGTAGAGCTGTTGCAGCGTGTTCTGGCCGAGGTCTGAGCGCTCGGCGAGTTTGTCATTGCCGGCAAGGGTGGTGAATAATGTGCCGATGGTCGGGCTTTTGATCAGCGTCTCAATCAGCCCGGAGGCTTTCGACATCTGCGTCAGCCGGTCTTCAAGCGCATCCTCGCTAAGATAGAGCAACCCGTTTTGTTGAAAGAACGGCTCTTGTGCGGGCGCAAAAACGCTGGTGAAGGCGGTTTGCTCGTTGGCGACGCCAGCGCGCAAGTCAGCGACAAACGCATCAGCTTCGTCCAGCGTTTTTGCCCGCGCGATGACAATGATGTCGGTCTTGGTATGCGGAAAGGCGTTGCGCAGCGCCGCCGCGCGTAGCTGAAACGGCAACGACGGGTCGAGCATTGCGCTGGTGTCGGTGTTTACCTTGAGATGGGTCGCGGCGTAATAGCCAGCCAACCCCGTCACGGCGACAAAACCAAGCGCTAGCGCCAGGCCGCCGCGCCTTGCCGCGTCCGCCCAGGCGATCAGGATCTTCTCTATTAAATGCAACATCTTAGCGGTGTCTGAGTGCCCCGGATTGAAGGAATTGCCAAAAATCTGCTCCGCCACAACTATAGAAGCGTTCGCGCCGGAATGAAAAGCTTTGCGGGCCTCCTTGCGGGGCCTTGCCGCCTTCGCTAGTGCTTTCGGCTATGAGCAATATCAACAAGTTCGCGGGCAATCTTGGCTATCTGGACGACAAGCGGGCAGAAATGACCGCGACTTTGCGGGCCTGGTGCGCCATCAATTCCGGCAGCGGCAATCTTGAGGGCCTCAAACGCATGCATGCGGTCCTCGGCGACGCCTTTGGCGGGCTCGACGCGGATGTTGAAACCGTGGCCTCAAAGCCGCACCAAATCGTTACCAATGAAGGCGCGGCGGAGGCCAAGCCGATTGGCGACATGCTACGCTTAGTCAAACGGCCCCAGGCGCCAGTACGTGTGTTGCTGGCGGGACATATGGATACGGTCTTTGCAGCGGACCATCCGTTTCAGGGTGAGAAATTTCTTGACGATGACCGGTTAAATGCGCCCGGCGCCGCCGATATGAAGGGCGGTCTTCTGGTCATGCTCTATGCGTTGAAAGTGATCGAGCAATCCGAGTTCGCCGACAAAATCGGCTACGAGGTGCTGATCAACGCGGACGAAGAAATCGGCTCGCATGGCTCGGCGCATATGCTCGAGGCGGCGGCAAAGCGCGCGCAATTTGCCTGCGTTTATGAGCCGGCGCTTGCGGACGGCACGCTCGCCGGCGCGCGCAAAGGCTCGGGCAATTTTGCGGCGGTCATTCGCGGCAAGAGCGCCCATGCGGGACGCGAACATCATCTTGGCCGCAATGCGCTCGCCGCCGCTGCGGAATTTATCACCGGCGTTGATAAGCTGACCGGCGCGCGCGAAGGGCTGACAGTGAATGTTGCACGCGTTGACGGCGGCGGTCCGAATAATGTTGTGCCGGGGCTGGCGGTAGTGCGGTTTAATGTGCGCCTTGAACAGCCCGGCGACGCCGACTGGTTTATGGCGCAGCTAAGCTCGCTGATCGACCCGATCAATAGCCGCGAGGGCTATGAGGCGGAGCTGACCGGCGGATTTACCCGCCCGCCAAAGCCGATGACGCCGGCGCTCAAAGCGTTTTTTGACGCGCTGAAAGCCACCGGCGCCGAGCTTGGCCTTGATATCGCCTGGCAGCCGACCGGCGGGTGTTGCGACGGCAATAATATTGCGGCGGCCGGCATTCCGGTGATCGATACGCTCGGCGTGCGCGGCGCCAATATTCATTCAGCGCAAGAATACGCACAGCTCGACAGTCTGGTGGAGCGCGCGAAGCTTTCTGCGCTGTTGCTGTTAAAAATTGCCGCCGGCGATATCGCAATCCCCGGCGGCGGAGATACAAAGGAGCCAAGCCGATGACGCAAGCCTTTATGCGCCCGGTTCGGGCGGAAGACTTTGATGAAATTTTAGCGCTCGCCAAACAATCCGGCGGCGGCATGACAAATTTACCGCCGGAGCCGGCGGCGTTGCGTCCACGGGTTGAATTTGCCTGCGAAAGCTTTGCTAAAAATGCTTCCGAGCCCGGCGGTGAAGTCTACATGATGGTGCTCGAAAATGACGGTAAAGTTATTGGCACTGCGGCGGTGTTTTCGGCGATCGGTCTGGAGCATGGCTTCGTCAATTACAGAATCAACAAGACCGTGCATGTTTCCAAACAATTGAAAAAGCGCGTCGAGAGACGGCTTCTGGTGCCGACCCACGACTTTACCGGATGCTCTGAAGTCGGCTCGCTGTTTCTCTCACCGGAGGCGCGCGGCGGCGGGTATGGAAAGTTTCTGGCTAAGACGCGGTATCTTTTCATTGCGCTGCATCGGCAATTGATCGCTTCACCGGTCTGCGCGGAGCTGCGCGGCTGGCGCGGGCCGAATGGCGAGCAGCCGTTTTGGGAAGCGCTCGGCAAACCGTTCTTCGACATGGAATTTGAAGTCGCCGATGTCGCAAATTCCGCGATGGGCAATCAGTTCATTGCCGATCTGATGCCGCGCCATCCGATCTATGCATCACTGCTGCCGAAGGCGGCCCGCGATATTCTCGGCAAGCCCCATGACGGCGCTGCGCCAGCGTTCAATATGCTGTTGAAAGAGGGCTTTTCCTATCGCGGTTATATTGACGTGTTTGACGGCGGGCCGCTGGTTGATGCAGAGATCGATGACATTGAGACGGTGAAAAAAAGCAAGACGCTGACGGTGTCGAAAATCGCAGAGGTTGGCGCCGCGCCCTTAATGTTGATGGCCGCCGGACATCTGGCATCGTTCCGGGCGACGCGCGCGCCGGCGACGGTTGATGGCGATGCAATTTCGATTGATGCGGCGACGGCGAAAACGCTCGGCGTCAAAAAGGGCGACGCCGTGCGCGCGATAGAGTGGTGATGGGATGAGCAATAAAATTTTAATCAACGGCGTGTGGCGAGAAGGCGCGGGCGCGCAATTTACCAGCCTCGATCCGTCGACGGGCGAGACGCTATGGTCTGGCGCTGCGGCGACAAAACAAGACGTAGCCGAAGCCGTTGCCGCTGCGCGCGGCGCGTTTGAAGAATGGGCGCTGACGCCGCTCGCCGAGCGCATCAAAATTATCGAGCGCTATCGCGACCTGATTGAGCGCGATAGCGACGCGCTGGCAAAGCTGATCGCGCGCGAGACCGGCAAACCCTATTGGGAAACCAAAACCGAGGCCGCCGCTGTCGCTGGCAAGGTGAATATTTCCATTCGCGCCTATCATGAGCGCACGGGCGAACGCCAGAGCCTTGCCGGCGCCACCCATGCGGTGTTGCGTCATAAGCCGCATGGGGTGATGGCGGTGCTGGGCCCGTATAATTTTCCGGCGCACTTGCCTAACGGCCACATTGTTCCCGCGCTGATCGCCGGCAACACGGTGGTGTTCAAACCGTCCGAACAAACCCCGGGCCCGGGCGCGTTCATTGTTGAACGCATGGTTGAGGCAGGCATTCCAGCGGGCGTCGTCAATCTGGTGCAGGGCGCGCGCGAGACCGGCGCGGCGCTGACCGGCGCTGAGGGCGTTAACGGCGTCTTGTTCACCGGCGGCGCCAAGACCGGGGTGGCGATCCACAAACAATTTGCCGGGAGGCTCGACGTTATTTTGGCGCTAGAACTTGGCGGCAATAATCCGCTGATTTGGTGGGACACGGATGATGTTGACGCCGCCGCTCTGGCGGTGGTGCAGTCGGCATTTTTAACGACCGGCCAGCGTTGTACTTGCGCCCGGCGGTTGATTATCCCGGAGGGCGCGGTAGGTGACCGGGCGATGGAATCGCTGACGGCGCTCACGGACCGGTTGACTATCGGCGCGCCGTTTGATGAGCCGCAACCGTTTATGGGCCCGGTAATTTCGCCAATAGTCGCCGAAGGGCTGGAGCGCGCCTTTGACCAGCTGGTGGATGCCGGCGGCAAGCCAATCCGCACGCTCAGCCAGCGCGACGAGGGCGGCGCTTTTGTAACGCCGGGGATTGTTGACGTTACCGGTGTTGACGCGGTGCCCGATGAAGAACATTTCGGCCCGCTCCTCAAAGTTTGGCGGGTCAAAGATTTTGACGCCGCGATAGCTCGCGCCAACGCCACCAAGTTTGGCCTTTCCGCTGGGCTCTTGTCCGATGACAAATCAAAATGGGAGAAATTCCTGACGCTCAGCCAGGCCGGCATCGTCAACTGGAACCGCCAGACAACCGGCGCCTCGGGCGCGGCGCCGTTTGGCGGCATCGGCGCCTCGGGCAATCACCGGCCCAGCGCTTATTACGCGGCCGATTATTGCGCCTATCCGGTGGCGTCAATGGAGGGAGAGCAGTTGCTGGCGATGGCGGATGATCAGGTTGGGGTGCGGCGATAACACTTGCCCCGCTCATCCCGGCGAAGAACCCCCTCCGTCGCCTTCGGCGACACCTCCCCCGCAAGTGGAGGAGGACTTAAGGCGTACTTGCGGCGAGGGTATTCTTCCCCCGTTTACGGGGAAGTGCCGCGAAGCGGCGATGGGGGTCTTACGCGGTTCAGCATGCGCTGACATCTCGGCTTCCTTAGGCGACAAAGGGAGGTAGATTGGAACGACATAAATGACCCACAAAGAATATAATTTCGACGGCTTGATCGGTCCGACTCATAACTATGCCGGGCTGTCCTTTGGCAACCTGGCGTCTGCGAGCAACGCCGGCGCGGCGTCGAACCCGCGTGAGGCGGCGTTGCAGGGATTGGCGAAGATGCGCGCGGCGATGGAGCTGGGGCTAGGGCAGGGATTTTTGCCGCCGCAGGACCGCCCGCACTTGAAAACCCTGCGGGCGCTGGGTTTTTCCGGGACCGACGCGCAAATCATCGACATGGCCGGCAAAGCCGAGCCGCAATTGCTGGCCAACTGCTACGCTGCCTCCTGCATGTGGACGGCCAATGCAGCGACCGTGGCGCCGTCGCCGGATACGCGCGACGGCAAGGTGCATTTCACGCCGGCCAATCTCGCCGCGAATTTTCACCGCTCGATTGAGGCTGATACCACTGCGCGGGCGCTGGCGTGTATCTTCAACAGCGACAAGTATTTCGTGCATCATCTGCCGCTGCCGGGGGCGATGCATTTCGGCGATGAGGGCGCGGCCAATCATGGGCGCTTGGCGCCGGAGCATGGCGCGACGGGCGTTCATCTGTTCGTCTATGGTGAAGACGGCCAGAAGTTCCCCGCACGCCAGAAATTACGCGCCAGTCAGGCGGTCGCGCGGGGCCATCAACTCTCTCCTGACAAGACCGTATTTATCCAGCAATCAGCGGCAGCGCTCGATGCCGGCGCCTTCCACAACGACGTTCTGGGCGTCGCTAATGGAACGGTTTTGTTCCTGCACGAACAGAGTTTTGCCAACCGGGAAGCAGCCTGTAGCGCGATACGAAAAGCCGCGCCTTTTGTTGAAATCATCGAGGCGCCGGCGGCGCAAGTCTCGCTTGAAGATGCGGTGCAGTCTTACCTCTTCAACTCGCAACTGGTGACGCTGCCGGGCGGCGAGGCGGCGCTGATTATGCCGGTTGAATCAGAGGAGAACCCGCGCGTTAAAGCCTTCCTCGATGAGACGGTGGCGAAAAATAACCCGATCAATCGGGTGATATTCAAAAATGTCCGCGAAAGCATGAGAAACGGCGGCGGACCGGCTTGCCTGCGCTTGCGGGTGGTGCTGTCAGAGGAAGAGGCTGCCGCCGCCAATCCGCACTTCATTCTCGATGAGGCGAAAATCGGTAACCTCGAAGTCTGGGTGAAAGCCCATTACCGCGACCGGCTGTCGCCGGATGATCTGCGCGATCCTTCCCTGATGATTGAAAGTTTCGCCGCCATGGAGGCCCTGACGAACATCCTCGGCCTCGGGGCTTTTTACGACTTCCAACGCTAAAGCCGCCTTCATTGATTGTGTTCCAAGATGAGACAAGGATCTTGTTGAACAGTAGGCGTAGATTAATGATTTATTGCTAACAATAGCACGGATAGCTTAGGGGTGAGCGTGCGATGAAGAATGTGCCGGCGGGCAATCAGCCAACGTCGCAAGAGGCCGATGCGTCCGTCGTTTCGGGTCTCATTGCGACTGCGCTGACGCGCCATCACCAGTTAAAAACCAGACTCATTATCGCTCTCATTGGCGCCGTTATTTTATGGGCGGCCACCGATGCGGTGATCGCCGCATTGTGGATTGGCGCCATATTCATCAGTCAGTTTATCGACGTGCAAGCATGGCGCTCACTGCGCGATCCCGACCGGACGGCGCCTCCCAATCGTCATGAATGGATCCTGATTTGCGGCTCAGCGGTGCAGACCGGATTGGTCTATTCCTTCTTTCCGGTGCTGCTTTGGTTCTTATGGGGAGAACCGGGCAAAGTATTCGGCGTTGTGTGGCTTTGCGGCGCGCTTTTGCATGCAACCATGCATATGCATCATGAACGCCGGACATTTTTCGCAGCCCTTACGCCGCATCTATTTTATTTTTTAGGCCTGCCGATTTATGGCTTGATCACAGGAAACCAACTTGAACGATGGCCGACGGTGGCGATATTAGTCGGCGGATCGCTCTATGTGTCGCATCTCCTCCTGGCGTTTCGGGAATATGAAAAAAGCAGCGCTGCGATGCGCCAGGCGCGCGAGCATGCGCTTGAGCGACAGGCGGCGGCCGAACACGCTAATCAGGCGAAATCGGCGTTTCTTGCAAATATCAGTCATGAAATCCGCACGCCAATGAATGGCATTCTCGGCATGGCCGCCGCGCTTGAAAGCGGCGCCTTAAGCTCTGGTCAGGCCAAGCAGGTAAAAATTATTCGCGATAGCGGCGATATGTTGTTGACCATCCTGAACGACTTGTTGGATTTTTCAAAGATCGAGGCAAACCATATCGAGCTTGAAGCGGCCGCTTTTAAATTCTCGGAAATTATAGAAACCGTTGAAAGCCTCCATCGTCCGCAGGCGGAGAAGAAAAATCTTTATCTAGTCGCTCAGTGCGAAGGAGACGGCGAAGCAGAGTGGATAGGTGACGCGCATCGCATTGTTCAGGCGCTGCACAATTTAATTTCTAATGCGATTAAATTTACTGAAGACGGCGGCGTGACGGTGCGGTTCATCATTCCGTCTTCTACCAGCGCCCCCATACGCATTGAGGTTACAGACACCGGGATTGGCGTTAGCGAAAGCCAGGCGGCGCGGATTTTTGAGCCCTTCACCCAGGCTGATGTCACAACCACGCGAAAATATGGCGGCACCGGGCTTGGGCTTTCGATCACCAAAGGCCTTATTGAGGCCATGGGCGGCGCGCTCAGCATTCGATCTGCTCCGGGCGCGGGGTCGACTTTCACCGTTGAACTGCCGTTGGAACGCGCGGTTGGCTCAGCAAATTCTGACACTGTCGCGTCTCAAGTGTCGCCAACATCCATCGCCGCCCCTGTGGTCAGTAAGTTGCGAATTCTCGCGGCCGAAGACAATGTAGTGAACCAGGCGGTGCTTAAAAATTTCCTGCAAGCAGCCGGCCATGATGTTAAATTTGTGGAAAACGGTCTGCTTGCTGTCGATGCCTGCAAGACCCAGGATTTCGATATTGTTTTGATGGATATTTCGATGCCGGTGATGGACGGTGTTGAAGCTTTGCGAGAAATCCGATTTTTAGAACGCGATCGCAGCGTCAAATCCGGCGTCCCGATAATTGCCGTTTCCGCGCACGCCATGAGCCAGCAAATCGACGAATATTTGCAAGCCGGATTTGACGGGTATATTACCAAGCCGGTGAAGCCTGCGGAGTTACATTCTGAAATTGCGCGCGTGATCGAAGGCTACCGCGAGGCTTCTGCTAACCCCGCCGCTGCGGCTCCGGGAGCGGCATAACCACTTTACGCTCCACCTCGCGCAAAGTGAAACTGGATTCAACTGTCGCGATATTCGGCATACGGAGAATAGTTTCTGACAGAAACGTCTCATAGGACGCCAAAGTAGGAACCAGCACGCGGATAAAATAGTCAAACTTCCCGGTGACCAGATAGCATTCCATCACTTCTGTACGCTTTTGAATTTCCGCCTCGAACTCGCGCAAAGTCTTGTCGTCCTCGCGTTCAAGCTTGACGAGAATGATCACCGTGACATTGACTCCCAGCGCCTCGCGGTCGACCTCGGTATGGTAGCCCTTGATGATGCCGTCGGTCTCAAGCCGGCGCAGACGGCGCAAGCATGGAGTCGGCGACAGGCCGACGCGGTCAGCAAGTTCGGCATTGGTGATGCGCGCATTTTCCTGCAAGTGTCTCAGGATCTTGTGGTCGATATGGTCGAGCTTCATAGGTTTCTTTCCTCGAATGTATTAATTATTTAGCATTTTCTGCTAAGCGTCAAGGCGTGGCGCGAATGTTTGCACGAAAGAACTTTGCAGCTTTGCCTATATTGCGCCGCGCCGGCGAGGCTTTGCGCCGGGTGACGGCAACAAGTAGAGATTCTCGCAAAGGATAACGCGCCCCATGGATAGCCGCGACGTGCCGACAACAGGCTGGCAAAGAGTTGTTCACTTCACCGATGAGAGCGCCGGGCTGAATGCGATCATATCGATTCATGACGCGACGCTTGGACCCGGTTGCGGCGGGTGTCGAATTTATCCGTACGAAAACTTCGATGCGGCGCTGGAAGATGTCAAAAATCTTTCGCGCGGTATGACGTTTAAAAACGCGCTGGGCGGCATTCCGTTTGGCGGCGGCAAAGCGGTGATTATTGCTGACCCTAAAACCGACAAAACACCGGCGCTGCTGCGCGCCTTTGGCGCGGCGGTCGATAGTCTGGGCGGGCTCTATTACACGGCGGAAGATTCAGGCGTTACAGAAGACGACATGGAGACAATCCGTTCGGTCACGCCCTATGCCGCCGGCGTCGACAAGGGCGGCATTGGCGGCAACCCGTCGCCGTTTACGGCGCGCGGCGTTTGGCGCGGCGTTCAGGCGGCGGCGCGCTTCAAGCTCGGCGCCGAGAGTTTGAAAGGCTTGCATGTTTCTATCCTTGGCATCGGAGCGGTCGGGATGGAACTGGCCCGGCTGATCCACGAAGAAGGCGGACGTCTGACCGTGGCGGATGTCAATCCTGCGGCCGTGGACAAAGCGCGCCAACGCTTTGGCGCTGAAGTGGCAAGCCCCGAGGATGCCATCGCCGTTGACGCCGACATCTTCAGCCCCTGCGCATTGGGTGGTTCGATTAATGTCGATACGGTGGACAGGTTGAAGGCAAAAGTTATCGCTGGCGCAGCCAACAATCAGCTGAAAACCCCGGATATGGGCGCGCGTCTGCAAGAGCGCGGTGTGTTATACGCACCCGATTATGTCATCAACGCTGCCGGTGTGATCAGCGTCGGGCTTGAAATCCTTGGCCGCTGGAGCGAAGTAGAGATGACCCGGCGGATCGACAAAATAGGCGACACGCTGACGGAGATTTTCGACCGCGCAGAGCAGGAAAACCGGCCGACCGGCGACGTTGCTGATGAACTGGCGCTTGAAGTGATCGCGCGGGGCAGAAAAGCGGCTTAACCGTCGCAAAGGAGCACATTATGGCCAACCAGGACCCCATCGTTATCGCCGGTATGGCGCGCACGCCGATCGGTAATTTTCTTGGCGCTTATAATGGCGTTAAGGCGACGGAACTTGGCGCCCGTGCGATTGAAGCGGCGCTCGCGCGCGGCGGCGTGAAGCCGGACGACATCGACGAAGTGTTGATGGGCTGTGTTCTGCCGGCCGGCCTCGGTCAGGCGCCGGCGCGCCAAGCTTCGCTTGGCGCCGGGCTGCCGCAATCGACCGGTTGCACCACCGTCAACAAGATGTGCGGCTCGGGCATGAAGACGGTGATGATGGGGTATGATTCCATTCTCGCCGGAACCAACGATATCGTTGTCGCCGGCGGCATGGAATCGATGACCAACGCGCCGCATCTTTTGCCCACCGGACGCAGCGGCATTAAGTTCGGACACGGAAAAATTTTCGACCATATGGCGATTGACGGCCTGGAAGACGCTTATGAGCCGGGCAAGGCAATGGGCGTGTTCGCCGAAAAATGCGCCCGCGAATGGCAGTTCTCGCGCGAGGAACAAGATGAATATTCGATCCGTTCCGTCACAAGAGCGCAGACCGCCATCGCTGACGGCTCGTTCAAGGCGGAGATTGTTCCGGTTGAAGTCAAAACCCGCAAAGGCGCGGTGATGGTTGGCGATGATGAAAAGCCGGGCCTGGTTGATGCGGCGAAAATCCCCAAATTGCGCGCCGCTTTTGAAAAGGACGGCACGGTGACGGCGGGCAACGCGTCTGCGATTTCCGACGGTGCGGCGGCCATGGTGCTTATGCGCCAGTCCACGGCGGAGGCCAAAGGCGCCAAGCCTGTCGCACGCATTGTCGCGCACTCAACCCATGCGCAGGAGCCGGAATGGTTCACCACCGCGCCAATCACCTCGATTGCGGCGGTGCTTGATAAAGCCGGCTGGTCAACCGATGACGTCGATCTCTTTGAGATTAACGAGGCGTTTTCCGTGGTGCCGCTGGCGGCGATGCGCGAATTGAAACTATCACCGGACAAGGTCAACATTCACGGCGGCGCGGTCGCGCTCGGCCACCCAATTGGCGCTTCGGGCGCGCGCATCCTGGTGACGCTAATCAGCGCCTTGCAAAAAACCGGCGGGAAAAAGGGTGCGGCGAGCCTATGCATCGGCGGCGGCGAAGCCACGAGCGTTGCGGTTGAGTTGGTTTAAAGCACTGAGGTTTTGTTACGAAAAATGCCTAGCAGCCTTCAAAAATATGTTGCGGCTCAAGATGGAGTATACGAATCTGCATTGGCCGAGCTGCAAGCTGGAAAGAAACGATCACACTGGATGTGGTTCATGTTTCCGCATATTGAAGGTCTATCGGTGAGTGAAATAGGTAAGAAATATGAGTTGCGAGATGTACATGAGGCCCGTCTCTACATAGATCATGATATTCTTGGAGGGCGGCTATTGAAGGCCACAAATATGGTGCTCTCTCATGCCAATAAGCTTGAACATAAAAATCGCAGCGCATTTGAAATTTTTGGATCGCCAGATGAATATAAATTCCACGCTTCGATGACTTTGTTTTTTCGAATAGCTCCAGATAAAAGTCCATTTGAAAAAGCAATAAATGCTTTTTTTGACGGCGAAGAACACACCGACACGATTATCAGAATTTGATTAGGCAAGAGAAATTTTAAACCATGACCACCAAACAAACCTTCGACTGGCAGGACCCGCTTTTGCTGGAATCCCAGCTCTCTGATGAAGAGCGAATGATCCGTGATGCGGCGCGCGGTTATGCGCAGGATAAATTGATGCCGCGCGTCATTATGGCCAACCGTGAGGAGCGCTTTGATCGCGAGATTATGACCGAGCTGGGCGCGCAAGGGTTTCTCGGCGCCATGGTGGCGGAGGAATATGGCGGCGGCGGCGCTGGTCATGTGGCTTACGGATTGATCGCGCGTGAGGTTGAGCGCGTTGATTCAGGTTATCGCTCGGCGATGTCGGTGCAGTCGTCGCTCGTCATGTATCCGATTGAAGCGTTTGGAACCGAACAGCAGAAACAAAAATACCTGCCCAAACTCGCTACCGGCGAATGGGTCGGGTGTTTTGGACTGACCGAGACCGATGGCGGGTCCGATCCCGGCGCGATGCGCACCCGCGCAGAAAAAGTTCAGGGCGGCTATATGCTCAAGGGCTCCAAAATGTGGATCACCAATTCGCCGATTGCGGATCTGGCGGTGGTCTGGGCGAAATTGGATGGCGAAATCCGCGGCTTCATTGTTGACCGCGACACTGAAGGGTTCACGACGCCAAAGATTGAAAGCAAGCTTTCGCTGCGCGCCTCGGTCACCGGCGAGATTGCGCTTGATGATGCTGTGGTGCCGGAAGAAAACCTGTTTCCGAATGTCAAAGGCCTGCGCGGGCCGTTCTCTTGCCTCAACAAGGCCCGCTACGGCATCTCCTGGGGCGCCATGGGCGCGGCGGAATTTTGCTGGATTGCGGCGCGCGATTACGCCATGGAGCGGGTGGTTTTCGGCAAGCCGATCGCCGGCACGCAGTTGGTGCAGAAAAAACTCGCCGATATGCAGACCGATATTGCGCTCGGGCTTCAGGGCGCTTTGCAGCTCGGCCGGCTGCTCGACGCCGGGGCCTATGTGCCTGAGGCAATCTCGATGATGAAGCGCAACAATTGCGGCAAGGCGCTGGAAATTGCGCGGGTTGCCCGCGATATCCATGGCGGCAACGGGATTTCCGACGAATATCATGTGCTGCGCCACGCGATGAACCTGGAGACCGTCAACACCTATGAGGGCACGCACGATATTCACGCGCTCATTCTCGGCCGCGCGATGACCGGGTTGCAGGCGTTTACGTAACGCCGGAGGGCTTGCCGCAGCCGGGGCCATCGGCTAAACGCCACTCTCTGTATTTCTGGGCCTAGTCTTGTCCGATAGCCCCTCGCACCTTATGTGACGCCGCGACGGAACTGAAAAGATAGAATAAAATGACCGCTATTATTCTCACGCTCCACTCACTGATTGTCCTCGCCCTTATTGTTCTGGTGCTGCTACAGCGGTCAGACGGCGGCGCGCTCGGTATTGGCGGCGGTGGCGGGGGCGGATTAATGTCGGGCCGCGCGGCGGCCAATACGCTGACCCGTTTGACGTCGATTTTGGCGGCGGGCTTTTTTGCGACTTCGCTGGGCCTGGCGGTAATGGCCGGCGGCGGTGAAAGCGATGAAACCGTGATCGAAGAGCTGACCGGACAGGCGGCGCCCGCACCCTCGGCTGCGCCGGGAGAGACGACCACCCAGGACCTTCTGGGAACGCTTGGCAGCGACAGCGCCGATGAAACCCCGGCAGGGCCTTCTATTGAAGAAGCGCTGGAAGCGGTTGGGGCTGATGCGCCGGCGGAAACTACAACCGAAGAGCCTGCCGAAAGCGATCCGAACGACTAGGTTTTGCCGCTAACCACGCCCGCATTCTGGCCTTTCGATTTTCATCCGATGCTGTTACCCCCTCCGTCGCCTTTGGCG
>JAJFFZ010000007.1 GCA_021776395.1 Hyphococcus sp. | reverse complement strand
GGCGGCGGCTATGCGGCGATGACGGTCAATTCCTTCACCTCGGTGTCGTTGAACCCGCCGCTGGTGTTGTGGTGCATCGAAACCAAGGCGGCGTCCTATCCGGCGTTTATGGCGGCGACGGGCTATAGCGTGACTATCTTGCGCGCCGACCAGCGGGCGTTGTCTGACCGGTTTGCAAATTTCGCCCCCGAGCCGGTGAGCCCCGACGAGGTTGAATTCTGGGAGACCGGCGCGCCAATTTTAAAACATCGCCTCGCGGCGTTCGACTGCAAAATTTTCGCCCGCCATGAAGCGGGCGATCATGTGGTGTTGGTCGGCGAAGTCGTGAAGTTCGACAGCAGCGACGGCGCCCCGCTGGTCTATTTCGCTAGTAATTACCAACCCAATGGCGGCGCCGAATGATGCGCGCGGCGTTTCTTGGGCTCGGCGTCATGGGCTATCCCATGGCCGGCTGGCTTTCGAAAAATGATTTTGAAGTTGCGGTGTATAACCGGACTGCGGCGAAAGCGGAACGCTGGGCCAAAGAGTACAAAGGCCAAATCGCCAAGTCCCCGGATGAAGCGGTGCGCGAGGCTGAGCTGGTTTTTATGTGTCTCGGCGACGACCCCGACGTTGTATCGATGATTGAAAAAGTCGCCGGCGCGTTGGCGCCGCTTGCGATTGTGATCGATCACACCACCGCGTCGCCGGCATTGGCGCGCCGTCTGCACGATGAGTTGGCCGAGCTTGGCGTCGGCTTTGTCGATGCGCCGGTGTCGGGCGGCGAAGCGGGCGCACAAGCCGGCAGGCTGGCGGTTATGTGCGGCGGCGAGGCTGCACATATAGAACTTGCGCGCCCGGCAATGGACGCTTATGCGGCGCGGATTGTTCATATCGGTCCGGCCGGTCATGGCCAGCTCTGCAAAGCCGTCAATCAGATATGCATTGCCGGCCTGGTGCAGGCGTTGTCGGAGGGCGTGCATTTCGCGGCCCGCTCCGGGCTCGATATCGACAAGGTGCTCGAAGCAATTTCCGGCGGCGCGGCGCAAAGCTGGCAGATGGAAAACCGCGCCGCAACCATGGCCAAAGACGAGTTCGAATTTGGTTTTGCAGTCGACTGGATGCGCAAGGATTTACGCATCGCCCTCAGCGAAGCGCGAGACAATGGCGCGCGCCTGCCGGTGACAGCGCTGGTCGATCAGTTTTACGCCGACATTCAGGCCATGGATGGCGGGCGCTGGGATACATCAAGCCTGATCCGCCGGTTGACGGATATTGATTAAGGTCTGGATATGGTCTGGGTTGGTCGTAACGAATTTTCTGCAAATGCAAGGGGCGGCTGGTGACGGCTTTAGGGGCGGCAACATATTTGCGTGGGCGCGCCGGGGCGCTTGCGCCGGGCATTTTGATGGCGTTTACGATTGCCGCTGCGGCGCGGTTTATTTCCGAGCATTACGGCGCGCCGGCGATGTTGTTTGCCTTGCTGCTGGGCATGGCGTTCAATTTTCTCTCGGCGGACGGTAAATGTGTCGCCGGTATTCAGCTTGCGTCGTCGCAATTGTTAAAGATCGGGGTCGCGTTTTTGGGGGTGCGCGTCACCCTTGATCAGATTTCAAGCCTTGGGCCGGTTCTTGTTTTAATCATTCCGGTGCTGATTATATTTACCATGGGCGTCGGGCTGTTGTTTTCCAAGCTGTTCAACCGGTCTGTCTCTTTTGGTTTGTTGACCGGCGGTGCGGTGGCGATCTGCGGGGCTTCGGCGGCGTTGGCGATCTCCTCGGTGTTGCCGAAATCAGAGACCAGCCAGCGCGACACATTATTTACCGTCGTTGCAGTGACCTCGCTGTCGACGATGGCGATGATTATCTATCCGATTTTATTTTCTAGCCTCGGGTTCACCGACACCCAGATCGGCGTCCTCATCGGCGCGACTATTCATGATGTGGCGCAAGTGGTTGGCGCCGGTTATGCGGTGTCGGAACTGGCCGGCGACACGGCGACTTATGTGAAGCTGTTGCGCGTCGCCTGCCTGCCGGTCGTCATCTTGCTGCTGGCGGCTTTCCTTCGGCGCGGTGTGGCGGGCGGCGGTGCGAGAACGCCATTCCCGTGGTTCGCGGTTGCTTTCGCGGCCATTCTCCTCGCCAACAGCGTCGGCCTGATCCCGTCATTTGCCGCGGAGTCTATGGACTGGTCCTCGCGCTGGCTTCTGTTGGGGGCGATTTCAGCGTTGGGGATGAAGACGTCGCTGAAGGAAATGTTTGATCTTGGCGCTTTGCATATCGGCGTCGTTGTCGCGGAAACGGTTTTTCTCTGCGCCGCCGCGATTGGCGCGATCAGTTTTATATAAGGACGCACTATCCGGCGCCGGCGGCAAGACAGATTGGGCGCAGTGTCGCAGGGCGGCAAAATAGTTGCATATGCATCTAAATTCGTCTAGGGTGGCGGAAGCAATTCCAAAGGAGCGTCGATTTGTCCCCATCTATTGAGAGTTTAGCGGCGCCGCTTGCCTATAAAGCATCCTTTGACGGGGAGGCGCCGGCGGACCTTTCGGAAGCGGACGAAGCGTTCATCGTCGTTAAATCCCGCTCGCTTGAAGGCATGCAAAAAGAAGCGCTTGTCCACACCGGCGCGGCCGGCGGCGATGGCGCCACATGGCGGCTGACCTGTGACGAGGGGCCATATCTCAACGGTACGGATCTGGCGCCATTCCCGTTGGCGTTCTTTACCTCCGGCATGGTGATGTCTTTTGCATCAAGCCTGCGGGCGATTGCGCAAAGCCAGGGTGTGGCGCTCGAAAATCTCCAATGCACGCTCGACAATTTCTATACGATGGAAGGCTCAGCGCTGCGCGGCACGATGACCGGCGGCGCATTGCCTGCGGAGTTGCATGTTAGCGCTGACGGGATTGCCGATGCGGAGCTTAAAACGCTTGCTGACGCCGCCGTGCGCTGGTCGCCGGCCTCGGCGTTTTTGGGTGAGGAATTAATCAGCGAATTTTCTACGCATCTGAACGGCGACCTTGCGCCGGTCGATGGCGTTAAACCGACTATGGCGGATATCTTGCCGGCGCCAGGCGGTGACTTCGACCTTATTCACCCCATCGCCGGCGAGATCGACGGCGTTCCGATTTTGAGCAAAGTCTCTGCGGCCGAACAGCTGTTTGATGTTGAAGGCGGCGTCGGCAGCAGCCTGAAGTCGGAACAGAAGCGCATTTTGCATGTGCGCGGGGTTTTGAAAATCGCCGCTAACGGGTTGTTTGACGTGCGCATCCAGCTGTTCAAACCCATTGGCAGCGTATTTCATTTTTTCGGTGATGACCCGGTCCATCGCGGCGGGCGGGGACGCGCGCCAAGCGGTCTCGATTATCTGTCCGCTGGCGTTGCCTTCTGCTTTATGACGCAGCTTGGGCGCTATGCGCATATCGTCAAACAGGATTTGCAGTCATACGAGTTAATTCAACTCACCCGGTTTGGCGCGCCGTCGCCATCGCTGGAGGCCGGCGCGGCGGAGGCTTTTCCGGTTGTCACCCATGTATATCTGTCATCGGGCGAAGACCTCGCGCACAACCAAAAACTGGTTCAGATGGGCGAGCAGACATGCTTTTTGCACGCTGCGTTAAGGGCGAGTAATCCGGTTGTGGTGAGCGTATAAAAATTTATCGGCTAGCGCCGCTGCTATTTTTCGGACAGCAGCGCATTGTTGCGCTCTTCAGAGTCGAGCCATTCAACCTGGGTTTTGAGTTTTTCTATGGTTGCAAAAAACAGCGCGCGCTCTTGCGCGGTTAACGCCGATTCCAGCACTTTGGCGCGCATTTTGGCGATCGGAACAATCCGGTCGTGCAGCTTCACGCCGGCTTCGGTGAGCCGCACCAGTTGTTTGCGCCCGTCATTTTCGTCGGGCAGTCGTTCCACATGACCGTTGGCCTCAAGCGTGTTGATCGCCCGGCTGACGGTTGCTTTGTCAAACGCGGCGGGGCCAACCATCGCCGCGGCGCTGACCGGTCCCTGGTCGCCGAGGATGGCGAGCACGCGCCACTCGCGGACGCCGAGACCAAACTGGCGCTGAAAGGTTCGCGACGCGCCAATCGACAACATGCGCGCAACCTCGCTCAACAAGAACGGCATGTGGTGCGCAAGGTCGAGTGGCTCGCTCACCGGGTAGGGTGTTTGCGCAGCGCTAGCGGATGGCGTTTGAGCGGATTTTTTCTTCAACGTGATTCCCGTGTTTAACAGTTGTCGATCAGCAGCGGCGACAACCAATATAGTTGCCGGTGAGCACGCTCTAACCATGTCAACTAAGCGGGCGCAAGCGCACAATATGGTATAGTGTCGCCAATGCGCCAGTAGATGTGCCCGGCGAGTGGGTTTTGACGGTGAAAACTAGTTGCAGTTACAAGCATTTTTGCCATAGGGTCGCCTTCAGACCCAATCCCATTGCGAAATCTGGACAAGCGATTTGATAAAGACGTTTTCACCGATAAAAGCGCTGATTGGCGCCGCGGTTTTCGCCGCCGCCATGCTTGGCGACGGGCGCGGCGAGGTGTTGCGTTTTGGCGTTACCGTGCCGGCCAGAACCGTGACGGTGCGCGCGGCGATGCAGCCCTGGGCCGATGAAGTATCGGCGGCGTCCGACGGCGCGCTAGAAATCGAGCTTTATCCGGGCGGCTCGCTCGGGCGCAGCGGCAAGCTGCAATATTGGATGTTAAAGCAGGGCATTCTCGACATCACCTGGATGTTGCCGAGCAATACGCCGAACCTCTTTCCGAGTACGGATTTTTTTGAAATTCCTCTGAAAACGTCCGACCCAATGGAAATGTCGCTGGCGTTCTGGCGGCTATATGAGCGCGGCTATCTGAAAGGCTTTGACGATATAAAACCGTTGGCGCTTTACGTCTCGCCACCATACCGGTTTCATCTGCGCTTTGCCTACGAAGATAATGCTTCGCTTAAGGGCAAAAAAATTCGCGCCGTCACCTATTTGCAGGCGCGGATGCTTGAGGAGGCGGGCGCCACGCCGGTCGGCGGCGTCACCACGACGCAGGTTGCCGAAAGCCTCAGCCGCGGGCTTATTGATGGCGCGCTGTTCAGCTGGCATGGCGTCAAACCAGTGGGCATTATGCGCGCCACGGATGTGCATGTGGACCAGGCCATTACCTTTGCGCCGGCGATCATCGCGATGAACCGCGATGTTTATGAGGCGCTGTCGCCAAAGGCGCGTGCGGCGATTGATGCGCTTAGCGGCGAGCCTCTGATCCGCCGGATGGTGAACGCCATGAATGGCGCGGCTGCGGCGGCGATGGACGAAGCGCGGCGCGATCCGCAACGTCAATTTGTCGAGGCTGACGCCGCCGAAGCGGCCATATGGCGCGAACGGTTCGCCGCCGCCGCCGAGGATTGGCGCGCCCGCAGTCCCGACCATGATGTGCTGATCGCGCGGTTTGACGAAATTTTGGCGGAGATTCGCGCCGAGGCGGACGCAGCGCCGGACGGCGTACGCTGATGGGCCTTGCCATTAAAAACACCGAAACCGCGATCCGGCGCGGCGCGATTGTGACCGCCAAGCTTGGCGTCGCCCTCTTGTTATTGCAGGCGTTCTTGATCGTCGCCGACGGCCTTGCGCGATGGTGGTTTTCAAAACCGATCCACGGCCTGGAAGATGTTTCTGGGTTGATGATTTCAATCATCGTCGCCAGCCTTTTCCCGGCGATCCTCATAGGGCGTCAAAATATTCGCGTCACCATCTTTGGGCGATTTTTAAATCCCAAAGCCGCCGCATGGCTCGATGTTTTCGGGCATTTTATCCTGCTGATTTTTATCGCCATTATCGCCTGGCAATTCGCCCTCTATGCGGCAGAGACGCGGGCGCAAACAACGCTGATCTTGCGGCTGCCAACGGCGCCGACAATGTGGTTGACGGCGGCCATCCTTATCGCCTGCGCACCCATTCAGGGATTTGTTCTGCTCACGGAGATTGTGAAAATCACCAAACCGCAACCGACGCAGCAGGCGTAATCTGATGGACCCGATTATAATTGCGATCCTTGGCCTGCTTGCGATGTTCATTCTCATCGCCGCCCATGCGCCGGTCGGTGCGGCGATGGGGATTGCCGGGGTTTTAACCTTCGCGGCTATCGCCGGCGTCGGTCCGGGCGTTGCAACGCTCGGCGTGGAGGCGATTGCCGCCATCACCAGCCTCGATTTTGCGATTATCCCGCTGTTTATATTGATGGGCGGTTTTGCGGTTGCCGGCGGGTTGTCCGAGGACCTTTACCGATTGGCGAATGCTTTTTTGGGCCACCGTCGCGGCGGATTGGCGATGGCGACCATCGGCGTTTGCGCTTTGTTCGGCGCGGTGTGCGGCTCGGCGATTGCGACGGTGGCGACGATGACGCGCGTTGCGTTGCCGGAAATGCTTTCAAAAAACTACCAAAAAAGCTTTGCCGCCGGCGCCATTGTCGCGGGCGGCACGCTTGGGGTGATTATTCCGCCGTCGTTGATCCTCGTCATCTATGCGATCCTAACCGAGTTAAACGTCCTCACGCTGTTTGCCGCCGCCGCCGTCCCGGGGATTATAGCCACCCTGTTTCAGCTCGCCGCCGCAGCGCTTTATGCGCGCTACCGCCCGCAAGCCGCGCCGGCGGCGCCGAGACGCGGCTGGGGGGAGCGCAAATCCGCGCTTCGTCGCTCCTGGGCGGTTATCCTCCTTGGGCTGATTGTCACCGCCGGAATTTATGGCGGCGTCTTTACCGTCACCGAGGCCGCCTCGGTCGGCGCCACTGGCGCATTTTTAATCTGCCTCGCGCGCGGGCGCCTCAAGCCTGGCACATTCGGCGAGGTGGCGCTTGATACCGCGCGCAATGCCGGCATCATCTATATCATCGTCATCGGCGCTTTCGCGATGACCTATTTCCTAGCCGCTTCCGGGCTTTCGCAGGCGCTGGTCGGCGGTATTCAATCGCTGAACATGCCGCCGCTCGCCGTCATATTAAGCCTGTATGTGATGTATCTCTTGCTGGGCGCGGTGTTTGAATCCCTCGCCGTGCTGGTGGTGACGTTGCCTTTTGTTCTGCCGGTGGTGATCGGGCTCGGCTATGATCCGGTATGGTGGGGGGTGATGCTGGTGATGATTTCCGGCATCGGCATGATCACGCCACCGATTGGCATCAACGTGTTCGTGCTGCATGGGATGATGGAAGACGTCTCGCTAGGCGAAATCTTTAAAGGCGTGACGCCGTTCTTTATCGCTGATTTATTGCGGGTGTTGCTGCTGACATTGGTTCCGGCGCTTGTCACCTGGCTGCCGACAAAGATGGGTTTGATGTAACGTGTCGTCCTTCGCGACGCGAACCTATCGGTTCGCTCCTCAGGATAAGGGTATCAAGTGGAATATATATTACTGCCTCATCCTGAGGAGCAGACCGAAGGTCTGCGTCGCGAAGGACGGCCACGCTAGATACCATAAAATATTCAATAAGCGCTAGTTCATCTCAATAGCGATATCCACAAGCACGGCTTTGCTCTGTTCACGAACCATTGAGACCGCATCATTCAGCACCTGCTGCAACGCTTCTGGATTGCTAACGTGAACCCCTTCAGCACCGCACGCTTTCGCGACGCCGGCATAATCCGGCGAGGGCGCGAGCGAGGTTAGCGGCGGGCGATTGCTGTGGGCGGTCGCGCCATCGGGGTAGACTTGCAGCGTCGAGGCTTTCACAGAGTGCCACGCCTCGTTGTTCAACACGACGATTAATATTGGCAATTGTCGCGCGACGGCGGTCTGCAGACAGGCGACGGGATTGTTAAAAATGCACGAGCCGTCGCCGAGCGCGGCGGCGACCATGCGCTCTGGCGCGGCGAGCTTTATCCCCAGCGCAATGCCGATGCTGGCGCCAAGGCCGCCGGCGATGGTGGGGCCGAAAAATGTGCCAGGCTCGGTAAATTCCATCGCCTCGCGCAGGCAACCACGCTCATTGACCAACACGCCATCCTTGCCCAGCGCCTGATTAAGGCAATGGCTGGCGTAATCATGGGTGATCTTCGCGCCGGGCGTTGCCGCTTTTGCCAGGCGCTTTGCGCGGGCCGTCGCAAGCTTTGGCGCCAGCGCCTTGCGCCGCGCATCAATCGCCGGCGGGTCAAGATATTTGCTGACATAAACCGCAGCGAGAAGCGCCTCCAGCCCGGCGGCGGTTTCAGTTTTAATCGTGATGTCGGAACGGAAACCGCGAAACGGCAAGGGCTCAAACAGTGGGTCGGGTCCGATTTGAATGACCGGACAATCCTCAGGCGGACCAATCCGTGACGGCGTCCACGGAACCGGCGCGTCAACGACGATGATAAGGTCAGCGTCCGGCAGGTAAGGCGCCGGCGTGAACCCCGCATGCATCGGGTGGTCGCCGGGCAGGCACATATAATTGGCCGCGGCCTCGACAACCGGAATGGCGAATTTTTCCGCCAGCGTGCTTAACGCCGCGACGCCGCGCGCTGTGCGTCCGGCCCGCGCGGTGATCAGCAGCGGAGACTTCGCGGCCGCAATCAAATGCGCAGCGCGGTCGATGGCCGCCGGGTCAGGGGCGGGGGGGCTTGCCGCTGCGGCGGGGGCGTGCGGCGTTTCAGGATTTGCCGTCGCCGCCAGCACTTCGCGCGGCAGGCTCAAATAGACCGGCCCAGTGGGCTCTGAGCGGGCAATCGCCAGCGCCCGCCCGACAGCGGCGGCGGTCTGTTCCGGGCAGCGCAGCTCATAATCCCATTTCACAAATTCGCGCAGCATGGCGCCCTGGTCAAACATCTCCTGGCCCCAATGGATGAAGTTGTCGCGCGAACCGAGGCGCCCCTGTTCGGTAATCGGCGTGCGCCCGGATGCAAACAACATCGGAATATTATCGCGCGCCGCATTGAGCAATCCGCATAGGGCATTGGCGACGCCGACATTGACATGCACCATCACGCCTTGCGCGCGTCCGCTCGCCAGGAAAAACCCATGCGCCATGGCCACAGCGAGATTTTCATGCGGGCAAACCACAAAGTCCGGAACCCGATCGCTTTCATGCTCGAGCAGAGCCTCGAGGATTGGCGCAAAATCCGTTCCCGCATTGGCGAACACATAGTCAACGCCACCGGCGCCCAGTGCGTCCAGGAACAGGCGGGCGGCGGTTTTCGGCGTAGCGGTCATTGGCGCTCTCTGTTGCATTCATAATTTTTAGCGTCCATGTGTTTATGCAACTTTAAACTAGTTGGCAATACCAACTATCTGTAGTAGGAGGAGTGATGAGCAAAGCGGCGCATCAACGAACCCCTGACGGCGCGGTCGCGCCGCGCCGCGACTTAGAGGGGCTTGTCGGTTATCAGTTGCGGCGCGTCGGCGCGGAGGTGGTTAAAGAGCTTTCGCGTATTTTCAGTGTGGTTGGCCTGGCGCCGGGGCAGTTTTCAGTTTTGATGCTGATCGCCGAACATCCCGGTTGCTTCCAGATGGAACTTGCGCGCCTGGCCAATGTTGACCGCTCAACGCTGGTGCCGATGATTGAGCGCCTGGCGCAGCTTAAATTCATCAGGCGACGCCAGAGCGATACCGATCGGCGCGCGTTTCACCTCCGGGTGACGGCGCGAGGCCGCAAAGCGATCGACCAGGTCATGCCAGACCTTCGCGCCTTTGAAGAAACACTCACCGACGCGTTGAACGCGCGAGAAAAGACCGCCTTGCTGCGGTCGCTGCGCCATGTAGAAGACGCGCTGTTGCGCCAGTAAGGTACGGAGTAGGTACGATATGGATTTCACGCTTTACTGGTTCATGGCGCCGGTATCGATGTTGGTGGCGACGGTTGCGATGCTGAGCGGCATCGGCGGCGCGGCGCTGTTCACGCCGATTTTTATTATTCTGTTTCCGTTGCTGGGGCCGGAATATGTATTGGAAAGCACCGTTGCGGCGATCGGCACGGCATTGCTGACCGAGACGTTCGGATTTTCCTCCGGCTTTATCGGCTATTACCGCAAGCGCATTGTCGACTTTGCGCTGGCGTTCAAGTTTTTGCGCGTCGCGGTTCCGGTGGCGATCTTTGGCGCGTTGACGACGCAGTTTGTCGATGATGGCGTCTTGATTGCCGGCTACTCATTCCTTGTCTTTATTCTGGCCGTCGTGCTGGTGTTTTTTCATCATGGCGCGATTGAAGCTGACCCGGCTTTTGTCGCATCAGCCGGCGATGATATGCGCCGCAAGGTTGACGACAAAGGCCGCGAGCATGTTTACGCCACGCCGCGGCTCGGCCTGGTCAGCGGGTTGATGACCGGTACGGGCGCATTTCTGACCGGCATGCTGTCAGTCGGGATTGGTGAGGCGATTGTTCCGCAATTGACCCGGCGCGGCGTGCCGGTGGCGGTGGCGGCGGCGACCTCGGTTGCGGTGGTGATTGTAACCGTCGCGTCAGCCTCGTTCACTTTGATCGGGCAGTTAGTAAGCGAGGGCGGGCTTTCCGCGGTGCCGTGGAACCTTGTGGTTTACACCATTCCGGGCGTGATTATCGGCGGGCAAATCGGTCCGCGCCTGCAAGGGCTGGTCTCGCACCGGACCATGGAGCGCGCCATTGGCGTTTTGTTTATGTTGATTGCGGTGGCGATGGCGTTTGTGGCGATGAGGCGTCTCGGGATGGCTTGAGCCTCACACGTCGCCATCCCAGCGCTTGATGAAATCACAATCAATATCGAGCAGGTCGAGTATCCGCCCGACCGAGTGATCGATAATTTCGTCAACGCTTTGCGGGCGGACATACATTGCCGGCATTGGCGGCGCGATGATCGCGCCTAAGAGGCTTGCCTCATACATAAGCTTGCAATGGCCGGCATGGAGCGGCGTCTCGCGCGGCATTAAAATCAGCCGCCGGCGGTCTTTGAGGCAAACATCCGCCGCCCGCATCAGCAAATTATCCGCATAGGAATGAACAATCCCGGAAAGCGTTTTCATCGAGCAGGCCGCAACCACCATGCCGTCAGTTTTGAACGAGCCGCTGGCAATCGCCGCAGCGACGTCGGTCACCTTATAATGAACGTCGGCGAGCGCGCGGACATCAGCGACGCTCCAGTCGGTTTCATATTTTAAATTCATCGCCACGGTCGGGCTCATCACCAGATGGGTCTCGACATCGTCAGCCTGGCGCAGCTTTTCCAATAGCCGAACCCCATAGATGACGCCGCTGGCGCCGCTGATGCCGATAATGATCTTTTTCAAGATCAGCGCGCCCCCGCCGGCGCGGTGTTAATCATCGCGATCAGCATATTGGCGTTGCGCACCGCGAGCCGTCGGATTTCGGTTGTCGATGGCGGCGAGGCGTCAAGGCAGAACTGCCGGAACAGTTGATGGTGCAGAACCATGCCGGTGAAACTTTCAACCAGCTCTTGCGGGCGGATAATTTTAATCCCGTCTTTGGCTGTCTGCTCCTTCAGGAACGCGGTCAAGACGTCACAGATATGGCGCGGCGCGCGTTCATAATAAATCCGGCCGATTTCCGGAAACTTATCGGCTTCAGCAATCACCAGCCGCGCCAGCGCGAGATGGCGCGGCGAAGTTGCAATTTCCAATAGCCGTTCGCTGATCGCAATCAGCCCGTCGCGCATCTCGACATCTTCAAGCTGCACATCATTGATGAACACCGGCACTTCATCGACAATGCTTTCCACTACTGCTGCAAACAATCGCTCCTTGTTTTCAAAATAGCCGTAGACCGTCGCTTTCGAGCCGCCGATGCGGGTGATCAGCTTGTTGATGCTGGCCGCGCCGTAACCTTCTTTCAAAAACAATGTCGCCGCCGCGTCCAGAATAATGTCGCGTTTGTTAGTCAGGGTTCGCGAAGACTTCGCGGTTTTGCAGAGCATTGCGACATCTTCCTTTTGTTGAAAGCGACCATCCGCTGACGCCAGGGCAAGCGCGACAATCTTAGCGCTGTTTTTCAACAGCACGGTAGCAGAATAAAATCTACAGCGCGCCTTGTTCCAAACTGTACCACCTGTTACAGTCGGTTGCAACTGCATCCCTGGCGCGTTCGCGCCAGCGGCGTCCAACGCATATAAAAAGGGCGGATAACATGACCGAGACTGGGTTTCGCGGGTTTTTGAACGATCTGGAAGTGCGCGGCGAGCTTTGGCGCATCAGGGAAGAAATTGACCCGCTCGATGAGATCGGCGCCTTTATCGCCCGCGCTGATTACGCGCATATCGACAAAGGCCTGTTGTTCGAAAACCCGAAAGGCTCCGACATTCCGGTTTTCGCCAACACGATTGGCTCAAGCTACAAGCGCATCGCTGAAGCCTTTGACGTACCGCTTGAGGCGGCGGTGGCGTCCGCCGGCGAGAAGGTGATGAAGGTGTTAAAGTCCGGCGGAATAGAGCCGGAATATGTCGACCGAAAAGATGCGCCGTGTAAGGAAGTTATTCTAAAAGGCGAGGACGCCGACCTGACGCGGCTGCCAATCTTGCGGATGAACCCGCAAGACGGCACCAAGACCGCGGCTTTCCTCGAAGGGCGCTTTGCCTGTCCGCCGGCGATTTCAAAACCGTCGCAGACCGGGCGCAACATCTCCTTCCACCGGTTTGAAATTACCGGCCCGCGCGAAGGCTCGGTGTGGATATTCCGCGGCACCGGTGATGCGCGCTCGATGGAGGAAGCCTGGGGCGCGAAGATTGACGATCCGTCCTCAAGCTGGGACATCGACAAGGCAAAACCATTCCCCACCGCGTTTGTCATCGGTGTGGAGCCGCATTTCATTCTCGCCGGCGCCAATGCGGCGCTGCCCTATAACAATAATGACTTTGCAACCATTGGCGGGCTGACCGGCAAGCCGGTGCGGATGGTCAAATGCGAGACCATCGATGTCGATGTGCCGGCGGACGCCGAAATAGTGATCGAGGGCGTCTATCATCCGTTCAAATGGGCCAAGCAAGGCCGGTTTGCCTCGTTTAACGGGTTTTATGACGAGGCGCGCCGCCGCCCGGCGTTTGAAGTGACGGCGATTACCATGCGCAAAAACCCGATTTACCAGCATGTGCATATTGGCCGCCCACTGAACGAGACGAATAATATCGCGGCGTTTTTCCGCGGTGTGCGCGTTTACAATGATTTGAAAACCGTGCTGCCCAATGTGGTTGATGTCTATGTCGATCCGTCGGCGGGCTGCGGATTTACCGTCCATGTGAAAATCGACAAACGACGGGTGGGCGAGCCGAAGCTGGCGATGATGCGCGCCTATACGGCGTTGCAGGGATTTTGCAAACATGTGTTTATCTATGACAAAGACATCGATATTCGCGACCCCCATGAGCGCGACTGGGCATTGGCGCATCGCTTTATGGCGGATCGCGATCTGTTGATTGTGCCCAATGCGCTCGGCATGAATATCGACCCGCTGGCGCAGGGAAAAATGGGCATGCCGGCCAAGCTCGGCGTTCATGATGGCGAAAACGAAATTTTGCTCAACACCCGGACCTTTATGGGCGCCGATTGCACCGAACCATTGGGCTTGAACCTGATGGAGCGGGTGGTTCCCGACAAGGACGTTGAAGCGCGTATTGACGGCGTTTGGGCGAAGGCGCTGGCAGCGGGGTAATGTTGTAAGCGGAGGAGGGCCGATGACGACATTTGTTCTTGTGCACGGCGCTTTTCATGGCGCCTGGTCGTGGTATAAACTCATTCCTATACTGACAGAGGCCGGTTGCGCGGTTATCGCAGACGACCTCCCGGGCCATGGTCGGCGCGCATTGCGTGGCGAGGACTGTTCGCTTGAAGTCTATGCGCAAAGCGTTTGTACGCTGGTCGATAAGGCGGACGAGCCGGTCATTCTGGTTGGCCATTCGATGGGTGGGGCGGTGATATCACAGGCGGCTGAGTGGCGGTCTGAAAAAATCTCTAAACTGGTTTATATCGCGGCATTTTTGCTCGGCGACGGCCAAAATATTCGGGACTTCTCCAAACCGGACGCCAAAAGCGCGCTCTATGATAATGTGGACTGGTCGCCGGACCGCCAATTCGCAACCCTGCGCGATGACAAATTCGGCGAAGCCTTTTGCCATGATGGACCGCATACCGATAGCGTGCTCGGCGGGCTCTTGTCTATCCCTGAACCTATGGCGCCGCCGATGGAAGCGGTGCATATCAGCTCCGAGAACTTCGGCCGGATAGCGCGCTATTATATTGAATGCGCCAACGACCGGGCGTTAAATCCTGAAACGCAGCGCGCGATGCATACAGCCTCGCCTTGCGAGCGGGTGTTTCAATTGAACGCCGCACATAGTCCGATGTTGTCGCAGCCAGAGGCGCTTGCGGAGATTCTTTTGAAATTGTGCTGAGTCAGTTGTCTCAATAATTCGTCATCAACTCTGTTGTATGAGGATGATTTGATCTCGGATTTTGGCGTTGATTATGGTCAGGAGTTTTCTTGCGGCTGCGGTGAGCGCTTTCATTGGCGGCGAGCGGATGGATCGGCGATCAGCAACCCCGCCACTCGCCAAACCCGTTATATTTAAACAGTTTTCCAGTTTTAAAAAAAGTAGTTGCAACTGCAATCATATTACCGTATCAATAGCCTTGGTTGCATGGACAACTATTGGAGTTGACAATGATCCCCAAAACCATCCTCGCGGCGAGCGCCGCATTTTTCATCAGTTCAGGCCCGTTGCTGGCGGGCGAGTTTGCCGATTGGTGCACGGCCTCGGCGCCGGACGGCGCGGACATGTCGAAGATCGAAGAAACCTGCGCCTGTCTTGAAGCGGCGACCGAGGGCGATGGCGATGCGCGCGCCAGCATGGAAAGCGCCGGCGACATCGAAGATCGCCAGGAGCGCTTCGCTGCTTTAAGCGCTGAGGCGCAAGATGCAGTCAGTTCCTGTCGGTAACGCTGCGTGAAATTTTAGGAGCAACACACATGGCTCAAAAAGCAAAGTTTAAAATCGCCCCGCATATGCGCCTGCATGAATGGGTGGCGGAAGAAAAGGGTTACTTCGAAGACGAAGGGCTCGACTATGAATTCATTAAGGAGCTGGTTGCGCCGGATGGCACGGTGCACGATCTCGGCGATAAGGTCGGCGCCTATCAAACTTTTGAAAAGGGACGTGAATCTGACGTTTGTTCCGCATGCCACTGGACGGTGAACGCGGCTGCTTCCGCCGGACACGGAAAGCTCTATGCGAAAGCCTATTCGGTCGCCAATTGCGGCATCTTCATTGCTGCGGATTCTGCCGTTAAAAAACCGGAAGACCTCGCCAATGTTCCAGTGTCAGTTGGCTATCAGTCCGGCAGCCACTATTCGACCATTCAGGCGCTTGAGCAGTTTATGCCCGCCGCCGACATCAAGCTTTCGTTCACCGACGGGCTGTTGTTCCATCGCCTCGGCAAGCTGGTTGATGGAGAAATCCCTGCGGTGAGCCTTTTTAGCGGCGCCTATTATGTCGCTGAGCAGCTTGGCTACCGTAAGGTTTGCGACACCAGCTTCATGATGGCGGGCATGGTGCAGCCGGGTTCGGACATGCGTGATGTTGAGAAGTTCTACCGCGCATTGCGCCGGGCGCAGGCCGATATTGATTTGCGGCCGGAGCTTTATGTGAAATATTACCTCAATGAGTTACCTGAGCGGTTCCACGCCTCGATTGACGTCAGAAGTTTTGGCCCCGGCGAGCGTATTGTTTTTGAGCCCTATTCACGCGATATCTATGAACGCTCGCAGCAGTGGATTTCAGAACGGGAAATTTTCCCCGAAGGCGCGCTGGTGCAGTCTGGCTATCACGATGCTGTGTTTCAATAACGGCGCCTGACCTGTCGCCTATATTATAGAGAAACCGATGTCGCATTTCAGTTTTTTAAAACCGACCGATGCGATGGCGAATATCTTGTTCGCCGATCTTGAGCGATTTCAGCCTTATCTCGAATTCGCCAATCAGGTGATGCGCGGGCCGTCGGAGCTGAGCGAGAAAGACCGCGAGTTGATGGTGAGTTATGTGGCGGCGCTAAACGCTTGTGACTTCTGTTATAGCGCTCATAGCGCGACGGCGGCAAAATTTGGCGCCGATGCCGGTGTTGTTGAGGCGTTGATGGCGGAGGATTATAGCGTCCTTGATGAAAATCTGCGGCCAGCTTTTGCGCTTGTCCGTAAGCTGACGAAGGAACCGCATAAAGTCATCAAAGCGGATATCGATGCGATAACGCAAGCGGGCTGGACGGAAAAAACTGCGCAGGATGTTATTTGCGTCACCGCGTTTATGAATTGCTCGAACAGAATTGTCAGCGGCCATGGGATAAACGGCTCGCCGGAAGCCTTTGAGATGGCTGCGAACGCCATGGGGCCGGGCGGCGGTTATGGTCCAAAATCCGTGAAGGCCGGCGCTGGCAAAGGTTGAGATTATTCGCCGCCAAACTCAAACTTATTAGCCGCCGCCATTGCCGACGCGCCGCCATCCACAGGAATGATTGCCGATTTAATCCATGCGGACTGGTCAGAGACCAGGAACGCAATAGCCGAGGCGATATCTGACGGCGCGGCGATGCCGATGGCGCGGATGCGCGCGGCGGATTGCTCGCCAAAGCTGGTGAGAAAATCGCCGAGAATATCGGTCTGGACGCCGGCCGATGCGGCTGCGTTCATTCTGACGCCAGCTTTTTCCATCGCGGGAAAGGATTGCACCGTCCACAGATTAAGCAGTTGCTTGCTCAAAGGGTAGGCGGAAACGGCGTCCAGCCCGTCCATGACAATGTCGTGACGGCGCGCAAGCGCATCGATGTCATCTTTCGCTCGCGCCGGCAGGAATTGTTTGAGAAGGCCGACATTTTCCCGCCAGGCATTACCCGCATGCGACGACATATTCATAATCGCGCCGCCGGGCGTCAGCCTTTCGACCAGTTGCCCGGTCAAAGCCCGGATGCCGTAAAAGTTGACCATCAGCAGTTGCGCCGGCGAGCAGCTCGACTTTGGCGGGATGCCGGCGATGTTGAGAAGGCCATCGATTTTATCAGGCGCCTTGCAAGCCGCAGCGTTGATAGAAGCGAAATCGCCCTGATCAAACTGTACATACTCATCCGCGGCTAAAGGGTCCGGCTCGCACCGGTCGAAAGCTGCCACATAGGCGCCGCGTTGCTTTAGCAGCGTCGCCGTCGCCGCGCCGATGCCGGAGGCGGCGCCGGTGACGATGAAGCGTTTGTTTTTAAATTGCATGCTCATGGGCGGCTAAAATAAACTGTGCGGAGGGGCTTGGGCTATTGAAAAGGAGCCGACTCCATTCGATCCGTGCAGCACGCACGCCTGGCGATAGCGCGGAGCGGGGCGCTCGGTTAGGCTCCCACCCAATAGGCCGGCGTTAGCGGTGCAAGCAAAGGGTGAGGGCGGGACAATGGCAAAAATCGTGCGCAGAGATTTTATGCTGACCGGCATCGCATTGGCCGGGCTTGCCGCGCTTGCAGGATGTTCGGGCGAAGAGCAAGCGACGCAGGAAGGACTTGAGGACTTTGATGCGCTGGCGGCGCTGATTGTGGTTTTGTTTCCCCATAAAAATATTAACGCATCTGTATACGAAGAGGTTTCTGAACTGGTTCGCGCTCAGCTATCAGCCCGCGAAGACTGGGCGCGCCTGCAACAAGAGGGGCGCGCCGCCTTGGATGCCGCGGCGGGCGCGCCGTGGGAGTCGTTGGACGCGGAGGCGCGTGTTAATGCTGCCGAAGCGATTAGCAAAACGCAGTTCTTCAAAACGATCTATCAAGCGGCGTTGTTCGAATTTTATTCCCACCCCGCGGTCTGGGCGCTGGTTGGATATCCCGGCGCGTCGGCGGAAGAGGGCGGTTATCTCTATCGCGGCTTTGACGATATTGACTGGCTTCCGGAGACGACGCCATGACGGTTTTTGCGCCTTCCGACGATAGCGTCGTGGTGGTGATCGGCTCTGGCGCCGGCGGCGGCGTGCTTGCCAATGAGTTGGCGCAGGCGGGTATCGATGTTGTCTGCCTGGAGGCGGGCGGGCGCCTCAGTTTCGGCGATATCGTCAATGATGAGCGGGTGATGGACGCGCGCATGACGTGGCGCGACCAACGCATTGGCGAGGGGCTGCTCAACCCCAACTTTCCCGCCTGGATGTGCAAGACCGTCGGCGGCACGACGATGCACTGGACTGCAACATCTGTGCGCCTGGCGGCGCATGAATTCCGTGCAAAGACGACTTATGCGATGAAAAACTCCAGCGCCATAGACTGGCCGTTGACGCTTGACGAGCTGGAACCGTTCTATGCGCGGGCCGAGGCGAAGATGGGCGTTTCGGGAACCAATGGCTTGCCGCCCCTGCCGATGAACAACAATATGAAGCTGCTGGCGGCGGGCGCGGGATTGCTCGGCTATAAACATGTGACATCAACCGGCGTTGCGATTAATTCCGCGGCTTATGATGGCCGGCCGCAATGCCAGCAGATCGGCTTTTGCAAAAGCGGTTGCGTTATCGGCGCGAAATGGTCGACACTTTATACGGAGATTCCAAAAGCTGAAGCCACGGGTCATTTTGAATTGCGCGCCAATTCCATGGCGCTGCAAATCGAGCATGACGATGCGGGGCGGGTGAGCGCGGTTGTGTATGCCGATAAGGACGGCGCCATTCAACGCCAGCGCGCCCGCGCCGTGTGCGTCGCCGGCAATGCGATTGAGACCGCGCGGCTATTGTTAAACTCCAACAGCGCGATGTTTCCGGACGGGCTCGCCAATGGCGCCGGGCAGGTCGGCAAGAATTATCTGAAACATGTCGTCGTCGGCGCGCTCGGCTTCATGCCGGGCGAGGTGCATTCCTATCGCGGGGCGCAACAGGGCGGCCATATCGCCGATGAACAGCGCAATGATACGCGCCGCGGCTTTGCCGGCGGTTATCAGATTGAATCTGCGGCCTTCTCGCCGCTTTCCGTTGCGCGCATCGCTTTTGGCGGCAAATGGGTCCCGGAGTTAACCGATGCGATGGAAGACTACACAAGGATTGCCGCGACTTTCATCACCGGCGAGGATGTCTCGCAGAGCGGCAACGGCATTCGTCTGCATCCTGAGTTAAAAGACCAGCACGGGTTGCCAGTTCCGGTTGTTCACTATGAGGACCATGAAAACGCCGCGCCAATGCGGGCGCATGCGTCCAATTCAGCGCGGGCGTTGTTTGAGAGCCTTGGCGCACGCCGCGTGGTTCCGTTCAAGGTCAATATGGCGACCCATAATCTCGCCGCCTGCCGGATGAGCGCGGACCCGAAAGACGGCGTCTGTAACAGATGGGGCCGCGCCCACGAGATAGATAATCTGTTTATTTCCGACGGCAGTCAGTTCTCGTCGAGCGGGTCGGTCAATCCGACCTTGACCATTGTCGCACTGGCGATCCGTCAGGCGGCGCATATTCGCGAGGCGATGTCTGCGGGCGCGCTTTGAACCATTAGCGCGGCGATGCAAAGAAGGAGCGGGTGATGAACATCCAATGGCGACATTTCGCTTGGCTGGCGGGCGGCGCATTGGCGCTTTGCAATGGCGCACTGGCTGGTGAGGCGGTCAGCGTTGGCGGGCAGGGCGCCAATTGTCTTGAAGACCGGCAATGCATCAACCGGTTGCATCCCGATATCCCCATGACGGCGCGCGCCGACCCCGGACAGGCGATCGCGTTCCACACCCGCAACGCCAGCGACTTTGACATCGATCCGGCAAATAAAACGCCCGACCCGCGCAGGGCCGGACCGCGCGGTGCGACGGTGCATCCGCTCACCGGGCCGGTGCGGATTAACGGCGCCAAGCGCGGCGATGTTTTGGCGGTGACGATTGAAGCCATTAAGCCCGGCCCGGTTGGCTATTCGCAGATCGGCGCCATCGGCTTTGTTTCTGACCAGATTAAAGGGCCGCTGCGCGTTATATGGCGTCTCAACGAAGGCTACGCCGAAAGTGACGCCATCCCCGGCGTGCGCATCCCCAATGCAAGCTTCCCCGGCGTCATCTCGGTATTGCCCGGCGCGAGCGAGCATCAAGCGGCGTTGTCGCGCGAGGCGGCGCTGAGCGATGCGGGCGGCGCCGTTTTTCTGCCTGAGTCGGCCTATGCTTCGCCTACGGAGCTTTGCGGACCGGACGGCGCGCAAAGCCATACCTGCCTGCGGACAATCGCGCCGCGCGAACATGGCGGCAATCTGGATGTTCGCTATCTCGGTGTTGGCGCGACCTTATTCCTGCCCTGTCAGGTCGATGGCTGTGGTCTCGCCATTGGCGACGTTCATTTTGCGCAAGGCGACGGCGAGGTTGCGGGAACCGCGATTGAAATGGATGCCGTCGTAACCGTTTCAACGCGGGTTTTGAAAGGCGCCGGCGCCAACATGAAAACCCCGCATTATGAGGGCCCGGCGCGGCTCCTCAATATTCCCTCGCGGCGATTTTATGCGACCACCGGCTTTCCGCTGAAGGCCGAGGGCGCGGCGCCGCCAGACATGGCCTATCTCGCCTCGCCCCATGCTGCCGCGCTTGAAAACCTATCAAAGGATATTACGCTGGCGGCGCGTAATGCGCTTTTGACGATGATCGATTATATGACTGAGGCCTATGGGCTGACCCGCGAGGAGGCCTATATCGTTGCAAGTGTAGCGGTTGACCTGCGCATTGGGCAGCTGGTTGATGCGCCGAATGTCATCGTCTCGGCGATATTGCCGCTCGATATTTTCGTTGAAAGCGAGCGGTGAGGGGGCCTTTCAGGCGTATCGCTGGGGCTGGATTACACGCTGTGCGGGGTTTAGAATATATACATAACATGCTGACATTAAACAGTTATTG
Source organism: Hyphococcus sp. (assembly GCA_021776395.1). Taxonomy (GTDB): domain Bacteria; phylum Pseudomonadota; class Alphaproteobacteria; order Caulobacterales; family Parvularculaceae; genus Hyphococcus. Next base: position 5,000 of record JAJFFZ010000007.1, on the reverse strand, counting down.
TAGCATATATCGGTGTGGCTTCGCCATTAGAGTCGGCTTTATAAGAGGCGCGGCGCTGACGCCAAACCCCCGGCGGCGCTATGGTGTATTTTTGTCACACGGGAAAAGCGTTGCCGGAACGACCTTAAAAATGGTTGCAGTTTCAAGTATGTTGTTGATATCTTGTCGCAGGCTTGCGACCAAGCTGGCATTTCATGTTGCGTATGGGATTGGGAGAATGCGCGGCGGGCTAAAAGATTTTGCGCACTAGGGAGGATTACGATGAAACGGCAGATCAAAAAATCCATATTCATGGCCGGGGTCTCGGCGCTGGTGATTCCATTAACGCCGGCGGCGCTGGGCCAGGAGGGTGACGCGGCAGCGCGCGCAGCGGCGGCGCGCGACGTCATTACCGTCACCGCACAACGGCGTGAAGAATCCGCACAAGATGTGCCGATCTCTCTTGCCGCACAAAGCGAGCTAGATCTGAAGCGTTCGGGCGCGACATCGCTCGCCGATGTGGTTGAGAGCGTGCCGAATTTCAGCTTCCTCAATCAGGGCTCGGTGCTGGGCAATTTCTCCGTACGCGGCATTACCAACCAGTTCGTGGTCGGCGAAGCCTCTGGCGCGACGGTTTATGTCGATGGCGTCCTGACCGGGCGCTCCGCCTCCTTCGATACAGGCCTGTTTGGCGTACAACAAGTTGAAGTCCTGCGCGGGCCGCAAGGCACGTTCTTCGGCGCCAACACAATTGCCGGCGCGGTCAACATCACAACCAAAAAACCGACCGAAGAGTTTGGCGGAGAGTTGAAGCTGGAAGCCGGTAACTATGAGCGCGGATATGCCGCCGGCGCGATTAATGTGCCGATCAGCGACAGGTTGTTGACGCGCACGACCATTGCGGTTGAGCGCCAGGACGGCTGGATTAAAAATACCTTTGATGATCGTCGTTTTAACGGCGAGGACAACTGGTCCGGCCGGTTCCAGGCGATTGCGCGGCCGAGCGATAGTCTCGAACTTTACTGGTCTATCGACCGTCTTAAGGAAGAGCGCGATTTTGTCCGTCAGATTAACGACGATCCCAACGACTTAAAACAACCAGCATTCGTTGACCTTGCGGAAGGCATTGTCGATATCGATTCTGCCTCGACTTCAGACCGAGATCTTTGGGGCACGTCGCTGGAGTTTAACCTCGATCTGCCCGGTGAATTTTTACTGACCGGCGTCGGCGCCTATCGCGCCAATGATATTGTCAGCCTGTTTGACGGCGACACCACGCGCCAGCGCCTGTCGGATACGCTGTTGCAGGAAGACCTTGACCAATGGTCCGGCGAGATTCGCATTGCCTCTCCCGCCGGCAAGCGATTTGATTTTATCGCCGGCGCTTTTTACCTCACCCAAAATCAGGCTTCGAGTTCGGAGACGCGGTTTTTCCCGCAAGATATTCTGGCCGGTTGCACCTCTGGCGTGACGACATCGACCTTCCGCGGTTTCCCGCCGCCGCCGCCATTTGAAACCACGTCGCGCCTGTCGGGCTTTGACGCTAATGGCCTGCCGGTTTGGGATTTTGATCTCAACGCTAACGGCGTGTTTAATGAGAACGTCACGGTCTTTGGCGCCAATGAGGCGACCATTGGTTGCACCAATCCTGACCTCATCGCAGCGGGGCGTTTCCTGCCGGGCGGCCAGGCGGGAGATTTCTTCCTGCCTTTCGGATTTGAGCCTGACCTCGGTCCGGTAACGGCGGCGAGCGTGCCCGATACGATCGGCGTGCGCGAAGAGGGGACGTTGAAAACAGAATCCATCTCGGTGTTCTTGCACTCCAATTTCCGCCTCACGGAAACGCTCACCCTGACGGGCGGCATTCGTCACACCTGGGAAGACAAAGACCTCGATATGACGCAAGTCGGGATGATCAATATCCTGCGGCCGTCTTTCACGACGATGCGGTCGCGCAGCGACAATGAATTTTCCGGCACCGCGTCTTTGACCTGGCAGCCCAGTGACAACATCACCGCCTATGCGAAATACTCACGCGGCTTTAAATCCGGCGGGTTCCAGTTTGATATCACTCAAGGTGAAAACATCACCGCGTTTCGCGGCTTCATTATCGGCAGCCCGGCCAATGTTGGCGGCGTTATCGGCTCGCTGACGGCAAGCCTGGGCCGGCCGCCGACCAAAGATGAAATCATCGCTGAAATCATCAATCGCTCAGCTGATCCGAATGCGGCGCCGGCGAATATCGATTTTGAACCGGAAACGGTGAATGTCTATGAAGGCGGCGTTAAAACAAGCTTTGCCGGTGGTCGCGCGCGGGTGAACCTTTCCGGCTATCTTACAGATTATAATAATCGCCAGCAGGGCATCACCCGCTTGTCGACCGGGATTATCGTTCTGAATGTGCCGGACTCGCAAGTTTGGGGCTTTGAAGCCGATATTTTTGCTCAGCTAACGGACGAACTGACCTTCACCGGCGGTGTTGGTACGGCGTTCAGTGAAATTCAGAGCGGCGTTCCGGTTGCTGACCAGACCGGCGGCGTTGAAGAGGTGGTGGGCGAAGGCTTTATCGGCCAGCGGTTCCCGCTGGCGCCGGAAGTGACGGCTAATGCGGCCGTGACATACCAACGCCCGATTACCAATGATGGCGACATGGTGATGCGGCTGAGCTGGTCTTACACCGGCTCCATCCTGCACGAGCTGGTCGAGGTTGGCAGCCCGCTTGAAGATGTCGTGACCGAGGGCGCTTATAATCTTCTCAACGCCCGGCTTGGTTATGTCAGTCATGAAAATGGCTGGGAGGCGTTCTTCTGGGTGCGCAACCTTACCAATGAACGTTATGCGGCGTTCCGCCGGTTCAACCCGATCATCCGCACCTTCGGCATCGATGGCGCCGGCGGCGGTGTTGGCGGTTTCCCGGGCGGCGGCACTGCGCAAGCTTTGTTCGGCCCGCCACGGATGTGGGGCGTGACGTTCCAGAAACAATTCTGATCTGCATTGACCGATTCGGGTTAGACTTGGCGCCGGGAATGATGAAAATCGCTCCCGGCGTTTATTTTTGATAGCCTTCTCAAAAAAGGAAAACACGAATGCTCCGTGAGGCGACGTTTGGTCTGGTGAATGGCGATCTTTCGCGGCGCCAGTTCCTCGTTCTGACAAAAGCGGCGGGGGTGAGCGCCGCGGCGGCGAGCCAGCTGGTTGGCGCCGCTTCTGCGCAGAACGTAGGTGTTGACGCGCTGCCGCCGGGCGGTGATTTCATCACCCTTAAAAACGCCACCGGCGGCAAAATCACCAGCGAGACTTTGCGCGCCTGGGGCGTTAGCCATGTGTTCGGCAATACCGGCGCCTATGAGGCGGGGTTTGTGGATGCGCTGGTTGATTATCCAGATATCCAATATGTACTGGGCCTGCATGAAGGCCCGGTTGTAGCGATGGCGGACGGCTATGCGCGCATCACCGGCAAAACTGCTTTTGTGAACGTCCACTCCATCACTGGCGCTGCCAATGCACTCGGCCTTATCGTCAATGCGCATGCGGATAATACACCGATGGTGATATCGGTCGGCTTTAGCGCCAGTAGCGGCGAGAACCTCGGGGTTTTTACGGAAACTGCAAAAGTGGAATCGATTGCAGAGCTTTACACCAAGCTCTCCTTCCGGGCGAGCAATCCGGACAATCTCGCAACATCGCTGCGCCGGTCGTTGCGCCTCGCATCGGCGACGCCGCCGGGCCCGGTTTTTCTCGGTGTCAACGCTGATGTCTGGAGCGGCAAAATTGCCAAGACGCGTATTATTCCGGCGGCGCGCTCTGCGCCGGCGGGACCGCTTCATCCGGGTGATGATGATGTTGAACGCGCGGCTGCGATGTTGGCGCGGGCGCGCAATCCGCTTCTCGTCGCCGGCGCGGAATTGCCGCGTTGGGGTGGGTTGAAAGAACTGGCTGCGATTGCCGACCGGCTCGGCGCGGTGGTGAGCGGCGATACATCATCGAGCCGCTCGGCGATGGGATTTCCATCCCATCATCCGCGATATCTCGGCGCGATGCGCGCGCGCATTCGCCCGGAAACGGAGTTTGATCTTGTGGTTCTGGCCGGCGCCTCACGGCTGTCGCTTGCGCGGCGCGGCCATCCGCTGATCCCGGAACGAGCGCGGATTATCGAGATTGGCGTGCGTGAGGAGCATTTGTCGCGCGGCTATCCGGTTGATCATCTGATTTACGCTGATGCGCAAGAAACGCTTAGCGGTATCGACGAGCAGCTCACCTTAATGACGCTTGACGAAGCGGTGATTGAACGCCGCCAGCGAGAAGGTGAGGCGCTGAAGAAAAAAACGCGCGCGCCAATCGCTGCAACGTTGCAAAAAGTCTGGGATGATGCGCCGATCGCACCGGAACGGTTGGCCGCAGAAATTGACCGCGTGATAGACCCCGCCGCTATCGTCGTTACCGAAGGCGTCACCTCCGATCAGTATATCTGGGACCATGTTCAGTTCGACCAGGACAATGGCGGAAGGCGGCATTTGATTTCATCCGGCGGCAGCCTTGGCTGGGGTGTCGGCGCGGCGGTTGGCGCCAAGTTCGGCGCGCCAGATAAATCCGTATACGCTCTAGTTGGTGACGGTAGTTTCCAGTTTGGCCTGCAAGGCTTGTGGACAGCGCAGCGTCACAACAAGGCGATTGTGGTGATTATTTTTAACAATCTCGCCTATCAGGCCAATCGCTGGGCGATTGCCGGGCTTAAAGGTCGCGGGGCCAAGACCGGGCGTTATGTGGGCATTAATCTTGACGATCCGGCGATTGATCATGTGGCGATGGCGTCCGGTTATGGCGTTGAAGGCGAGCGCGTGAGCGAGCCGGGCGATTTGGCGGCGGCGCTGGCACGTGCGGTGCGCGTTGGAAGTGAGGGGCGGTCTTTTGTGCTTGATGTGGTGATCGCCAAGCGCGGGCCCGGCGCTGATGCGGCGGCTTGGCATGAGTGAGTACGTCGCGGCCGAACGTTAGCGGGCTAGCCCTCACTAACGCAAACG
>JAJFFZ010000060.1 GCA_021776395.1 Hyphococcus sp. | reverse complement strand
TAATCACCCGGTCCGGCCATTCGCGGCGCATCTCCACTAATTCGCGAAGAATGACCTCCAGCGGACGGTCGGAAAGCAGCTCAAAATTGATGATACCAATAATCCGCCGATCCTGCGTTCTGTGTACGCCAAACCGGCTGGTGACGTTGACGACGGGCGGATCGACGCCGAGGGTTTTCCAGACCGCGCCGCCCCAACCAGCCTTAAACGCACGCTCGACATTATACTTCTTGTCGGATGGCGGCGCTGAGGCGAGCCAGAATGGGTTGATGCTTTCAACGCCGCCAATGATGCAACCAAGATCGCTCATTCGCCCACTCCCTTCTGTTTTGCGCGCAATGTAATGTCTGCCGCAATCGCTGCCTGTTTGCCGTCTTCAACCGCCTGCACTGTCAGGTCTTCGCCGGATTTGATGCAGTCGCCGCCAGCATAGACCCCCGGCAGCGAAGTTTGATAATGCGCATCGACGACAATCTTGCCGCCCTCCAGTTTTAGCGCGCCAAATATCGCGCTATTCAATGTCTGGCCAATCGCCTTCAGCACCATGTCGGCAGAGAGCTCAAAGCCGTCATCGCTCGGCGTCAACTTGCCGTCGTCCATGCGCATTGTCGAAAATGCCGCGCGCTCAACACTCGCCGCGCCCGAAAACGCCTTGGGCGCGGCCCAATAGCGTATAATCACACCGTTTGCGGCCGCCAAATCACGTTCCCATTGGGTGGCGGTCATAGCGTCCGGCCCACGCCGATACGCCAGCGTGACATTACGCGCGCCAAGACATTTGGCTTGCACGGCCGCATCAATCGCGGTGTTGCCGCCGCCGATTACTATGACATTATCGCCAACCGGAACGCTTGATTTGTCCTTCGCCACGCGGACAGCTTCGATAAACTCAAGCGCGTCACCAACACCGGCAAGGTTTTCGCCATCAACGCCAAGTCCGCGCGCTTTGGTGAGCCCGGCGCCGATAAACACCGCACCATAGGCAGCGCGAAGATCATCGAGGGAAAGATTGTCGCCGAGCACTTTACCGTGCTCAATGGTGACGCCGCCTATGGAGAGGAGAAACTCAACTTCGGCCTGGGCGAAATCATTCGCCATCTTGTATCCGGCAAGACCGTATTCATTAAGCCCGCCAGGTTTGGGCTTGGCTTCATAGACAACCACATCATGGCCAAGCATCGCCGCGCGATGGGCAAATGACAGCCCCGCCGGTCCGGCGCCGACCACCGCCAGCTTGCAACCCGACAATGGCGCGCGCACAAACGGGTGGGCGCCGCCTTTGGCCATCAAATGGTCGACGGCGTGGCGTTGCAATTCGCCGATCTTCACCGGCGCGCCTTCCGTATGGTGAACAACACAGACCTCTTCGCATAACACTTCCGTCGGACAGGCCCGCGCGCAGGCGCCGCCCATAATATTTGCCGACAGGATGGTTTGCGCCGAACCGTCGAGGTTGCCGGATCGGATCTGGTGAATGAATTTCGGAATGTCGATGCGTGTCGGACATGCATTCATGCAAGGCGCGTCATAGCAATAAAGACACCGGCCAGCCTCAACAATGGCCTGAGCGCCGTCCAGCGGCGGATGAATGTCGTCAAAATTGTCGGCGATGTCGCGCGCGCTCAATCGCGAATTTTCGGTGGTAATTTTGAAATGCTTCACCCGGCAAACCTGCTCCGCTAAGTCATGAACCGAAAGGGATTAAGCCTAACGCAAACCGCACCGCTCGCACAACGGCGCCAATGAACGCCCAATAGAACCGGCGACGAAACGCCTCACGCCAGAAACTCATATCCGTAGATTGCATACGAGAGTATCGGCGACGGCGACGCTCGCAACCTGGCGAGCTAGACCTTTTATAAGATTGTGCGGAAATCGCAATCACTTCCTTGCGATTGAGCAATTCCTGGAGCATTTCCGGATTTAGTGTAATGCGGTTATCCGGCGGTTAAGCTACAACCGGGGCCAGCTCAATATTTTGGGCGTCCAACCGGAACATACCGGTTCGGGGTGTTCACGAGATTTTTTCGATATCGCTCATGATCGAACCCAGCAGGCGCTCATCCGTTGTCAATAAATCCTGCTGAAGCGCGGCCTCTGGCGCAATCGCGCGATAGAGCGCTACTTTTAGCGCAACTTCCCTCACGCTACCGGATGCATGCTCTGCAATCGCGTCACTGAGTGCGCTCAATCGCTCTAACGCGACACTGCTATCTTCAACATCCGTCGAGCTTTCTATTCCGGCTGCGATTGTCAGCTGCGCAATAAAGGGCGCTGCTTCTTCAAATAGGCCCTGTACATTCGAGTCCTCGCCATCACTGCTTACGCGCGTCTTATGGGAATTTGCGGGTTTATCTTTGTGAAGTGCTGACATTTCGGACTTCTTCCTCAGTTTCGAACCATCGCCATCTTATAGAGCATAAAGTTTCGACATTCGCAGCAACGCCCATTCTGGGCGGCGAGTAAACGAAATCCTAAGTTGGTGTAAACTGGTTAACAAAGCCTATAGGCGCGCAGCGCATGATGTTTTCAGCGATCTAGCCGCAGAGCTTCGCACACTCGCAGGCGCTATGGGTCAGAGCAAGGCGGGGTCATACAATGAACTTATCTTCACCACTTTCGACTTTTCAAAAGCCCCCAGACGACCGGTTCCAATTGAACATCGCCCGGCGCTTGTCGCCATGGTAATATCAAGCGAATGGTCCGCCTTGTTGGCGAGGAGAATAATCTGACCAACCTCAAGTTTTGAAAGTTCAGACAAAGTCGCCTTGTATCGGTCGAGAACAATGTCCAGTTCAATATTGCTCTGGTTGATATTGGCTTCCATTTCCTTGCGCCAGCGTGAATTGTCGTTATCGATAACCGTACGCTTACGAACTGTCGTTAACAGCCCTCGACACTCTAGAAAATCGGTCGGTAAATGCATCGTGACAACGCCTGGGGCCGCTGTTTCTTCAAAAGTCAGATCAAACGATAGGTTGATAAACGCAGCCTCATGTTGGCTGGTTACCATATCCGCTTCTTTGTCCGCCACCTCAACCGGGTGCAACACCCCTTCACGACGAAAGCCCGCATCTTCAGGAGGGATTGCACATAATGGCGCCAAAAAACCATCAACCGTTGGTCTGGCCAGGGCAATATCAAGGTCGGTCGGGCATGCGCCTTCTTCCGGAGGCGTGAAATCGCCGCCCAACAAGCTTTCACTTAACGACGCCGTGAAGCCTGGCGCCAGCGTCACAAAAATCACCTGGTCCGTGTCCGCCACAACCGCGCCGTAAAGCGGGACGCCTTCCGGCAACGCCCCTAACGCCAGCTGGCCGTCGGCCATACAAGTATCCATTTTTACAAGCTCGACGGGCGCTTTCGTAGCATCGGAAATTGCAGCAACGCATGCCTCGACAAGCACAGACGCAAGCTCCTCAAGGCGAGGAAAGATTGCAATATCTATACTCGCGCTTTCGATCTTTTTTGACAGCGTCGCGGCCTGCTTCTGCGTCATTCGCAGTAACCTTTTTGATATCCTGTGGAGCGCAGAGTTAGCGTTGAATTTGTTTATATTTTGCTAACCTTAACGGCTTTTCGCCGCTTTGGTGTTATCGCGAAATTAACACGCAGTTGGTTAAATTGTCGCTCCTTTTGTAGCGTAACCGATCCCGGCGTCCTGTGAGTAACTCCGAACCAACAATAATCATCAAAAAGGTGAAGAAGGTTACCGGCGGCGGCCATCATGGCGGCGCCTGGAAGGTGGCTTACGCCGATTTTGTAACCGCGATGATGGCCTTTTTTCTGCTCATGTGGCTGCTCAACGCAACCACGGAAGACCAGCGCAATGGCCTCGCGGATTACTTTAATCCCTCCATTCCCATTAGTCCGATGTCTGGCGGCGGCACAGAACTATTAGAAGGCGCCACCATCTTCTCCGCAAAAGCCGAATCGAACGCCAGTACAGAACCAAAGAAAAAGGACAACCAGTCCGCGAGCGAGGCTTTGAAGGAAGAAGAAACACGCATCCAAAACGCTCAACAGGCCGCATTGGAAGCGGTTGAAGAAGATCTCCTCAGTCAAATCGGCGGCGATCAAACTGAGGGCATAGCAAGCCATATTCAATTGCGCGTAACGCCCGAAGGGCTGGTCATTGAACTCATAGACACAAATGACAATCCGTTATTTAACGTCGGCTCAACAAACGCATCGCCCATAATGGTGCTGCTTTTGGACGTTGTCGCACAAAGCTTGTCGTTGGTGGAAAACAAAATCTCCATTGTGGGGCATACTGACAGCCTACCTTATTCCAGCGGGCGAGACTACACGAATTGGGAACTTTCTACGGACCGCGCGCATGCAGCACGTCGTTTAATGATCGCCGCAGGATTGCCGGTGACGCAAGTCAATGAGGTCGCCGGCAAAGCCGATAGCGAGCCCTTGGTTGAAGACCGGTTTGCGCCGCAAAACCGTAGAATATCCATCACCATACTCAAATCGTAGCAACCGCGGCATGCCAAGTCGTAGCGGTCGCTGCGCTGATTATGAAAATTTTAATCACATTGACCGATAGTCCGAAAGAACTTGGTTAACAATAATGCAAATGTGAGTTGTAGTTATGGGTCTTTCATCTTCTCTGAACGCTGGCGTCAGCGGACTAGCCGCCAACGCCACAAAACTGGCCACGATCTCGGACAACATCGCGAACTCCGCGACATTCGGGTATAAGCGGGCGAATACGGAATTCTCCAGCCTGGTTCTACAACAAGGCGCCGGCGAATTTTCTGCTGGCGGTGTTCGCATTGCTACCTTTAAAGATGTTTCCGCCCAGGGAGCACTGATTTCGACGAGCAACAGCACGGATATTTCAGTTTCCGGACGCGGTCTGCTTCCCGTCACCAACCTCGCCGGTGCGAGTTCAGCAACCGGTGAACGACCGTTGTTTTTCACATCAACCGGCTCGTTTGCGCCTGATAAAAACGGGCTTCTTCGTACGTTGAATGGTAATTTCCTGATGGGCTGGCCAGCCGATCCTGATGGCACCGTAAACGTTCCCACCCGCACCAGTGCAGCCGGGTTGGAACCCGTTCAGGTTACCGCAAACCAGTTTATCGCCGTGCCGACAACCAAGATCGAGCTTGGCCTTAATATTCCGGCGACGGAAACCGAAGCTGGAGCAAGCGGCAGCTCCATTGACCTTCCGATTGAATATTTCGACACACTTGGTAGCTCCCAAACACTAAATCTCAGCTTTATACCACAAGTGCCCGTAACCGGTTCGACCAATACATGGACGCTTGACATCACCGACTTCGCTACCGATCCAACGACGCCAATTGCAACACTGAGCGTCACCTTTGATGACACGCTCGGTAGTGGCGGCTCGATCCTATCCGTCACTCCGGGCGCCGGCGCCGCCTATGATTCGACTACCGGGCTTATTACTGTAACGACCAGCAGCGGAACCCTTGATGTAGATATTGGCGTTCCGGGCGGCGGCGGGCCGCTCACTCAATTGTCTTCGAACTTCTCACCGGTTGGCGTGCGCGCTGATGGCGCCCCGGTCGGTAACCTGAACGCCCTTGAAATCACTGAAGATGGCCGTATTGAAGGCATCTATGATAACGGCTTCCGGCGCACCATTTACCAGATTCCGCTGGCCGATGTTCCAAACATCAATGGATTGCAAGCGTTTGACAACCAGACCTTCGGGGTTTCTCAGGCAAGCGGCGACTTCTTTTTATGGGACGCCAATACCGGTCCGGTTGGCACCACGGTCGGATTTTCTCTGGCAGAATCGACAACCGACATCGCTGGTGAATTGACCGACCTCATCAAAACTCAGCGTGCATATTCGTCTAATGCTAAAATTATCCAGACTGTAGACGAAATGCTGCAGGAAACGACGAACCTGATCCGGTAAACGCGAAACCGCAAAACTCAGAATGAGTGGTAGGTTATGAGCATTACAGCAGCTCTAGCGAATGCAAACTCCGGCCTTGCGGTCGCCTCGCGGCGCGCTGGCGTCGTTTCCAATAACGTCGCCAACGCGTTGACGCCGGGGTTTGCCAAACGCACCGCTCAAATCAGTCAAAATGTGTTTGCCGGCGCCGGCGCTGGCGTGAGTTTCGATGGCGTCACCCGTGCGGTTGATTTCGCGCTCACGCGCAGCCGTAGGCTTGCCGACAGCACGCTCATCCGTGACCAGACCGTTGCTGGAACTTATGCCGCCTTCAATAGCGCATTAGGTGAGCCTGGCGACCCTTTTAGCCTGTTCACTCAATACCAAAACTTTGAATCCTCGTTACGATCGCTTTCCCAAACACCAGAGTCGCGTTCCCTTCAAGCCCAAGTTCTCGATTCCGCAAACGCACTCACCACAACCTTTCGCCAACTGGCCAACAATGCCGTGATCACTCGACAAAATGCGGATACTGAAATTGCCAACCAGGTTGACTTCGTAAACGGTGTTCTAAAAGAGATCGAGAAACTGAACTCAGAGATCAGTGTCGCCAGCAATAGCCGTCAAGACGCAACCGGCCTTGAAGATCAACGTAAAATTCTGATCGATCAGATCTCTAACGTTATTCCGGTAAAAGAAATTCGCCGGCCCAGCGGCAAGGTTGACCTCATAACCGATGAGGGCGCCTATCTTATTTCGGGGACCGCACGCCAGTTAAGCTTCACGCCTACCAACAATATCGGGCCGGGAATGACGCTCGCCAATGGCGTGCTATCAGGATTGACTCTAGATAGCGCAGACTTAACGCCGAGCAGCGGCGGCACTTTTGAAATTTCGCAAGGCGCGCTTGCGGGCCTGTTTACCGTGCGTGATGACATCACCCCAGAATTTCAAACGCAGATAGACGCGCTGGCGCGCGATGTTATTGAGCGATTTGAGGGTATCGACCCAACCCTTACACCGGGCGATCCTGGCCTGTTTACGGATGCGGGTGCGGCTTTTGACCCAACGCTGGAAGATGGTCTGTCGGCGCGCATTGCCGTGAATGCAGCTGTTGACCCAGATCAGGGCGGCGCTACGTGGCGGCTTAGAGACGGCCTCGGCGCGAGCACGGAAGGCGCCTCCGGCAACGTCACAATCATCCTTACACTGCTGGATTCCTTAACCGCATTGCGAACACCGCCGCCCGGCACAGGAATAAGCGGTTCTGTATCGGCGGCGGCGGCGGCAGCCGATGTTACATCTTCAATCGGACGCTCGCGCATATCAGCCGAGTCGCAACAAGCTTCAACCGCGGCGCGCTCAAACTTACTCACCGATGCAGAACAAGCCGCGACCGCTGTCGATACGGATTTTGAGCTGCAACAGCTGCTGCTAATTGAACAAGCATATTCTGCCAATGCGCGGGTTATTCAAATCGCGGATGACATGATGCGAAGGTTAATGGAGCTGTAGATGGGTGGCGTCGGCGTTCCAAATATTCTATCGTTCTCACGGCTATCCAGCATCGTGTCCGACATTAAGGTGCGTGCGGATGTAACGCGGACAGAGGCGACGACGGGCCGACGCGAGGATATTACCGCCGCGATGAGTGGCGATGTCGGCGGCGCGCACCTTTTGAAGAAAGCGATCGACGACGCCAAGTCTTTCCAGAGCCTTCTCGCCCTCGGCCAGAACCGCTCCCAAAGAACCCAATCCGCGTTAGCGTTGCTCGGCATCGACGCGGTGCGTATCGGCACGGAAACCCTCGGCGCGTCGGGACGCACTGACCAGCCGGCTCATAAATCGCTCGCTTCCGATGCGCGCGGCACGATATCAAGTATTTTCAGCGCTCTAAATACAACCGATGGCGGGCGTGCATTGTTTGGTGGAGATGTCACCGACCGGCCGCCCCTTGCCCCTCCCGAGCAGCTTCTGGCAGACATTGATGCGATCATGGCGGGCGCGACAGACGCTGCCGACGTTCAGGCGCAACTTGATTTCTACTTCGACGATCCCGCTGGCGGATATGCAACGTCTATCTATCAGGGCGGCCTTAACAAAGCGCCGGCTGTCGAAATTTCACCTGGAATTAGAATTAACGTGTCGGCGACAGCAACCGACCAACCGATTAAAGACCTTATTCGCGGCCTGGCGACAATCGCAACGCATGGCTCCACAACATTCGCCGATAAGTCAGGCGTGGTGGAAGCCGGCGCGACAATCGCTCTTGGCGCCGATACGGCGATCACGGATTTACGCGCCGTCATCGGTGTTGGCCAGGCTAGAATTGGCGCCGCGATTTCGCGTCACGAATCGGAAGAGACGGTTTTGACCAGCCTGTTTAATGAAATGACGGGTAGAGACCAGTTCGAGGCGGCCTCAGAGTTGCAACTCCTCGAAAGCCAGCTTGAGGCTTCTTACTTGCTGACGGCGCGCCTGGCGCGGCTGACAATTGCTGACTTCATCAGGTGATATAGTATGCGCTTATTGGTTCTCTTTCTTTTCAGTTTTTTCCTGGTTTTCGCCAGTGGCGCATCCGCTGGCGTCAAGCTGAAAGACCTTGTGGAAGTCGAAGGTGTCCGCGGCAACGATCTTGTCGGGTACGGCCTTGTGGTTGGGTTGGACGGAACTGGCGATGGCCTGCGCAACATCCCATATGCGGAAGAAGCACTGTCAAGCCTGCTCGAAAGGCTTGGCGTAAATGTTCAAGGCGAACAATTTCGGCCTAAAAATGTCGCCGCCGTACTAGTTACCGGAACATTGCCGCCGTTTGCCCGCGCCGGCACCCAGATTGATGTAACGATCTCTGCGATTGGCGATGCAAGCAATCTACAAGGCGGCGTCTTGATCATGACGCCATTGAATGCTGCCGATGGGTTAATTTACGCCGTCGCACAAGGGCCGGTGCTCGTCAGCGGGTTTGCCGCCTCAGGAGACGCCGCATCGGTTACAGAAGGCGTTCCGACCTCGGGCACCATTCCAAACGGCGCCAGAGTAGAACGTGAACTGGCCTTTGACTTTAGCGATCTAGACAACATCCGCCTGGCGCTCAGAGCACCGGACTTTACGACCGCGTTACGCATTGAAAAAGCAATTAACGCCGGTGTCGGAAAGCCAATAGCCGTTATGCTGGATTCCGCTGCGGTTGACATAAAGCTCGACACCCAATTTCGCTCACCCGCCCATATGATGAGCGCGATAGAAAATTTTGAGATATCGCCTGCGCAAAAAGCTAGAATTGTCGTCGATCAGCGCTCTGGCACAATTGTCCTGGGTGCAGGGGTCCGCATCTCCAGCGTCGCGGTCGCCCAAGGCAATCTATCCATTCGCATCAGAGAAACGCCCGGCGTGTCACAGCCTAATCCGTTCTCTCGCAACGGCGATACTGTTGTCGTGCCGCGAACCGATATTCAGGTTAATGAGGAAGACCGTCGCGTCGCACTCATAGAAGAGAATTTGACTCTGGCCGATCTTGTTGATGGCCTCAATGCGCTGGGCGTAAGTCCGAGAGAGATGATTGACATTTTGAAATCGATCAAAGCGGCCGGCGCCCTACATGCAGAGCTCGTCGCGCAGTAACACGCCAACCCGGAATATGTTTCTCGGGCGCGAGGTCGACCGTTTACCCTACACATAAACGTGTTTTTTGCTTGTGATGGCAGAAAGCAGACCCCTGCATCATAGCCGCATTTGAGCGCGGGATGTTGGGGGAAACCCTGCCGACGCGTCAACAGAGTTTGGCGATCATAGTATCTGAACGATAAGCGGCCGCATCGCTGCGCCCTGGCCCGACAGGCAGCATGGTTCCGCGCGCCACATTCCAGGCGATCATCGTATAGTCGCGAAGACTAACTCTCGCTTGCAGCGCCCGGCTCCAACGCCGCAGCAGCTTCGGCCTGTTCTTCCTCGGACATGGGTTCAATCAGGTCTATCTCACCCGAAGCTGCAAAGCCTCGGATCACCGCCATAAACGATGATTGTGCGGCCTCAGCTTCCTTCGGCGTGATCGGTTTGAGTTCTTCCATCTGCTCTTGATACTGAGCCGCCATGCGTTGGGAAATGTTTCCTAAAATAAATTCCGACGCCGCCGGCGCATTTTCTTTTCCGTATTTCACAGCTTGCAGAAGATCGTCGAGTTCAACTTCTTTAATCGCCATCGGTATAGCGTTTGGCGGAACGCGTGTTGCAATGTCTGAAAAGGTCAGCATCGATTTTTTCACGCTTTGCAGGATTTCCGGTGCAGATTTTGAAATGAACTCAAGAAGCTCTTCGCGCTTATCCGACATAATATTGTTCATCATCGCACCGATCATGTCGCCGGGATCATGAGATTTGCCAGCGCTGGCATTTGCTGGCGACAGAAAATTGCGCTCGATCGTATCGCTGAGAATTTGCAGCGTGCTTTCTTTGACGTCTATTGGTTTTGAAAGACACAAAATGACCTTCCCGGCTATGTCGGTCTCAAACTGGTCAAGAATTCTTGATGCTTGTTCCGAACCGAGCTTGGACAAAACCACGGCTACAAGTTGCGGTTTCTGGCTCGAAAGATATTCTGCAAAATCTTCGTCACTCGCCTGCTCAAGTTTTTTCCAGACACTTTCGCCGCCCGGCTCGTCAAGGCCTTCCATCAACCTGGCGATGCCGTCCTCGTCAAAAAACTGGCCGAGCAATTCGCGGGTATTTTCAACACCGCCGTTAATTTCGTCCTTCACGGTGCTGAGCTGCGTGACAAACTCAACCACAACGCCTTGCAAGGCGGCTTTTGGCACCGCCTGCAAACGCGCATAGGCGCGTGTGAACGCGCGCAAATGATCGTCGCTGATGCGCTCGATAATAGGGCCCGCAGCACCCGGCCCCAATGCAGCGATCACGAGCGCGGCTTTTTGCGGCGGCGTCAAAGACAGTTTTGCATCGCGGTTAGACTCGCGCGCTGTGCGCATAGGCACAGGCAGGCCTGAATTTCTCTGTGCTCCAGACGTGGTCATGCACCATATCCCTTCACAACTGCGCTCGATATCTCTACCCATCCGTTCGCCAACACAAAGAACGCCAACTTAAACGGAAGCGATACAATCGCTGGCGGAACCATCATCATGCCCATCGCCATAAGCACCGACGCAACAATCAGGTCAATAATCAGGAAAGGTAGGAAAATTACAAATCCAATTTGAAATGCATGCTGTATTTCCGACAGCATGAATGCCGGCACCAAAATCGATATCGGCGTTTGTCCATCCACATTTGGCCGTGCAACCGCATCACTCAGGCTTTCGATGGCGACCGGCGACACGCGGCCTTCCATAAACTCTCTGAACGGCGCCAATACGCGCCCAAAGGCCTGGTTTTGCGTGATGTCGCCGTCCATTAAAGGTTGCACGCCGGCGCTCCAGGCTTCAGTGAAAACCGGCTCCATTACAAAATATGTCAAAAATAACGCCAAGCTCATAATCAACATATTGGGCGGCGACTGTTGAAGACCGATCGCTTGCCGCAAGATCGAAAAAACGATCACCATGAACGGTAAACATGTCACCATCATCGCAATCCCCGGCGCCAGGCTTAAAACCGTGACCAGGAGAAACAGCTGGATGACGCGCGCGCTTAAGGCGCCCTCCGGCGCAACATCAGCCGGCGCGATTTGCGCCGCGGCCGGGTCGGCCACGCCGGTACATATTAGGACAACGATGAGCGCTAGTAGGAATTTCATCGATGAACTCGTTATTCAGTCAGTGCGGAAATATTCACAACTTCTGTGAGCCGTATGCCAAGTTGCCCTTCAGAATCGGGAACCTGGGTCAGCTCGCCCCTCGCAATCACACGATCTTTAACCAGCAGCTCCACCGGATCTTCGATTGAGGCGTCGATTGGAAGAAGGTGGTTACGGCCCATCGCTAAAAGGTCGCCAATCAGCGGACGCGCTCTGCCGACAGAGACGACAACTTCAATCGGGACGTCAAAAATAGCGCGCTTCAGGCCGTTGGTGTCAGATTCGTCGCGGCGTTCTAAAACTGGCGCCTCGCCGTCGCTGTTCTCCGCCATATCCAGAACTACATCGTCGCTAGCATCCGAATTTTCGGCGCCTTCTGCGTTTGGTTCATCACTCATTGTCATATCCATCCCTCAACTGTTGCGCCGCTTTTTCAAGCGCCGCCAAGCATTGTTCAATCACTTTATTTGTATCGAAATCCATACCCCCATTGTCCCACTCAGCGACAACCATCGCGCCGGACAATCGCGCATCTTCTTCCACGCTAATGCGCGCTTCCTCACCAAGGTCAGCAATGGCATCGCGCAACAACGCTGCATGGTCGGGCGCCGTCTTGACGATAATCGACAAATCCGCGCTCCCGACCCGGGTTTGCGAAAGCACGCTCGCCGCCTCGGTCGCAAAACCTTTTTCAGAAAGAGCGGGAAAGACTTTACCGAGTATCGCTGCAAGCCCGTCACAAAGACTGGCGTCGGCTTGGCCTTGAAAATTGGCGACTTTACTGTCTAAGGCCTCAGCTACGGATTTCAAAAAGTCCACTTGCGGTTGAGCTTTTGCCTGCGCGGCCGCCTCGCCTGCTGCATAACCTTCTGCATAGGCGGCAACGTGTTCCTGTTGCGCGCGCGCATCGTTTTCACCGCCAGGAGAAATTCCGGAGAGCGCTTTTTCTGTATCATCAAACCGTTCGAGAACAATATTCAAGGCCGTCATGCCGCGTCCTCCGTCTCATCCAGCCATGACTGAATGAGGCCTGCTGTTTCATCAGTTTTGTCGCTCGCTAAAGTCTTTAGCGCTTCAATGGCGTCAGATTCCGGCGCCGCCGCCGCCATTGGCGCCGGTGCAGCGGCAAGCGCACCCATTTGCGCCGGCGCCGCCGACAATGCAGGAGCCGCCGCCGACGCAGAAGCGTTTGCCGTTAATAGCGGTTTGACCACAAACAAGCCAAGGATCAACGTCACGATGGACAAAATCCCGATTTGAATAACCGTCATCAAATTACGGTCGATAAAATCGGCAAACACATCCTCCTCAACGACGACGCCGTCATTGGTGATTTGCTTGAAAGGCATACTGTGAACCGTCAACGTATCGCCACGCGACTCATCTATGCCGACCGCCATGGAGACCAAGTCCTTCAACGCCGTCAGCTCTTCTTCGGTTCGCGGTGTTGGCGCAGCGGCGTCGTCTTGACCTTCAGCGGCGATTTCATTCACCAGCACCGCAACGCTCATGCGTTTTATTGACCCGGGAAGTTTTTCGCGCTCACGACGAATTTCCGACAAATCGTAAGTGACGGTTTCATCGGTTTGCGTTCTCTCGGAGTTTGACTGCGACCCGCCGCCGCTTGCATCGCCTTCCGGCAAGTTGCTTGCAACCGTTACCGCACTGCTATTTGCACCAGACGTGGTTTCGGTGACTTCCGTCGTTTCCTTGCTGGACATAACGCGCCCGGCGGGATCGATTACCCGCTCGGTAATAGCCTCACGCTCATGGTCGATCTCAACAGCGATTTGTACGCGCACATTGCCCGCGCCGACGCGCGCCTCAAGAAGGTTTAGAACGCCCGCCTCCAGTTTTCGCTCACGATCGGCGCCGCCGGTCTGGCCGCCCGCAGCCTGTTCGAGATTTCCGGGGCTCAACACAACGCCTCTGTCAGAATCCAAAACAGCCACGCGCTCCGCCGTCAGAGCAGGCACGGAAGAAGAAACAAGAAAGCGAATGGCCTGAGCCTGCCCGACGCTTAAGTTACCGCGCCCCATGGTAACGGTGACGACAGCCTTTGACTCAGGCGCGTTACGTGAAAAGGCGCCGCCGCGCCCTTGTGCTATGTGTACGCGTGCGGCTTTTATCCCTGGCGTCGCAACGATTGTCCGCGCCAGTTCACCTTCAACCGCGCGCCAGTATGTAACATCGAACAAGTCCGACGTTGTCGAAAAGCCATTCAAACTCTCAAGCAGCTCATAACCGGCCTGCCCTTGTTGCGGCAATCCTTCGCGGGCAAGGCTCATGCGCACTGAATCCCGCTTGTCGATGGGTACATATATCGAATCACCCCGAACGTCAGTGCGCACATCCAGCCGTTCAAGCGCCGCCACAACCTCGCCGGCCGCGCTGGAGTCTAGGCCACTATATAACAAAGTCATACTGGGCGTCGTCGCCGTGCGGGCGAGCATGGAAAAAGCAAATATCGTCGCCGGAACTACAATAAGAAGAAGCAGCCGTTTTCCAGCCGTCAACCCGTTCCAGACCGAAATGAATCCTTGCATTCTCTCACCAACCCTTAACGCGGATAACAACACGATACGCTTAATACGCGTATTCTTGTTTACCATTTGATCATTAAGAGGAGGTTACAAAGAGCGGGCGCAAAAGATGTTGCGAACAGATTTTTGACCTGATTGGGAAAAATGATCGACCTAGACGACATAGACATGGACACGTCCGAAGAAGAAGGAGAAGCGTCAGCAAAGCCGCCTTTGCTTAAAACGCTTGGGCTCAGCTTGGCCGTTGCGTTGGGTTTGGGCGCTGTCGCGGCAGGGGTTGCATTCATTATCCCCGTAAGCGAAGACAAATGCGAGGCTCCGGCAGCCGTGGAAAACCTCCATGAAGTCCAAACAAAACGTTACGGAGAGATCGCATTCGTTAATCTCGAACCGCTGATCATCACGCTAGGTCCTAACGCCGCGTCACGATATCTTAAGATTTCGATCAGCCTTGAAACCACGGAAGATGACCTTGCAACGCTTGAGCATTTGCAGCCGAAATTCCGCGATGTCCTCAATACCTATCTTAGAGCAGTTGAAGAAAGCGATCTGGTGGAACCATCCGCGACGACGCGGCTTCGCGCTCAAATTCTAAGGCGATTGCAAGTTGTTGCGCCAAACGGCGCCGTTGCAAATGTCCTGATCACAGACTTTATCCTCAGTTAGGAGCATCAGATGGCCTTTATCGTTGACTTTTTACTACTCGCCGCCTCGGGCGCGGCATGCTTTTACTGTTGGGTGCTCAACACACGCATCAAAGCGCTCACCAGCACAAAAGACGGCATTCATACTGGGATAGCCGCGCTGTCACAATCTGCTGACGATATGCAAACCGCTATGGCCAACACCAAAGATCAAGCGGCTGAAAATTCCAGCCAGCTTGAAGCTTTGATAGAAGACGCCAACAAAAAAATTCCCGAGCTGCAAACGCTCACCAGCCAGATTCAAGAAATTAGCGAGCGCGCCGTTGAAGAAACAGAAACGGCGACAAAGCACTTAATTGAAGCGCTGTCTCCGCACATCGAAAATGCACGTAGCGCGGCGCATTCGCTTCTTGATTCGATTGAAAAAGCCTCGGCCGTTTCAACAACGACAGAACCGGTCGACGACAATACAGTCGAAACCCTGCCTGAACAGGAAACAGACGCCGCCGAGACCGACGATGATGACGGCCCTGTCGAGCTTACCTTTGTTAGTGATGAAGAACCGCAAGCCCTTCAGGGAGAAGTCGCGTGAAGCCCAATCCTCTGTTAATTATAGGCGCCATATTCGCCGCCTCCTTTGCCGGGCGCGTCATTGGCGTGGCCGACGCCGCGCTAAGCAGCCCTGAAGCCGAAGCGGCGGATGCTAAACCGCAAAGCGCAACGACCGAGCACAAGGCTGAGCCCGAAGCAACATCGCCTGCACATGAAGCTGAAACAAGCAAACCCGAGCACGCCGCCGTAGAACCGGAAAACAACGCCCAAAATATTTCAACACCGCACAATACCGCGCAAACGGATGCGCTATTAGCGGCAATAAAGGAACGCTCCCGGACACTCGACGCTCAGACAGTGCGCGTCGAGGATAGAATTCGCATGCTCGAAATTATTGAAAAGCGTGTTGGAGAGCGCCTCGCAGAGTTACAAAAAAACAAAGACGACCTCTCAAATCTCGTCGCTTTCGCCGACGAGGCCGCGGAGGAAGATATCGCGCTGCTTTCGAAAATGTATGAACAAATGAAACCCAAGAAGGCCGGTGAAATTTTTGATAAGATGAACCCGACTTTCGCTGCCGGTTTTTTAACAGCCATGAATAGTGAAAGCGCCGCCCTAATATTAACTAATATGAGTACGGACAAAGCCTATGCGGCGAGCATGATAATCGCGAGCCGTAACGCTGCGGTTCATAGCCAGTAGCTGCGGTATATTTTACGCCTCATTAATCATAAATCTTTATACACCAATGGCGCGTATTCTACGCTTGAACGCCAGAAGGGTGTTATTTCATGGGCTCGATTCTCGGGATCATTATTACCGTAGCAATGGTCTTCGGCGGGTATATTCTCGCCGGCGGGAAGATGAGCATTATCATGCATTCCCTCCCCTACGAGATGATGATCATTGGCGGCGCCGCTGTTGGCGCTTTTCTGGTCGGCAATAGCTTTTCAACGATCAAACACACTGGGGGTGACCTGATGAAGGTTTTCACAGGCCCTAGCTGGAAGAAACAAGATTACCAAGACCTCCTGTGTCTGATGTTTTCACTTGTGCGTATTGCGCGGGAAAGTCCGGTAGAAATCGAAAGCCATATTGAAAATCCGGAAGATTCCACCGTCTTTAAACAATATCCAAAAATTGCCAAAGACAGCACGGCAATTGAAATGATCTGCGATACCATCCGTTCCATGATCATGAATTTTGATAATCCGCATCAGGTGGAGGAATTGCTAGAAAAGCAACTTGAATCTCTACATCATGACAACCTGCATGGCGCCCATGCGCTGCAAAAAATGGCGGATGGATTGCCGGCGCTGGGTATTGTGGCGGCGGTTCTTGGCGTCATTAAAACCATGGCGTCAATTGATAAACCGCCCGAAGTCCTCGGACAGCTGATCGGCGGCGCGCTTGTCGGAACTTTTCTGGGTGTATTCCTCGCCTATGGCCTGGTTGGGCCGTTTGGCGACAAAGTAAAAGCTATCCGTGATGAGGAACAGCAATTTTATAATCTGATCCGTGAAGCGCTCGTTGCTAATCTTCACAAACATACGCCGCAGCTCTGCATCGAAGTTGCTCGCCGGAATGCACCCAAAAGACTTCGCCCAAGCTTTACCGATGTTGAAGACGCGTTGCGTCAAGTCCAAAAGGCCGCCTGATGCGTATCTGGATAATAGTATTGAGCTTTGTTGCCATTGTCGCTCCAGCCAATGGGGCCGACCACATCGTACGCGTTTCCGCAGGCGAGCATAAAGACTATTCCCGCATCGTTATCGCAAGCAACGACAACAAAATTGCAATTGAACAATCTGGAAGGTTAGTCCGTATAAAAAATATAGATGCGTCAGCCTTTCTTGACCTTCGCGAAGTAAACGATCAGCGAAAAGCATTCAGAATTTTAAGTGCAAAACAGATTAGCGCTGATGGCGGCAGTTCGGTTGAGCTCACTATTAACTGCGATTGCGGCGTGCGCTCATCTCGACTGAGCAATAAAAAATTCGTTCTCGATATCGTTGATGCTGGCAAACTCACCAAGAAGCCGCTTTCGAGCGAGGAAAAGGCAGTCGCCGCTCAAGACGACAATGAAAACCAAAACTTGCTGACGGCCGATGACCGGATATCCGTTGAACAAGCCCATAATCGTATGGTTGCGCTGCTAAAAAAAGCTGCGGATGAGGGCTTGATTACGATTACGGGCAGCGAGGCGGGATCGGACGATGTTGGCGCCCCCACTCAGCTTATATCACCAGAGACATCTATCGTTGAGGCGCCGGAAAAACCAAAACAAACCTCCAGCCCACAGCAAAAAGAAGCTTCACCCACAACAGCGAAAACAGCAAAACTCCGCTGTCTGCCGGATGCCGGACTTCGTATAAACAACGAAGCGTTCGACGCAGAGCCGCTGGTTCAGATTGCAAACCTTCAAATTCAACTTGCCGAAGCGTCCGGTGAAGAGGAAACAAAACTTCTTCACGAGCTTGCCGCTGGGTTTATTTCCATTGGTTTTGGCGAGGAAGCGCTATCCCTCCTCGAAGACTACGGTGAAGGGAAATCATATCGCGCTGATATCGCCCGCGCCATTGCTGAACGGCCGATTGACGCCAGTAGTCAATTATTGCATGCGGAAAATTGTCAGGGTGCTCATGCTTTGTGGCAGGCGGCCGCTATAGCGCCCGCACCGGCGCTCGACGCCTACCGGCGGTCCGGCGGCGCCATTAACCGCCTTCCTGAACGTTTGAAAACACTCATCGCGACACGTCTTGCAACAAAAATGATTGCCACAGAGGCTTGGGAAGAAAGCCAGGAATTATTTGATATCGCTCGCGCCGGACAAGAAACCCTCACCCCTGAGCTTGAATATGTTCAAGCCCGGCTTGATGACGTCAACGGTGATGCAGAGGGCGCACGGTCCGCATTGTTGAAAATCGCCGCAGAAAACTCAACCGCATCTGGCGAGGCGTTGCTAGCGCTTGCAGATACTTATACGCAAAACCGCCTCGACCCGCATGAAGGCTTCAAGGAAGATATAGGCGCCCTGGCTAAGCTCGCCGGATCTTCAAAAGCCGCCTTCTCCGAGGCCTTGGCGTGGGCGCAAATCGGCAATGTCGAAGCCGCCATGATGCTGCTTGGAAATGAAGCTTCAAAATCCCCAGCTTTGGTTACAGATGCGCGCGCAACAGCACTCCCTATTTTAAAAAATGCAATTCACCAACATGACCGACAAACAAAAATATCAGCATTAGACGCCTTTTTAAAAAATCGTGACTGGTTGCAGCTTGATAACACAGAGGTGGAATTACGCTCTCAAATAGCGGATGCTGCTTTCGATTTCGGGTTGCCAAACCTGGCGCTGGAAATATTGGAAGCAGGCCCGCAGCGCCCGAGCAAACAATATAATCTCGCAAAAGCCACTGCGGCCCTGGCGGCCGGAGAAGCCAACACAGCGATTGTCATTTCTGCTCCTTATACCTCCGATAACGCTTTCGGAGAAATTGTAGTCAGCGCCAACATTAAAAAGAATGAATATCATTCCGCACTTGCATCCGCCGCCGCCCTAAATGATGAGCCCGCGAAAGCTGCGATGACAGCACGCGCCGGATGGCTCGCAAAAGCATGGCAAAATGCAACGGCGGGTTTTCAGGGCATGGACCCTAGCTCGATGAATGACACGGCTGCAATTCAATTTGCAATGTCGGCCTATATGAGCGGTGAGGCTGCTTTTCCGGCAGCCGCTGATGCTATTTTAGCGCAGAGCTCGTCTGTTCTCAGAGACGGCCTTCAAAACCTGTTCTCAACTGCCGCAACTGGCGCCGCGCTCGAAAGAAGCCGGCATAGTGTAGACGGCGTCGCCCAAGAAATTAAAGCGTATCAGGAGTTATTGGGAAATGGATAACGCAGGATATATAGGCTTGTCGCGACAATCAGGTTTGATGCGCGAACTCAATACCGTTGCCAATAATATCGCCAATATTAACACCAACGGGTATCGACGAGAGGCCAACATGTTCGCCGAACATGTTAAGGCGCTGCAAAATGGCGATCCAAGTCTTTCAATCGCCACCATGACGCGACGATATACTGACCTTAGCGCCGGCGACATCACCAAAACTAGCAACCCTCTTGACGTAGCGATTGATGGCGAGGGTTTCTTTCTTGTCGAATCCCCCCAAGGCGAACGCCTGACAAGAGACGGCGCCTTTTCACTAAATGCAATTGGCGAACTCGTATCTTCAAGCAACGCCCGGGTCTTGGACGAGAGCGGGGGCGCGATTGTCATTCCCCCAGGCGGCGGCAAAATCTCTATTACCGCCGAGGGCGTTATTTCTGTCGGCGCACAAACTGTCGGTAAATTAGGCGTTGTCACCGCTGACCCGGCGTTTCTTGTCCGTGTCGGAAAAAACCAGTTCCGAGCTGAAAATGGCCACCAGCCCGCCCTCAATCCACGCGTACAGCAATTTGCTCTTGAAGGATCAAATGTCAGCGCTGTTGAAGAGCTTGCACGATTGATCGAAGTGCAGCGCACATATGAGGCCAGTAAAAACTTCTCGGACAATGATGGCGAACGCATCACACGCACCGTGCGGGCGCTTGGGCAAACACGATGACGGAATCTAAAAAACGGAAAGGGCTAATCTCATGCGCGCATTAAGTATCGCAGCGACTGGAATGGACGCTCAACAAACTCGTGTTGAGGTAATTTCCAACAACCTCGCCAATATGAACACCACTGCTTACGCAACAAGACGAGCGGAGTTTTCCGACCTGCTCTATCAAATTGTACGCCCGGCCGGCGCCTCGTCTTCCGCCACCGGCGCCATCGTTCCAGAGGGAATTCAACTTGGCCTTGGCGTTAAGACCACATCAATCTCTGTCGATATGGCTCAAGGGGCGCTGAAAAATACCGGCGGTGATCTTGATCTTGCTATCGATGGCAAAGGGTTCATCGAAGTGACCTTGCCATCCGGTAGTTTAGCATACACGCGCGACGGCGCCTTGAAACGGTCGGCTGAAGGCCTGATCGTTAACGCCGAAGGTTTCCCGATTGCGGGCAACATTACGCTTCCCCCGGATGCACGCCAGATCACTATTAATCCGGAAGGGGAAGTCTCAGTGCTAATCGCCGGGCAGACTACCGGTCAAATCGTCGGCACGTTTAATCTTGTTGTGTTTCCGAATGAAAAAGGGCTGGAACCGCTTGGGGGCAACCTGTTTCAGGAGACGGCAGCGTCAGGCACGCCTTTGCCTGGCCTGGCTGGTTTAGATGGTCGAGGCACATTTCAGCAACGCTACCTAGAAGAATCCAACGTCGATGTCGTTCAAGAGATTGCAGCGCTAATCGAAGCCCAGCGCGGCTATGAACTGAACTCAAAAGTAATTTCAGCAGCCGATCAAATGATGGGCGCGACAACACAAATCAGGTGATATCATGAATAAATTTGCCGGTCTCATCGCAGCGTCTATTCTTGCAAACACCTCCGCGACCGCTGAGGATTTGGTTGCGTCCAGAATAATTCGTTCGGGGTCAATTCTGTCCGCATCCGATATCGTAACGCCAAACAATCATGAGGCATTGAGGCGCGCCGTTGGTATTATTGGCATGGAAACGACACGTACGCTTTACCAAGGGCAGACTATCGACACCGTGCTGTTGCGCACGCCAACGCTCATAAAACGCAACGCCATTGTGCAGATGGAATATATAAAAGGCCCAATGACAATTTCCGCCGAAGGCCGGGCTCTTGACAAAGGCGGTCTGGGAGATCGTGTCCGCGTTATGAACCTGACATCAAAGCGCATCGTGACAGTCATCGTCACCGGCGCAGACAGTGTAAAGGCGCAATTATGAAAAACATCCACGCCGTTTTAGCTTTCGCCAGCATACTGATCACACTAGAGGGATGCAGCACGGGCCGCCTGGACTACCTGACGTCCGCCCCAAGCATGTCTCCAACCGGCGCCCCGCGAAATCAGCTGCCGCCAGCAGCAGCCGAGCGCCTTGCGCTCGCGCATAGTGCAAAGCCACAACCAACCACGCCCGCATCGGCCGGATCGCTTTGGCACAATGGCCCGACATCGTTGTTCGGAGACCGCCGCGCACGCACGCTCGGGGACATTCTTACCGTTGTTATCGAAATTAACGAAAAAGCGGAACTAAAAAACCGCACAAAGCGCACACGCGATGCAACCGAAGGACTATCTGTTCCGAATTTCTTTGGATTGGCCGGTCTTGCCAGTGAAGTCTTGCCAAACAACGCCACACTCGACCCGGCTATCGATGCAACATCTTCGTCTACAAATAATGGCATCGGCAGCATTCGGCGCGAAGAGAAAATAACGCTTCAGGTTGCCGCGACCGTGGCCCAGGTGCTTCCTAACGGGCACATGTTCATCTCCGGAAACCAGGAGGTGCGTGTGAACCATGAATTACGCGAGTTGCAGGTGACAGGGATTATCCGCCCTGAAGACATTTCCAGACGCAATACAATTACCTACGAAAAGATAGCCGATGCGCGCATTATTTATGGCGGTCGCGGGGTTATCAGCGACATACAACAACCACGCTACGGCCAGAAGATTTTAGACGCCGTATTACCGTATTAGGAACCATGATAAAAATTATCGCAATCGTATTACAAGTCGTCGCCGTCGCAGGCGGTGTTGCGCTTGGTCTATCGCTCAGGTCTCCCGACGCCGACGCCTCAGCCGTCGAGGATAGCTTGCACGAAACAGAAGCGGCGAGCGATGAATCGCATGGCGCCAGTGACGAGGCTGAAAAGCCGAAGAGTGAAAAGAAGAAAAAGAAAAAGAAGAAGAAGAAGAAATCCGGATCAGGGCATGAAAAGCCAAAGAGTGGACATGATGGCGGCGGCGGTAGCAGCGACGGGTCGAGCTATATGAAATTCAGCCGGCAGTTTATTGTGCCGGTGATTAGACAGAACGGCGTCGGCTCGCTCGTCGCGTTGGATATTAATCTGGAACTAAGCGCATCAGCAAATGAAAACGTCTATCTGAAAGAGCCAAAACTACGTGATGCGATGCTAAGCACGCTTTTACGGCTGTCGAATGAAGGCGCCTTTAACGCTCAGCTATTGCAGCCGGAGAATATGGAAGAAATCCGAACCGGCCTCTTCGCTTCAGCACAATCAATATTAGGCGAAGATGTTACCGGCGTACTGATCCTTAATATGGCCCGACAAGACCTATAACGCTTCGTCCGTAACATCCTGCGTCACGCTATCAAGCACCGCAGTAATTTCACCAGGGTTGATCAGACCGCCATTGCTCAAGACAAGCTTCACGGCTGATCCATCAAGGCGAGCCTCCAACACTCTCGATAAAGATAACGCCGAAGAAACATCTACAGCTTTGCCGTCAGTCATGCGGTTTACCGAGATGACATAGTCGCCATTCGCTACCTTATCGCCATCATTGTTTTCGCCGTTCCAAGAAAATTTCTGTCTCTGGTTGTCGGTTTCCTCACTGTAAATAACTTTGCCGCTCGCATCAGAGATCCGTATCTCGGTAGAATCTCCGAGATTGCTTTCAGGAATGACAAAATTCAGCGCCTCGCCCTGAAACCGGGCGGCACTACTAACAGCCTCAATCTGTTTTCCAACCCACTGGGTAGCGCCCTCAAGCCCGGAAACCGCCAGATTCTCAGCCAAGGTCTCTAGCCTCTTGTTGGTTTCGATTTGTTGCTCAACGGCGGAAAAGCTCGCCAGCTGCTCAACAAACTGAGTTGAATCTATCGGGCTTGTCGGGTCCTGGTTACGCAATTGAGCGGTAAGGAGCTTCAAAAAAGTATCAAAGTCACTCGCTGCTGACGCTATCGCGCTTTCAGACTGCTGCTTTACGGGCGCAAGCCCACTGTTGCTGCTTAGCAAAGTATCATTGATTTCCATCTTAGTTCACTCCTTCTGGCTGCAACACCATTTATGCTAACAAATCAAGCTGCGCGTCAGAGCGCATTGATAAGTACACAATGTCTTCCTGCCCTAGAGACGGCGAATCATCGCCATCCTTGCCTGGTGTTTCCGGTGCGGCATTTGTATTTGAAAATTCATGCCCGCTGTTTTGGGTGAATTCAAATTCCACCGATTTAAACCCTGCGTCTTTTAATTGCCCGGCCAGTTCGCCAATGTTTCTGCGCATATGGTCAAGGGTCTCCGCCCGTTCAGCGGACAATATTGCTTTTACCGAATCCATCGTTTCCATTGTGAAGTCGATTTTTACGCGTCCTAGCTCTGGCGGATCCAACCTAATTTCAATTGTATCGGAACGCCTGTTCGCTTTTATTGCGGCGATAACCTGTGCGGTCGCGCCGACTACCGGCGCATGTGTCGTGGTCGGGCTTGCTAAGGTTTGGGGGACTGAAGCTGCTTGACCTACGAGGCGCCTTCCAGAAGTGAAATCCACCGCCAAATCAAGGTCCAAATCACCGCTAACCCCCTCGCCGTTATTCGTAATCAACACTTGAGCCGCCGCATGATCTGTCGGCGTGGACAAATATGGAGACGCCTGTCTTGATTGCACGACGCGTGATGGATCGTTCAACGTGGCGGATGGTTGTGTTTGTTTTCCTGGAATTCGAACATCTTCGACCACGGCCTTTTCAGCATCCGGCGCCGCCAATTGTTGCACCCCGCCAAACGAGGTTGGTTGGCTTTTTTGCAGCGGCAATATTTCAGCCCCTTGCACTATCGCCGCCTTGGCCCCTGGCTGGGCCGACCGGCGTGGGCTTATCGGATCATCCGCAATAGTTCGGCTATTTACTCTCGACTCAATTTGTTGCGAGCGTTTAGCCTGGCTGTTGTCGCCGATGGGCAACACTTCGTCTTCTGCATCGTCGAGCACGGTTGGCGCCGGCATGCGCGTTTGCGGTTCATATTCTACAGTTGCGACATCACCAGCCGTCAAAGGCGCAGAGGCGCTGGATTGCGGTTTGCTTGGTTTATTTTTATCGTCGCCGTTCACCGGCAGCACTGAGCCGCCCGGTTGCAGCCCAGGCAGTTCAATAGATGCATCGTCAGTTACGGCTGAAGCAGTAGCGCCGGACAATGGTTCGTGCGGTTCAGTTTTGACATCGCCAATTAAAACCGATGCTGGTTGGCCGGATTGCAACGCATCCGGTCCATCATTCGCAATGTCTATCACGAATGCTGCGGAGGCCTGGTCTTGAAATTGGCGCTGCACGCCCTCTGACTCGTCAAAAATGAATAAAGTTGGGACTTCGGGCTGCGGCTCTATCGATTTACTATCGACGCTGTCATTCGTCAGCGTGGCTACGCTTCCAAATTGTAATTTAAAGAAGGGTGTCTGCGTATCGTTAAAAGTAAATGTATTGTCTACCGCTTGATCTTTGGCCGCCGCAGATTGATCCAATAGTGCGGCGAGAAATTCCTTCGCGGCGCCATCCTGCTTCGCAGCGCCCTCATACCCCTCGCTCCGACGGTCTAGCGCCGTCGCACCAATCTCAGGCGCGGCTTCTTTTGGCAAAACCCCACCCAGCTGGGCGCCTAAATTCAACGCTACATCCATGAACCCGTCTTCTCGTAAATATTTGTTAGTCAGAACATGGCACAAATTGGTTACTAACTACTTGCGTGTAAATTTGTTAACTAATCAACGCAAAGGCCACGAGATGGTAAACACAGACCTAGCAGTAGCGCCGATAGCAACGCCGATACCGCAGCCGACAGCGGAGCGGAAAGCGCAAATCCTCGAGCAGGCGCGTGAGTTTGAAGCTGTTTTTGTGGCTCAAATGTTGAAATATAGCGGACTGGAAAAAGCTATCAGTAGTCAAGGCGGTTTTGGCGGGGAAGCTTATTCATCTTTATTGCTCGAACAATACGCAAACAAAATCGTAGAGAAAGGCGGCTTCGGTCTCGCCGAAAACATATACGAACAACTCCTGAACAAGGAGGCGTTAAATGGAACAGACACTGCCGCTTGATGAAACTATTTTGCAGCTTGCCAAGATTTTGGAGTATGAAAAACAACAGCTTCTTTCCGGCGGCTATTCGCAACTGACAAAAATATCTAACGCAAAAATCTACCATTTGAAACTTCTGGACGCCCATATTTCTAGCCTGAATAACAATGCCGCTCTTACACAATTTACGGCGGACATAAATCGTGTAAAAAAATTAGCACTTGAAAACGAAACCTTACTGCAATCGGCAAAATACGGTGTAACTGCTGCTCAGGCGCGCATTGTATCGATTAGAAATGCCGAGAGTATGGTTGGGACGTATACGCAGGATGGCGATAAATTGCGCACGCAAGACGCTGCTGTCACGCGCCGGAAAATTGCATAATTGCGGTTAACCAAAATTTATCCCGTGGGTTGTATTACTAACAATGACAACTCGAAGTGGTTGTCGTGGGATAGGCAGAAAGCGTTCCACTACCGTTAGAATGATGCTGGCCCCAAAAATACGGCAAAGCCTAAACGGGATTTGCACATGTGCATAAAGCACAAACGATTTTGTAAAGGAACGAAAAATGTCTAGTTTGCTAACGAACGAAAGTTCACTGATTGCGCTCACCACGCTGCGCTCAATCAACAAGAACCTCAACATGGTTCAACAACAAATCTC
>JAJFFZ010000059.1 GCA_021776395.1 Hyphococcus sp. | reverse complement strand
GATGTTGATCAGCACCTGAACATGGCCTTGCGGTTGCATCGCGCCGCCCATTAAACCGAATGACATGTAAGGCGCGCCATCTTTCATGACGAAGGCCGGAATGATGGTGTGAAACGGGCGTTTGCCGGGCGCGTAGGCGTTTGGATGGCTGGGATCAAGCGAGAACAGCTCGCCGCGATCCTGCAACATAAAGCCGAGGCCGTCGGGTACGAGACCAGAGCCCATACCGCGATAGTTCGACTGAATGAGCGAGACCATCATGCCGTCGGCGTCGGCAATTGTGAAATAGGTGGTGTCGCCAGGGCCTTCGAGCTTGTCCGCGATCAATTCATGCGGCGCCGTCATCGCCCGGGCCGGGTCAATGCGGTCAAAAAGTTCGCGGCCGTAACTATCCGACAGAAGCCGGCCCACAGGAATGTCAGAAAAGTCCGGGTCGGCGTAGAACCGTGCGACGTCTTCAAACGCCAGGCGTTTGGCTTCAACGATATAGTGAATAACCTCGGCCGAACCGCGCGACCATTGCGTCAGGTCAACATTTTTCAGGATGTTGAGAATTTGCAGCGCCGCAAAGCCCTGGCTGTTAGGCGGTAATTCGCACACGTCATACCCACGATAGTCAACGCAGGCCGGATCGACCCATTGGCTTTTATGGGTCGCGAAATCTTCATAGCGCAGATCGCCGCCGATGCGTTTCATATAAGCATCGATGGTGCGGGCGATCTTGCCTTTGTAAAAGCCTTTGCGGCCCTTTTTGGCGACCGTCTCAAGCGTGCGGGCAAGGTCCGGATTGCGGAAAATCTCGCCGGCCTTTGGCGGGCCATCAGCAAAATATGTTGCTTTGGCGTTTTCATAGTCGCCGATCATGGCTTCGCGGCGAACAAAGGCTGCTTCATTGAGCGTCAGATACATCGCAATAACCGGAGAGACCGGAAACCCAGTCCTCGCGTAATCGATAGCGGGTTTGAGGTTTTGGCGCATTGAAAGCCGGCCGAATTTTTCATGCAACTCAAACCAGGCGTCGACCGTTCCCGGCACGGTGACCGGCAGGTGGCCCAGGGGCGGGATGCCGTTTCCGACGCCGACGACGGCAGCGGATCGTTCAATGGTTTGTTCGAGAGAGCGGCCCATGGGCGAGCGGCCTGACCCATTCAGGCCATAGAGTTTTTTGGTTTTCGGGTCCCACACGATGGCGAACAGATCGCCGCCAATACCGTTGCCGGTCGGCTCCATCAGGCCGAGAACCGCGTTGGTTGCAATTGCAGCATCGACCGCGCTGCCGCCCTTTTTTAAAATCTCAATCGCGGTCTGGGTTGCCAGCGGGTGGGCGGTGGCGGCGATGCCATTGGCGGCGAAGACCGGACTGCGCGACCAGCTTTCTCCGACCGGGCGTCCGCCGGGGCCAATATCCAGCTGCGCGGCGGCCTCTTCAGCCAGCGCTGTGGGACCCGCGCCAAGCGTTAGGAATGCGGCGCATGCGGCGGCAATAACGCAGCCGGGGACGGATAATCGTTGCGGAAACTTCAACATGTCGAGGCCCTTTAATGGCTGTGCCGGTCTGGTTTGTGGGCCGGCACCATAATCCAGCGGCGCGATTAGCGATAGTGCGGGTCACGGGGGCCGGCGGCGCTGCTGTTTTGTCTGGGCGCTCCAGCCTATGATGATATAAAGCCCGCTCACATCAAAAAGGCGGCGCGCTATGACGTTGAAACTGTATCACTTCCCAAATACGCGGTCACTGCGCGTTCTATGGGCGCTCGAAGAGCTCGGGCTTGAGGCGGAGATTGAAACCCGCCAGATGGACCGCGCGAAAATGAAGGCGCCGGAATATCTTGCGCTCAACCCGTTGGGCAAAACCCCGGTGATGTTTGACGGCGACGAGCGCATCGTTGAATCCACAGCGATAATTGAATATCTGGCGAATAAATACGCAGACGGACGATTAACGCGGCGCCCGGATGACAGCGACTATGGGCGCTATCTGCAATGGCTGTATTTTGGCGAGGCCGGGATGGGCGGGTATATCAACATGCTGATAGCGCAAACCGCGATTTTGCCGGAAGAGCACCGCATCCCGGCGATGAAAGTCTGGGCGGAAAAAGAAACCAAAAACTGCCTTGATTTTATCGAGGCGAGTTTGGGCGAGGACGGCTACCTGCTGGATGAATTTTCACTAGCTGATATCTCGGTGATTTACCCGCTTTTTCTGGTTAAGATTACCAAGAACGGGGCGCTGATGGGGGACAGAACCAATGCCTATTTCAAACGAACAACCGCCCGCGAGGCCTGGAAAAAGGCTTGCGCCCGGGTTGATTGAGGCTGCCGCCTGGCGCGCGATCGGGCGCCGCCAAGTGTTAACCTGTGATTTACCCTGACCCGGCAAAATATTGCCCACAAGAAAGGCCCCCGCGATGTCGGCTCCGGAAAAACCAAGCTTTGGCAAACGCGTGACAAAATCGGCCAAGATTACGCCGCGCGAGACCATACCCAACCCCAACGATAAGCGCGAACAGGGTCGGGCGGCTGCGTTCAAAAACGCCAAGCTGATTTTGAGAAATAATTCTGTAATCGAATGTATTACCCGCAACGTTAGCGACAAGGGCTGTTTGATTTCGGCTGTTGGCGCGGAGAACCTGCCGGACGAAGTCTGCATTCGTCTTGGCCCGTTATCCGAACCGCTTAACGCAAAAGTCGTCTGGCGCGACAAAGGCGAGGCCGGGCTGGAGTTCGTAAAGCAACCCTGAGAAATTCTATTGACCGTGATAGTCATCCGCCATTGCGCCGGCACACAAAATTGTGAGCCGCGAAGGATGCAGATCGCATGGGCTGCGTATGGAATAACCATGCTGGATAAGGCATAAGCACCGGACACCCTTTCACAGGACCGGCCGGGCTTGACCACGAAGAAAGCGAAATTTCTCGACGGCGATTTGATGCGCCACATTACCGTCATGTCGCTTTCCGCGAGCGCGGGGCTTGTCGCGATTTTCCTGGTTGATTTTGTCGACCTCTATTTCATCTCGCTGCTCGGGCAAAAAGAACTGGCGGCGGCTGTCGGCTTTGCCGGCACGCTCATCTTCTTCAACATATCGGTGACGATCGGGTTTATGATTGCGATGAGCGCGCTGGCGGCGCATCGCATTGGGCGCGGCGAGGAAGAAGACGCAAGACGCATCGCCACCAGCGTGGCGGTGGTCTCGGTTTTATTGGCGAGCGTGATTGCGATTGCGTTCTGGATCGCGGCGCCGGCGCTATTGGAGTTGCTGGGCGCTGCTGGCGAGACCAAAGTGTTAGCGACGCGCTACTTGCGCATTGTGGTGCCGGCGCTGCCGGTCTCGGCAATGGCGATGGTGTGCTCCGGGCTGTTGCGTGCGCATGGCGATGCGCGCCGGGCGATGAACGCAACACTCGCCTCGGGCGCGGTCAATGCGGTTCTCGACCCGATTTTCATTTTCGGTTTGGCGCTCGGCCTTGACGGCGCCGCCTATGCGTCGGTCGCGGCGCGGTTTGCGATGTTGGCGACCGCGCTTTATCCGGTGATACGCCATTATGGCGGCTTTGCGCCTTTCAATGCAGCGCGGTTTCGCCGCGATCTCGCGCCGATTTTCGCCATCACCATACCGGCGGTTTTGACCAATGTGGCGACGCCGGTGGGAACGGCGATTGTGCTGCGGGCGATTGCGCCGTTTGGCGATGCGACGGTGGCGGGATACGCGGTTATCGCCCGGCTGACGCCGCTGGCGTTTTGCGTGATTTTTGCGCTTTCCGGCGCGGTCGGCCCGATTGTCGGGCAGAATTTCGGCGCCGGCAACTATCCGCGCGTGCGCGAGACGCTGGGCAAGGCGATTATGTTCACCGGCGCCTATACAGCTGGCATGTGGGTTGTGCTGTTTTTGCTTTACGGCGTCATCGCCGCGCAGTTTGGGCTGCTGGAAGACGGACGTACACTGATTTTCTGGTTTGCCGTTGTCGTCACGCCGCTGTTCTTTTTCAACGGCATGTTATTTGTGACTAATGCGGTCTTTAACAACCTCAACCGGCCGATTTGGTCGACAATGTTGAACTGGGGAAAGAACACCATTGGCGTGGCGCCATTTGTGTGGCTCGGGGCGCATTGGGCGGGCGCGCCCGGCGTCCTGATTGGCCAGGCTGTAGGCGGTATTTTCTTCGCACTGCTGGCGTTGTGGCTCGGCTTCCGCCTTATCGACGACTATGATGGCGGGCGCGCCGACCCGGAAAAGGGCTGGAAAATCCCGCTGATGCGGGCCCGCCCGACACCGCCATTATCGTCGCCGCGGGGGTGAGAGGGCTATCCGCGCGCCGGCAAAATCTTCGGGTTTCGCAACAGGCCGGCCGAGACCAGCGCTACGGCTAACCCAACCGGGAATATCTCTATAAATGTCGTTTGCATCCTATAGAGGGGATTGGCGAATCGCAGCTTCAACACCTCCAAGTCGGCGATCATTTTGTTTAACGCCTCGCCGCTGACGCCGTCAGCGCGTTTAGCCTTAATGATGCCGGCGGTATAATTGTTGATGAATGTGTAATCGGTGACCGCAAGATAAGCCTCCCATCCGGCGACATAAAAGCCGCCGGCAACACCGGCGATGGCCAGGCCAAGCAAAAACGCCGGCTTGAATTTGATGACGCCGCCAAGGTCGTTGTCGCGGTAATTTTTTACGCCGATAAAAATCATCGTCAGTGCGATGATCATGATCGAATAGCCGATGACTTGGCTGCCAGTAGCATTCTCGCTGGTGGCGAGCGCGTAGCCGAGGGTCATGACGGCGATAGTGATTGCGCCGGAGATGGCGCCATAGACGAGTGCGATGCGCAGCATTTTACGGTCCTTTTTGCGGCGATAGATGGCGCAACCCTATCGGCGGCGGACCGCGCAGGGCTATCGCCCATAGGGGTGATTTTTAGAAAATTCGCCCCTTTGCTAACCGTTTTAGGGGATCAACGCATGCGCTTTGGCGATCTGGATGGCTTGGGTGCGGCGCTGGGCCCCGAGCTTTTCATAGAGGCTGGAGAGGTGGGTTTTCACCGTGTTGGGCGAAAGCTTGAGCGCTCTTGCAATCTCCTTGTTGGTTTGGCCTTTGGCGAGATGTTCCAGCACTTCATATTCTCTGGCGCTGACCCCCAGAGAGCGCAAAGCGGCGTGATTTTTTTGAAAGGATGCGGGCGCCGGTTTTTTGGCGAGCTTATGGCCGGCCCAGACGCCAAGTGCGGTGAAAGCGACGGCGATCAGGAGGATGTAAATCTCGGGAGCGAATACCCGCGTTACATACTTATATTCCAACCAGGCAAGCAAAAATGCGGCGACGCCAAGCGCGAGGGCATAGAGAAAAATGGTGCGTTTCATGGCGCCAGAATGCCCCAGAGCGGCCTTGAACGCTAGCCTATCGGCCGGTTGTGCGGGCAAGCCATTCAAGCACGGCGGCGCGTACAGCGCTCATGTCGTTTTCGGTCCGTTCATCTACCAGCATGGATGATCCGTGAACCCCGTCTTTGACGACAAGAAATTCAGCGCCGGCGGTGATCAGGGTTTCGCGTTGTTCAACGGAGGCGCTGCGGGCCATTTCCGAGGCTGGGCGAAGTGCAAAAACCGGTGCGGTAACGCCGTCGAGCCACATGCGCGCGCGACACTGCGCCATCGGGCCGCCCGTTCCGGGGGAAAAGGCGATAACGCCGGAGACCGCATCCGGGTGGTCTTTCGCTAAGCGAAACACCAATGCGGCGGAATAAGACGAGCCCCAGACAACCGCTTTGTCAGCAAGGCTGGCTGTTGAGATATACGCCAAAGCCGCCTCAAGGTCCGGATAGGCGTCGCAATATTCAACTGGAACGTCGGGGGCTATGGCGTCGACTGTGCGGTTTGTCTTGCCAAAATGATCGCCCCCGGATCGCTGATCCCAGGCAATGACGCGGTAGCCATTTTGATTGAGCCATACGGCTATCTCGCCATATTCGCCGCGACCATTGGAGCCGGCCTGATGAAACAGGAGGACCAATGGCGCGTCAGCACTGAGGCCGGTAAAATAAGGCTGGCCGTAAATCGTGACGCCGTCTGAGGTTTGAACGGTAATAACCGCATCTGGCGTTTGCACGATGGGGGCTGTTGATGCGGGGGGCGCCGCCCTGTCATTGGGCGTGGCTGCCGGTGGCGTGTTCTCGCCGCAGCCCGTCAAGCAAAGGCTCGCTGTGAGTGCTGTGAAAAATTTTAGTACAATCATTTCGCTTCTCCGGGGCAACTCCCAGCTGAAACGGTACCATAATTTTAACCCCCGGAGACGCCACAGGCGCCATTTTTTGCCGCCCGGCCAGCTTTGGCCAGGGCGTCATGGGCTTGCTTCGGGCGGTCGGTGGCGATGATGTCGACGCCGGCGGCGGCGATTTTGGCATAGCGGGCTGCATCTCCGGAATGTGCAATCTCCCTGTCGATGGACTCGCTGCCGCCAAGCGTGCCGAATATCACTTCAACATTACGGGCGTTGAGGGTTGAGAACAGGCGCGGGCGCGGCGCTTCGGTTCCTGTAAAACCCATCAGCCGATTGGCGGGAATGCCGGCGGCGACCGCGCCGTTCAGCTCGGACTGGGAGTTGATCCCGAGCGAAATCATCATATGGGGCGCGAGGCGGTGGAGCTTGCGCGCGGACGCTAAAGTATAAGCGATCAGAATGACACTATCTTCCGCATCCTGATGATTAATTTCATCGATGACATCCTCATAACGGGCTGAGGGTTTAAAATCGATCTGCAAAATCGTCCGGCCTTTCGCCCATCGCAAAGCATCGGAAAAGCGCGGCGTAGCAAAAGCGGTTTTGCGCCCGACCTCGTCTATGAGGCGGAGCTTTGCGATGTCGGCCCAGGAAAGCGCATTCACCGCGCCGGTTCCGGTGGTGGTGCGGTCGAGGGTTTCGTCATGCATCAGATAAAGGATGCCGTCAGATGAGGCCGCGACGTCGATTTCCATGAGGGTTGGAACCTCGCGCAAAATCGCCGCCATGGTTTCCACCGCGTTTTCTGGATAGCCGGGATAAGGCCCGCCGCGATGGGCTGAGAGCAATGTCGCTCCTTCGGCTTCAAGGCACTCAAAGAAGGCGTTGAGACCGCCTTTTGGCGCCACAGTCCAGCCGCCGGATGGTATGGCCGCAGCCGGCTCTGCGCCGTTGTTGCCGCAAGCCGCCAACAGGCCTGTCGAGGCGAGGAGCACCCATTTAAGCATATGCCAGGCCTTTATCGTTACGGGTTCAAAACAATGGCGCCGACGCTCTTTCCGCTTTCCAGAAGTTGATGCGCGGCGGCGATTTCGTCGAGCGCGAAGCGATGGCCGATCTTGGGTTTAAGCGCGCCCTCGACAATGAGGCCAAACAGCGTTGCGGCCATTTTCGGCAACCGTTCGGGGGTTGCGTAGTGAAACAGCGTCGGCCGTGTCAGCGTTATTGAACCGCGCCGGCATAGATCGAGCGGCTCAACGGCGGGAACCGGGCCGGATGCATTGCCATAGGTGACCATGTGGCCGCGCATGGCGAGGCTGTCGAGCGAGCCCTGAAAGGTTGCCGCGCCGACCGAGTCATAAACCACATCAACACCGCGCCCGCCGGTGAGCTTTCTCACATCGCTGGAAATTGATTTTGTCTGTGTACGAATAATAATATCACCGGCGCCGTTGTCTTTGGCGGTCGCGGCTTTTTCTTGCGTGCCGACCACCGCGATGGTGCGTGCGCCAATATGTTTGGCCCACTGACACAGCAACGTGCCAACACCGCCGGCGGCGGCATGGATGAGGCAGGCGTGATCGGCGCTCAAGGCGAACACCTGGCGGACCAGCATTTCAGCCGTCATGCCTTTTAAAAATACCGCCGCTGCGGCTTCATCCGAGACCCCGTCCGGGATTTTGGCGGCGATGGCCGCTGAGACATTGGCGGCTTGGGCATAGGCTCCGCCGGTGGCGAAATAGGCGATGCGGTCGCCGGCGGCAAAGCCGTCAACACCGTCGCCGACGGCCTCGACAACGCCGGAAGCCTCTGAGCCCAAAATCGCTGGCAGAGCCACCGGATAGAGCCCGGTGCGCTGGTAAATATCTATGAAATTCAAGCCGATAGCGCTATGGCGCACGCGCATCTCGCCAGCCGATGGCGGCGGCAATGCGTGGTCGCGAAGCGCAAAAACCTCTGGCCCGCCATGGGCATCGATAAAGACGGCTTTAATCGTTTCTTTGGTCATCGCGTCCTCACAATCGGTTCCGGTTTAGCGGCAATCCCTTCATGGGCGCAACTGAGCCGATGACAGCGCGCCCGGCTTGGTGCGTTGACGACGGCGAGAACTGCGGACATGGTTTGGTATTGATGATTAGGCGGGGGCAAGCGCATGCGAAATTTTCTATTCCTGTTGATAGCGGCGGCCGGACTTGGCGGTTGCGCGACGCAAATCATGAGCGAGAAGGAATGCCTCGCCGGAGACTGGTATGGCGCCGGGCTTGAAGACGGCGCCGCCGGGCTGCTCGAAGCCGCGCTTGATGAGCGCGCGGCGCAATGCACGAAATTTGGCGTTGCGGTGGATGCGCAAGCCTATGCAGGTGGGCGCGATGCGGCGCTGGCGCGGCTTTGCACCGATGAAGGCGGTTATGCTTACGGTCGTGATGGCGGTGTTTATCGCGGCGTTTGTCGCCCTGAAGCAGAACCGGCTTTTCTTGGCGGATATCTTTCCGGGCGGCGGATTTATGCGCTGGCGCTGGACCGTGATGCGGCTCAGTCGGCCTATGATACGGCGATTGGCCAGGTGAACTATCAAACCAGCGCCATCGATAAAGCGCGCCATGTGCTTGATGACGCTGAGGCGACGGCCAAGGAAATCGAAGACGCCAAGGGTGCGCTCGACTATGCTTTGCGGGCGCAGGGCCGCGCCAATCGCGATGCGGATGATGGGCTTTATGCGCTTGGCCGCGCGGATGAGGCGCTGGACCAGGCGATTGCGTCAGCGGCGCAATGGCGGCGCAGCCGCGCCTTTGCCGATGCGCGCCAGACCCTTGCCGAGGCGCATGCATTTGCCCGCGGAGAGCCGGCGATAAGTCATTGTACAGATGAAATGGGCTCATTCAGACCGTCTTGCTGGCTGCGCGCGGGCGCGCCTTTGCACGGCCGCGACAGCGGCGTCTTGTGCGTTGTTGGCCCGGGCGAGGCGCTCCTTGTTCATCGCCAAAGGACGGCGTCGGGCTCGGCCCATAACTATGCGTTCTATGCCGGCGAGGCGGGGTCGGGCCGCATTGCCAGACAGTCCGTTGAGGGGTTCGAGGTGTTTTTTGAGGGCGACGGCGCGGCCTCCTATCTCGGCGTTTCCTGCCAGGCGGCGCCGTAGACACACGGGCTGTTGCGGGCGTCAGATTTGGGTTATGTCTCGCCTCCCCCAAGCCGGCTGTGAGGAGATGCGCCAATGAAACTGACCATAAATGTTGAATGCACGCCCCAGGAAGCGCGCGCCTTTGTCGGCATGCCGGATGTTGAACCGCTCAATAAGATGGTCATGGATGAGATGTCCAAGAAGGCAAAGGAAAACCTCGACACGCTAGCCGATCCCGAGAAGTTAATTGCGGCATGGGCGAATATGGGCGGCAAGGGCCTGGAGCAGTTCCAGAACCTGGTCGGCGCGGCGTTGGGGAAGGGTAAATAAGGATTGGGTCTTGGGGATTAGGGATTGGTTTCTAATCCTGTCCTCTGCATCGATATGACGATATCCGTCTCCGCTGACACAATTTACGCGCGCGCCTCGGGCGCCGGCAAGGCTGGCGTGGCGGTGTTTAGAGTGTCGGGGCCGAAATCTCACGCTATCGCCAATGCGTTAGTTGGTAAACGGATTAAAATCCGCGACCCGAAACTGGTCGCTCTGCGTGCGCCCTCAGATGGCGCCGTCATCGATCGCGGATTGGCCATACTTTTTAAAGCGCCGGCAAGTTTTACCGGCGAGGACGTTGCTGAATTCCACCTGCATGGCGCCCGCGCGGTGGAGACGGTGCTTTATGAGGCGCTGTCGCTGCTCGGGGCAAGGCCGGCGGAGGCCGGTGAGTTTACCTTTCGGGCGCTCAAAAATTCTAAGCTCGACCTTGCCCAGGCAGAGGCTTTGGCCGATCTTATCGATTCCGAAACGACCCTACAGAGAATGCAGGCTGTGGGTCAGCTAGCAGGGCGATTGTCGGCGGTGGCTGAGGGCTGGCGAAAGCTCATTTTAGAGGTGATGGCGCCGCTTGAAGCCGAGATAGATTTTCCCGACGAAGGCGGTGTTCCCGCAGCCGTCGCGGCGCGTGCGGCGCCGGCCATCGCCGCGCTCAAGCGCGAGCTCTCCGGGTTCATTCTCAATTCGAGACGTGCACGGACTATACGCGAGGGGGTCATGGCGGCGATTATCGGGCCGCCCAATGCCGGCAAGTCGTCTCTCTTGAACGCGCTTGCCGGATCCGATGTTGCAATCGTCAACGAGGCGCCTGGCACTACCAGAGATATTATTGAAACCCGTCTCGACCTTGGCGGGATTGTCGTCACGCTTGCTGAT
Source organism: Hyphococcus sp. (assembly GCA_021776395.1). Lineage (GTDB taxonomy): Bacteria > Pseudomonadota > Alphaproteobacteria > Caulobacterales > Parvularculaceae > Hyphococcus. The sequence goes on along the minus strand of JAJFFZ010000059.1, from coordinate 1,075 downwards.
ACGGCGGGCCTTAGAAGCACCACGGTGGACACCATTGAGCGCGAAGGCGTCGCGCGGGCGCGTGCGCGCGCCGAGGCTGCGGATCTTCGCCTGCTGGTGGTTGACGGCGCGCAATGTGTTTCACGTGAAACACTGCTTGCCGGCGAGTATGAAAATGTGCCGCGTGAAACGCTGGCGCTGCTACAGCCGGGCGACTTCCTCATCCGGAACAAGGCCGACATTGCCGGCGATGTCGGGCGCGAGGAAAATTCGGGGTTTCACGAGCACGTTGTCTCAGTGAAGACCGGCGCCGGCATGGCGCAATTGGTTGCGGCGTTGACCCAAAGCGTTGCCGGCCCGGCAATAAGCGGTGATGGCCCCGCCCTCACCCGCGCCCGCCATGTCAAAGCGGTCGAAGACGCCATCAACGCGCTCACCCGCGCGGAGGCGCATATTGAGACCGCACCGGAGCTGGCCGCTGAGGACGCCCGCCTTGCGGTGCGGGCGCTCGGCGGTATTACCGGCGCGGTGGGGGTCGAGGATGTTCTCGGTGAGATTTTTTCGAGCTTTTGCATCGGGAAATGACGAGAGCCACAAATGCTGGCGTCATTTCCCGAATCTTGGCTCAGCCTGAGGCTTTGAGTTCCCGGGCTGGTTTGGCCGTGATGTGGCGCAACCGGTCCGCTGCGCGATGCAGCACCTCTGCGGCGTCGCCATCGCCGCGAATTTCAAGTTTGGCGGCGGCGCGCTCATAGTTTCTGGCCTTTTCCGCCAGCCGGCGCGCCAGCATGCGCTTTACACGCATATCTTCCAGCTTATCGGCGGCCAGTGTATCTTGCCCAAACGTCCGCGGTTCTAACCCATGTAAGTGTGTATGTGACGTGGTTACTGTTTTTGAATCGTTCATAAGATGTCCCACAGAGATCGATTCCCCCATTGTTGATGGAGGGGGTATTGCAGCCCCCATGCCGAGGCGGCCCTACCGACGCAATCCTTTCCAATTTGTAAAATTAGCCGCTTGAGGCAAGTCTGGCCCGAAAGGGGATGCATTCGCCCCGGCCCCGGCCTATATGGGCGGCGATATGGTCAAAGGTTA